>NZ_JXYH01000029.1 GCF_001262635.1 Aestuariivita boseongensis
GCGGATTGACGGCGGCAGGCCAGTCGCGGGCGGGCTCCGACCAGGCGGCAGCCAGGGGTTTGGCGGTTTTTTCGGGGATATGGCTGGAGGCCGGGTGCAGGCGGGTGATCGCCTCCAGCCCCACGCGCGCGCCCAGCCGGCCGATCAGATCATCCACCGCATCCGTGGCGGCAAGCCGTTCGCTGACGGCGCGCCCGGCATCGCGGTGGCCGGTGGTGGTGCGGACGTGAAGCGGTTCGGTCTCTGTCGCCTCCAGCCGCAGCATGTCGATGCCGAAGCCTGCGTCGATCTCGCCCAGTTTCATCGCCAGAAGCGACTTGATCCGGTGCGGGTCGCGCCCCGGACGGGCCAGGCCCAGCGTCACCACCTCTGCCGCCTGATCGGTGCGATGCGCCTCGAGCCTGAGCGTGCGCGCACCGCGCCCCTGCGCCTCCAGCTTGTCACACAGCCGGGGCAGCATCCGGTCAAGCGCGGCGAGGATATCGGCCTCAAGCCCGACGGGTTCGGGCAGGGTCAAACGCAGGGCAAAGTGATACGGGGGCCGGGCGGGAGAGACGGGTTCGGGCGCGCTGCCCATGGCCTGATCCAGACGCAGCACCAGCCCCTTGCCAAAGCGGCGGGCAAGGCCCGCACGGGGCTGGCCCAGCAGATCGCCGATGCGGCGCAGGCCCAGCCGGCCAAGCTGCGCGGTGATCTCATCTTCAAGGCGCAGCGCCGCCACCGGCAGGGGGCTGAGCGCGGAATAGGTCTGCCCCGGCGGCGCAATGGAGGCGGTGGAGGTGGTGGCCAGTTGTACCTCGGGCGCGGTGCCGCCTTTGGTCCAGTGCCTGCGCCGCGCGGCGCGGGAGCGGGTGGCGCGCGCCTCCTGATCAATCGCATCGCCTGAGCGGTCCGCGCCCGGCGCACGGCCCGCGTAACGCGCCAGCGCCCAGGCCGCGCCCAGCGTATCGGCAATGCCCATCCGCACGCTCAGCCCCAGATCGGCGCAATCGGTCTGCACCACGGAACAGAGCCCCGCCTCTCCCCCGAACAGATGCGCGCATCCGGTCAGATCGACGATCAGCCCATCGGGCGCCTCTTCCGCCACCCAGGGGGAAAACTTGCCCGCCCAGCGGCGCAGGGCGGCGAGAAACTGCACCTCAGCCGGGGCGTTGCGGGATTTGGTCAGAAGCGTGCCGCACATGGCATGGGCGTCGCGCAGGGGCTGGCCGGGATAAAGCCCCGCCGCCTCTGCCGCCGCATTGAGAGACGAGATGACCTGGGCGTTATGCTCTTCCGTCACCACGGCCAGCGGCGTGCCATCCGCGGCGAAACCGACACGCATCAGCCGTTCCGCGCCAAGGCGCGGAAACCACAGCGACAAGACACGGCGTTTCGGCATGAGATCGGCAGGCAGCTAAATGTTCACTCTTTGTTCTGATTTAGCCCTGCGCGGATCATGAGTCGAGTCCGGCAGACAAAAGGCCCAAGAAAATTCGAATTTTCTTGGGCCCCTGAATGGATCTTTCCGCGGGTTACTCGGTAACGGTCTGCAGACCGACCGGCTGGCCCACCACCACGAAATGCAGGTTTTCGGGCTGCATCACCCGTTTGGCCACACGCGCGACATCTTCCAATGTCACCGCGTTCACCTTGTCGTTGCGGGTGTCGATGTAATCCACGCCCAGCCCCTGCATCTGCATGCCGGTCATGATGCTGGCGATCTGGCCATGGCCGTCAAAGCGCAGCGGATAGGCCCCGGTGAGATAGGTCTTGGCGGCCTGCAGCTCTTCGGCGGTCACGCCCTCTTCGGCCATGCGCGCCCATTCGGCCTTGATCACCTCGACCGCTTCGGCCACGCGTTCATTAGCCGAGGCTACAGAGCCCATATAGACCGAGGCCAGATCCTTCGGCAGAAGATAGGAATAGACGCCATAGGTCAGCCCGCGTTTCTCGCGCACCTCGCTCATCAGGCGGCTTTCGAAGCCGCCGCCACCCAGAATGTGGTTCATCACGAACGCGGGGAAGAAATCTTCGTCATCGCGGTCGATCCCCGGCTGCCCGAACAGCGCCACCGATTGCGGCGTGTCATAAGGCACCACGGTCACACCGCCATTCAGCGTCACGGTGGCCCGGCCCGGAATGGGTGTCCCGGTTTCCGGCAGGTCGGCCAGAAGATCGTCCAGCAATGCGCCCAACTCTTCGGCGGTGATATCGCCCACCGCACCCACGTAGAGCCGGTCGCGCGCCAAGGCGCCTTTGTGGGCGGCCACCAGATCATCCCGTGTCAGGCCCGAGACACTGTCGATCGTGCCCTTGCCCGGGCGGGCATAGGGGTGATCGCCATAGGCCAGTTCGCGGAACGTCCTGCCCGCGATGTCATTGGGGTCACGCGCATCCGACCGCAGGCCGGAGAGCACCTGCTGGCGCACCCGTTCAATCGCGTCCTCGTCAAAGCGCGGCTGGGTCAGGGCCAGTTTCAGAAGCGCCACGGCGTCCTCGCGGTTTTCGGTCAGGAACCGGGCCGAGATCGACACGTCATCGTCACTGCTGTCAAAACTGATCGAGGCCGCCAGACCCTCAAGCGACCGGGCGAAGGCGCGGGCATCCAGATCGCCTGCCCCTTCTTCCAGAAGCCCTACCATCAGGTTGGTGGCGCCCAGCGCATCTTCGGAATCCAGGGATGTGCCACCGCGAAAGCGCAGCTCAAGCGCCATGAAGGGGATCGAATGATCTTCGACCAGCCACGCCTCGATCCCGCCGGGGGTTTCGATTTCCTTCACATCCACCCCGGCCCAGGCCGGCAGCGCAAGGCAGAACGCGATCAGGCTCGCGAAGATCCGGGTCATTGCAGAACCTCCTCTGCCTGCATCAGCCAGCCGGTGACGGATGTCTCACGTTTCAACACCGCGCGGGCGGCTTCGATGATGTCTTCGGCGGTAACCTCTTGCAGGATCGCGGGCCAGGCCTGCACGTCCTCGACGGTCAGGCCGCTGGTCAGCGCCCGGCCATAGCGGCTGGCGATGCCTTCGGCATTGTCGCGCGCATAGATTTCCGAGGCGCGCAGTTGCATCTTGATCCGCTCCAGCTGATCGGGGTCGACGCCGTCTTCGATGAACTGGGCCAGGGCCTCGTCCATGGCGTCTTCGGCCTCTTGCAGGCTGACGCCGGGGGCAGGCACCACGATCAGATCGAAGGTCGTGTCATCCAGCGCCATGCCGCTGTAGAACGCACCGGCATAGACCACCGTTTGCGTGTCGAACTGAAGCTTCTCGGCCAGATAGGACGTTGTCCCGCCACCCAGGATTTCCGCCAGGAAGGTCAGCGCGGCCGCCTTTTCCTGCGCACCGCTGTCGCGTTCCGGTGCGATATAGGAGCGGCTGACATAAGGTTGCGCCACGCGCGGATCTTTGAAGATCACGCGGCGTTCGGCAGTTTGCGGCGGCTCTTGTGAGCGGAAGCGCTCAGGCAGGGCAGGGTTGGCCGGAATGACGCCGTAATACTGCTCGGCCAGGCGACGCACCTCGTCGGGGTCGACATCGCCAGCGACGATCAGGATCGCATTGTTGGGCGCGTAATGGGTTTCATAGAAGGACAGCGCGTCGTCCATATCCAGCGCTTCCATTTCGTGACGCCAGCCGATGATCGGCACCCCGTACCGGTGGTTCAGAAATTGCGCTGCGTTGATCTGCTCGGAGAACAGGGCACGCGGATTGTTTTCCACGCGCTGATTGCGTTCTTCCAGAATGACCTGACGTTCGGTGACGATATCGCGTTCGGTCAGGCGGATATTGACCATGCGGTCGGATTCCATCTGCATCATCAGCTCAAGCCGGTCGGCCGCCACCCGCTGGAAATAGCCGGTGTAGTCCCAGCTGGTAAATGCGTTGTCGCGCCCGCCATTCGCGGCCACGGTCGCCGACAATTCACCGGATTCCAGCGTTTCGGTCGCTTTGAACAGAAGATGTTCCAGGAAATGCGCGACGCCAGACGATCCAATCGGTTCATCCGCCGATCCGGCGCGGTACCAGACCATATGCTGGACCACGGGCACGCGGTTGTCTTCGATGACAACCACTTCCATCCCGTTGTCCAGTTCGAAACTGGTGACGGCGTCATCTATGGTTTGGGCATGCGCTGCGGCGCTGCCAAGAACAAGGCCAAGCGTGATGGCACGCAACATGGGCGGTCCTCCTTCAGGTTGCCATGCAACCTACGCCGCCCTCACGCCCATTCAAGAAGTCTTGGCGGAAATGTGAGCGGTTACTGGAATTCCGGGGGGTTTGTCGGCGTTGGAATACCGCTTTGCCGCGCACGGCGTTCGGCCGCGAAGGAATCGAGCCGTTGCGGACGATACACCTGGTTGTAGCGATCCGTGCGGAACAGCTGGATCGAGGTCAGGCGGCCACGGCGCTTGCGGAACTGTTCATCCTCGGCCGATGTCGTCTCGCGAATGTTCTCGGGCACGCCGTTGCGGCTGGCATAGCTGACCAGCACTGCGTCCGAGGATGGCACGCCCTGATCGACCAGTGCCGACGGGCGTCCGCCAAGGGCCGCGATCGCATCGGCCTTGGGCTGCGGATCGGTCAGGTTCGCGCCGCCCGGCGTGGGTTCGGGCAATTCGCTGAAATTCGAAGGCGGCTGCAGAGGTTTGGAGGGCAGGATCAGAAATTCGTCCGGCCCCGCGCCAGTGCTGCGCAGATCCCGCAGCCCCTGGTTCGAGCATCCGGCGACGGCAAGCACCGCCACAACAATCGCAATTCGGGACAATGTCATTGTCACCCTCCAGACCGTTCGGAGCGCCGGTCAACACACGTCACCAGCACCCTCACGACGCCTTCTTACCGCGCGCACGGCCCTCGAACAAGATCAGACCTATGGCGCCGGCAAAGATGAAGATATCGGCGATGTTGAAAACAAACGGATTGTCGATGCCGCAGCAGGACATGTTCAGGAAATCCACGACAAAGCCATAGGCGATGCGATCCACCACATTGCCAAGCGCGCCCCCGATCAGCATGCCCGCCGAAACCAGCATCAGCATGTTGCCTTCGAAGCGCCGGATCCACCAGGACACACCGACCACCACAAGGATCGAGAACCCGACAAGAACCCAGCGCAGAACGTCCGGGGCGTCGCCGAAAAGGCCGAAATTGATGCCCCGGTTTTCGCCATAGCGAAAGCGCAGCAAAGGCGGCAGCACGTCGATCGACCGGACCTGGCTGAGCGCGAGGACATGCAGCATCACGTATTTGCTGGCCTGATCGACCAGGAACACCCAGAACGTTGTCCAGAAGACGGGCCGCATCCCCTGCCCCTTAATGCCGGAAATGGCGCATGCCGGTCAGCACCATGGCAAGCCCCGCCTCATCAGCGGCGGCGATCACTTCATCATCGCGCATCGACCCGCCGGGCTGGATCACGGCCGTTGCACCTGCGGCGGCGGCCTCCATCAGACCGTCGGCGAAGGGGAAGAACGCGTCGGACGCCACGGCAGACCCTTGGGTCAAGGGCGCGGGCAGGCTCAGCGCCTCGGCCATGCGTTTGGCTTTCTTGGCAGCGATCAGGGCGCTGTCCAGGCGGCTCATCTGTCCGGCGCCCACGCCCACGGTGGCCCCATCCTTCACGTAAACGATGGCGTTGGATTTCACGTGTTTCGCGATGATCCAGGCAAAGCGCAGATCGGCCATTTCGGCCTCGGTCGGGGCGCGTTTGGTCACGACTTTCATATCCGCCGGATCGACCCAGCCGGTGTCCTTGTCCTGCACCAGAAGACCGCCCGCGACCTGCTTGAACGCCATGCCGGGCGCGCGTGGATCGGCCATGCCGCCCGTGGTCAGAAGACGCAGGTTCTTCTTCTCTTCAAAAATACGGATGGCGTCTTCGTCTGCCCCGGGCGCGATCACCACTTCGGTAAAGATCCCGGTGATCTCCCGCGCAGTCTCTGCGTCCAGAGACTGGTTCAGCGCCACGATCCCACCGAATGCGCTGGTGCGGTCGCAGTCGAAAGCCTTCTGATAGGCCTCTTTCAACGTAGCGCCCCGTGCCGCACCGCAGGGGTTGGCGTGTTTGATGATCACGCAGGCAGGCCCGTCTTCGGGGGCAAATTCACTGACCAGCTCAAACGCTGCATCGGTGTCGTTGATGTTGTTATAGGACAGCTCTTTGCCCTGGTGCTGGCGGGCGGTGGCCACGCCGGGGCGGGCAGAGCCATCAGTATAAAACGCCGCCTGTTGGTGCGGGTTTTCACCGTAGCGCAGGGTCTGCGCCAGCTGACCGGCAACGACCCGGCGGCGCGGGGCGGTTTCCCCGATGGCGCCAGCCATCCAGGTGGAGACAGCCGCGTCATAGGCCCCGGTGCGGGCATAGGCGGTCTGTGCAAGGCGCTGGCGGAAGGCAAGGGAGGTGGCCCCGTCATTGGCGGCAAGTTCGGCCAGAAGCGGCTCGTAATCCTCTACATCCACAACGACATTCACAAAGGCATGGTTTTTCGCGGCGGCGCGGATCATCGCCGGGCCGCCAATGTCGATGTTTTCGATGCAGGTATCGTAATCCGCGCCCTTGGCCACGGTTTCCTCGAACGGATAAAGGTTTACGACCAGCAGATCGATCGCGCCAATGCCGTGGGTGTCCATCGCGGCCAGGTGTTCGTCATTGTCGCGCAGGGCCAGCAGCCCGCCATGCACCATCGGGTGCAGGGTCTTCACGCGGCCATCCATCATCTCGGGGAAGCCGGTCACATCGGCCACGTCGCGCACGTCAAGCCCCGCATCACGCAGGGTCTTGGCCGACCCGCCGGTGCTGAGCAATTCAACCCCACGCTCGGACAGGGCACGGCCCAGCTCCACAAGGCCTGTTTTATCGGAAACGGAAAGAAGCGCGCGGCGCACGGGGTGAAGATCGGTCATGGATTTAGGCAGCCTTGTCGGTCAGTCGTTGAATTCAAGTTCATCCCGGGAAAGATCGCGCACCCCTATCGCTGTCTCCTGCGCCTTGGCAAGCGACCACCGGACGGAGGTCGCATACTCCATTGCCCGGCCAGAGAGAACGATCTGTTTTGTCGCGCGTGGCTTCAGCCGGCCTTTTTCCAGAAAAACGGACGGCTCAAGGCTGAGTTGCGCGGCGCTGTCATGGCGGAACACCCAGATTTCCCCGCTTTTCAGCGCCATCGAGATGGCCGCGCCGCCCAGATCAACCGTGGCATCCACATCCGGGTGCAAATGGAATCGGACCACATAGGGGATGCCTTTCAGCTTGGTTGCGTCCAGCATCTTGTCGAAGACGCGCTTATCGGCCCCTTCGATCGCCAGAAGCATGTCTTCACCCGCCAGCCCGCGCCCGTCGAATGTCATCTCAAGAATGCGCGCATGGGTCAGGCCATAATGCGCGGCATAGCCGTTATGCCCGCCTTCGAACCGCAGCCCGTCACCGACGGTCGACAACTCGAACGGCACGTCTGTTGGTCCGGACACCAGCGGTTCGGTCAGACTGCCCAAGGGCGCATCGCCCAGCCGCGCGCTGGAGAACCCGTCAAGACACAGCACCGAATGCGATGGCGTCGCCCGCCCGGCCCGGCGCCATTCCAGCCCGAAACTTGCCCCCGATCCGCAATTCACCACCAGCGGCCGGCGCCCCGAGGTCAATTCGAATGAAAGGGTCGAGGCATGGGCGTTCAGCGACGCATCGCCCGCAGGCGGCCTGCTGGCATCAACGATGATACTGGTGCGCCCGCCTGACAGGCGCGCATATCCCATGGACAGGCCGTCTTCGCGCCGCTCCTTGATTTCGGAGGCCGCCAGGGCGTGATCGAGCCGCCCCTCCAGCCCGCGCCCGCCGCCGTGAAACCGGGCAAGCCCGCCATCGGAATGGCGTAGCGCGCGTAAGGTCGGGGCGATCCGCGCAATGGCGGCGGTATGGGCGGGGGGAACCGGCGCTTCCGCCTCCTCCAGCGCCGCCGCCGCCCAGGTCAGCAGCATGAAGACCTCAAGCAGTTCTTCCGGGTTGCGGGTGGGCAGACCGCCTTCGTCGTCAATCTGGCTTTCGCATTCGCGGGCAAGCGCGGTGATGGCCGGGGCGGCCAGCGCCTCTTCGCCTTCAAGGGCAAGGCTGGCATAGATCAGACCTGTCAGCGCCTCGAACCGTGGCAAGCCGGGGGCAGCGCCGCACCAGCGTTTCGACAGGAACCATGTCTGGCGGCCCAGCGACCGGTAGAACGCCTCGCTTTGTTCCTTCTCCACACCGCGCAACACCAAAAGCGCGTGGTTGATCCAGCGGATCACGCGGCGACCCGTCAGGTTCGGTGTCCAGCCGGGGCCGGAGCCGTCATCATGCGCCTCGATCCATTCAAACAGCCATTTCTGGGCCAGGGCGCGGGCGGGCGCATCGCCCACCGCCGCCAGATCATCCAGCCAGGCAAAGCCGTGGATTTCCTCGGCATACGCAATGTCGGGGGGATCAATGGCCCAAAGATCGGCGTTCTGCGCCTCGACCAGATAGCCTGAAAACAACAGGTTGCCCGCCACCAGCTGCCGCCCGCGCGCATAGCTGCCAATGGTCCGCGGTTCGGGTGAGGACACGAACCCACGCGCCGCCTTCTGACGGCGCGACAGCCGTGCATACAGACGGTTTAGAAACCGCGCCCGCTTGTCCGACAGCCGGGATCTGGGTGACATACGCTCTGCCTCATACGCTCTTTGGCGTTTTGTCAGATCATAGCTTCATGGCGCGGGTAAGTCACCGCTGATATTTGCGGGTTACGTCTCTTTGCGCAAAACCGCGATATAGAACCCGTCCATCCCGCCCAGATCGGCCCAGTAATCGGGCCGAAGGCGCAGCCCGCCTTCGGCAGTGATCCAGGCCGGATCAATGCCCGGCCGGTCAAGCGCTGCGCGGTCGATCTGCGCGCCGGGCAGGCGCGGCAAAGCCTCCTCCACCTGAACTTCACCTTCGTCGGGCAGCAGCGAACAGGTGCAATACACCAGCCGTCCGCCGGGCTTCACCAATCCCCAGGCATGATCCAGAAGCTGCGATTGCAGATCGAACAGGGCCATGAAATCCGACCCATCCTTGGCAAAGGGCAGATCGGGATGGCGGCGGATCGTGCCGGTGGCGGAACAGGGGGCGTCCAGCAGAACGGCATCGTATTGACCGGTCTGGTTCAACGCGTCGTCCACCCGCAGATCAGCCGTCAGGCCCGTGCGCGCTAGGTTCTCGCGCACCCGCGCCATGCGCGGTTCTGACGTGTCGACAGCCACAACATCCGCACCGGCGGCGGCCAGTTGCAGCGTCTTGCCACCGGGTGCCGCACACAGGTCGATGATCTTCTCGCCCGGCTGCGGGTCAAGGCACATCACCGGGATCGCCGCGGCAGCGTCCTGCACCCACCATGCGCCGTCCTCATATCCCGGCAGGGTCGAGATCTGGCCTGCATCCCCAAGGCGCACGGATCCGGTGGGCAGGCGTGTGCCGCCCAGCGCTGTGACCAATGCATCGTCGTCGCGGCTCAGGCTCAGATCCACCGGTGCGCCAGCGAAATGCGCCTGCTCCATGGCCATCACGGCCTCGGGCCCCCAGGCTGCCACCAAAGGGTTGCGCAGCCATTTCGGCAGGCGCGGCACACGCAGGGCGCCCCACGCATCCGGCCCCTGATCGGCGATCTTGCGCAGCACGGCATTGACCAGACCTTTGAGCGCGCCATGGCGCTTGTGCCGGGACACGATGGCAACCATGGAGTTGACGACACCATGCGCGGCCTCGCCCTGACACAGCTCGACCGTGCCCACCCGCAGCGCGTTGCGTACCGTCAAGGGCGGGTATTTGCGCAGGTGCTTCTGAAGCAGCCGGTCGGCACGCTCCAACCCGCGCAGGGTCTCCATTGCCAGGCGTTGCGCACGCGCGCGATCCTGCGGTTCAAGCCGGTCCAACGCGCCGGAGGCCAGCAATTCCGACATCAATCGCCCCTCGCCCAGGATCTGGTCCAGCAGGTAAATGGCGCTGCGGCGCGCGGCCTGGCCGGTATCTGTCATCTGTGTTTCTGCCCTGTCCTGCTTGCCCCGATCGGACGCGGGCGTATATCAAGGGCAGACGAACAAAGGAACCCGGCATGAGCGAACAAAACCGCACAGACCTGCCCCCCGCCGCCCAGCGCGCCCTGGCCGAAGCGGAAGAGCGGCGCAAGAAAGCCGAAGCAGAAAAGCCCCTGCCCAAGGAACTGGGCGGGCGCGACGGGCCAGAACCCGTCCGTTATGGCGATTGGGAAAAGAAGGGCCTTGCGATCGACTTTTAAGCCGCGCCCAGCTGCTTCTTCTTGCTAAAAATACGGAAACGCAACCTTCACGCCCCAGGCGCGATTAGGGACAATGCGCCCGGTCAACGCAGACGGAACACCGCCGACTGCCCCGCCCCACGATCAGATGTGAAGCGGATCCGGTCGTTGAACACGCGCACTTCCTGGCAGTTATACCCAAGGTCGGTGCCACCCCAATCCAGATCGCGGCAGAAATAGCCGTCCCGCCAGCTCCAGTTGCCGGTCACAGGCCAGCTGGCCCCCTGCCCGGAAATCTGTCCGGTCGGCGACACTTCAAGCTGCACCAGTGGACGGGTCAGCGTTTTGCCGTTCACAACTTCAACAAACTGGTTTTCATCCGCGATTTTGGCAAAGTCCGCCAAAGCCGGACTGGCCAGAGACGCGAAAATGGCAGTGATCATCGCGACGCGCATCGATCTAGGTTCCCCTGAAACCATGTAAAGATGACTGTGATACGTGCGTTTACCGGAACTGGATTAATTTTCAGAGAAGAATCTGCACATTTTCGCCCGATTTGGGCTGTCAGAGGCCCAAAACGTCCAGCATATCGTATTCTCCGGGCGGTTTTCCCTGCCCCCAAAGCGCCGCTTTCAGTGCGCCGCGGGCAAAAAGGCTGCGGTCGCTGGCCACGTGGCGCAGAATGATTCGCTCACCCGGTCCTGCAAACATCACGTCATGTTCGCCCACGATGTCACCGCCCCGGATGGCCGAAAACCCGATCTGGCCTTTCGCGCGCGCGCCGGTAATCCCATCGCGCCCCCGGTCCGACACATCGGCAAGCGAGATCCCCCGCCCCTCGGCCGCCGCTTCCCCCAGCATCAGCGCGGTGCCTGACGGCGCATCGACCTTCTGGTTATGGTGCGCCTCGATGATTTCGATATCGAAATCATCGTCCAGCGCCTCGGCCACTTTCTTCGTCAGCTGTGTCAGCAGGTTCACGCCAAGGCTCATGTTTCCGGCGCGTACGATCACCGCGTGGCGGGCGGCGGGTTTCAACGTTTCAAGCTCGGCCTCGGTAAATCCAGTCGTCCCAATCACATGCACCAGCCGCGCCTGCGCTGCGAGCTTGGCAAACTCAAGCGTCGCGGCAGGTGCCGTGAAATCCAGCACGCCCTGAGCCTGTGCGAAGGCCTCAAGCGGATCATCCGTCACGGTCACGCCCAGACGCGCGCCGCCCATGGCCACGCCCAGATCCTGACCGACCCAGTCATGGCCCTTCCGTTCCACAGCGCCCACCAGCCGCGCCTTGTCGCTGGCGCGGATCATCTGTGCCAGTTGCTGACCCATCCGGCCCGATGCGCCGGTGACCACAAGTCCGGGAAGCTGTGTCATATTCGTGAAGCTCCTTGAGTGTGTTTTGTCCTCATATCCAAGCCGGGCCGCCTTGGCAAAGGCCCATGCAAGGCGTAAGTGGTGGCCCATGGGCAAGAACAAGTTTCATGACGGGCCAGGTCCGTCCCAAAGGCAGCTTCGGGTGGGCGAGCTGATCCGCCGCACATTGGCCGATGTGCTGGCGCGCGGGGATGTGCATGACCCCGATCTCAACCGCATGTCGATCACCGTGGGCGAGGTGCGCACCTCACCCGACCTGAAGATCGCAACCGCCTATGTCCTGCCGCTGGGCGGGCGCGGCTCGGACGAGGTGCTGAAGCTGCTGGCGCGCAACAAGAGCGAGCTGCGCCGTATCATCGGCAAGAAGCTTGCGCTGAAATACGCCCCCGATCTGCGGTTTCAGCTGGATGAAACCTTTGACCGGATGGATGACACCAGACGCATGCTGTCTCAGGACGTGGTGCGCCGGGACGTGGACGAGTGATCAGGCTTTTTTCTGCGCTGGTGCTGATGACAGTCGCAACCGCGGCGTCCGCACTGGACTGCAAGGAAATGTCCCAGGGCAACAACATCTATGCCCTGTGCGAGGTTGATGCCCGCACCGCCGATATACGTATGTTCCTGAAGGATGCGCAGGACGAACCGCTGGGGCAGTTCGACACGCTGAAGGACATGCTGGAAGGCAAGGGGCTGTCGCTGGTCTTTGGCATGAATGGCGGCATGTATCACGACGACCGCGCGCCTGTGGGTCTGTTCATCGAAAACGGCGTGCAGCACATGCGCCTTGTGCGCGGCGCAAGCCCCGGCAATTTCGGTCTGGTCCCGAACGGTGTCTTCTGCATCCGCGACGACCGCGCCGATGTCATCGAAACCGAAGCCTACGCCGCGGACACACCCGATTGCGATTTCGCCACCCAATCGGGGCCAATGCTGGTCATCGACGGCGAAATTCATCCGAAGTTCCTGCCCGACAGCACCTCGCGCTTTATCCGCAATGGCGTGGGCACCAGCGCAGATGGCAGCCGCGTGGTCTTTGTGATCTCGCGCATCCCGGTGACGTTTCACGAATTCGCCCGGTTTTTCCGCGATGATCTTGGCCTGCCCAATGCGCTGTTTCTGGATGGCAATATCTCACGCATTTATGCGCCGCCCCTGAACCGGGACGACCGGGGCTTTCGTATGGGGCCGATCATCGGCGTGGTTGCCCCTGCCGATTGACCATGACGCCGCCTTGCGTATAACGCGGGCTTTTCACGACGCATCGACAATCGGGGCAAGGCAATGGCACGTAAAGGGCGCGATATCTCGGGCTGGCTGGTGGTGGATAAACCCGCCGGCATGACCTCGACCGCTGTGGTCAACAAGGTCCGTTGGGCGCTGGGTGCCAAGAAGGCGGGCCATGCCGGCACGCTGGACCCCGAAGCGACCGGCGTTCTTGCCGTGGCGCTGGGCGAGGCCACGAAAACCGTGCCCTTCATCACCGACGCGCTGAAAGCCTATGCCTTTACCGTGCGGCTGGGTCAGGCCACCAACACCGACGATGCCGAGGGCGAGGTGATCGCCACTTCGGACACACGCCCCAGCGATGATCAGATCAAAGAGGCACTTGGCCAGTTCGTCGGCGATATCATGCAGGTGCCGCCAAAATTCTCGGCCGTGAAGATCGACGGGCAGCGCGCCTACAAGATGGCCCGCGACGGGGAGGAGGTTGAACTTTCCGCCCGCCCGCTTTGGGTCGAGGAACTGGTGATGACCGACCGGCCCGATCCTGACCATGTCAGCCTTGAGATGACCTGCGGCAAGGGCGGCTATGTCCGGTCGATCGCCCGCGATCTGGGAGAGGCGCTGGGCTGTTACGGCCATGTCACGCGACTGCGCCGCATCTGGTCGGGACCCTTCGACGCGGAAGAAGGCCTGAGCATCGACCAGATCGAAGAGATGGCCCATGACCCCGCGCTTGATGCGCATCTGAAACCGCTGGAAGTGGGGTTGACCGATCTGCCGGAACTGCGCTGCACCCCCGAAGGCGCCACGCGCCTGCGCAACGGCAACCCAGGCATGGTGATCGCCACGGACGTCGAATATGGCGATGAATGCTGGGCGTCGCTTGATGGCAAGGCGGTTGCCGTCGGCATCTACAAGGCCGGGGAACTGCACCCCTCGCGCGTGTTCAATCAGCCGGTCTGAGATAGAACAGCTTTGACACGATGACCCACTGCCCCTCGTGCAGCAAAAGCGTCAGCGTGTCGTCAAAATGCATGCCCAACCAGATATCCTCGACCTGGACCGTGGCCATATCGCCGATGATGGTCATCGAGTTGATCTGAAACCAGGGGTCGGGGTCGGGTGTCTCCACAGCCTTGAGTGTTCCCGCTATGAACGCTTCACGGTGATCCCATTCGAGGCCACCGTCGAAATGCCCGATGCAACAGGCCTTTTCATGCATCGCCTCGCGCAAAAGATCGGCATTCGCGCCGCACATCCCGCGCACATATTTTGCCACAACCTCTGAAATGCGGCCGTATTCCTGTGATCGGTCCATTGCGTCCATCCCTTATCATTGCGACAAGAAGCCTATCACAAATAATGCCGTTCCACTGCCCATGATCACGCGCACCCATACCAAAGGCGACGCGCCCTCGACCGCGATCTATTCCGACTGCGAACGCTATCGTTACAGCCTGACCCGTATCTGGGACCCGGCGGGTCAAAAGGCGCTTTTCGTCATGCTGAACCCGTCGACCGCGACCGAGGTGCAGAACGATCCGACCGTCGAACGCTGCGAGCGGCGGGCGCGGGCACTGGGTTTCGGCGCGTTTCAGGTCACCAACATCTTTGCCTGGCGCGACACCGATCCGCGCAAGATGCGCGCCGCCGCCGATCCGGTGGGCCCCGAAAACGACGCGGCCATTCTGGCGGGCGCGGACTGGGCCGATCAGATCGTCGCGGCCTGGGGCACCCATGGCGCGCATCTGAACCGCGGCCCCGAGGTCGAGGCACTGTTGCGCAAAGCGGGCCACGACCTGTTTCATCTGGGCCTCAGCAAGGCAGGCCATCCCAAGCACCCGCTTTACATTTCCTATACCCAAAGACCCGAACCCTGGCCCACCCAAACGGTCACCAGGTGTTAACCAGATACCCAACTATGCTTTGACCGAAACGGATCTTGCGTGGCACTGAGACTGCCTGCGATTGGGTTTGGTTTGGATAGGGCATCGCATGCTTTGGTTGGCGGGTTTGTTTGGTATGATGGCCGTCGGTGCCGCCGGTATGGCCGGGCTGTTGGAAGCCGATGACGCGGACGATGCACCGGTTAACCCTTCAGCCGCAGCTTCCGAAAGCGAAGCCGCGCCCATTCCGCTGTCAGAGGTTATTGGAACCGACGGCGCGGATACGCTGACTGGCGGCGCTGACGCGGATATCCTGCGCGGGAATGCGGGCGACGACGCGCTGGGTGGATATGGCGGCAATGACGTGCTGCTGGGCGGTGACGGCGCGGACAGCCTTGTGGGGGGCGCGGGCCTTGACACGTTGCAAGGTGATGCGGGCAATGATCACCTTCAGGGCGAAGATGGGCAGGACACCCTTCTTGGCGGCGCGGGCAATGACACCGGGTTCGGCGGCAATGACAACGACCTGCTTCTTGGGCAGGACGGGGATGACCAGATGCACGGCTCGGCCGGCGACGACACGCTGGACGGCGGTGCGGGCGACGATGCCCTGCATGGCGGGCTGGACAATGATGCCCTGCAGGGTGGCGCCGGCGAAGACACGCTGTTCGGCGGCTGGGGCGATGACACCCTGAACGGCGCAGATGATACAGAGACCGATTACCTGAATGGCGGCGGCGGCGACGATGTGATCGCGGCGGGGCAGGGCGATATCGTCACCGGCGGCGACGGGGCGGACGACATTGTGATGGGCGATTGGGGGCTTGGCGGACCTGCGGCCGACATCATGGATTACGACGGGGCGCAGGACCGGCTTGTGCTGATCTGGGACGGCCCCACCGAAGAAAGCCCGGAGATCGAGATCGTTCCCGATCCCGCGCAGCCGGACACGGTCACCCTGTTCCTTGGCGGGGAGGCGTTGGCCACATTGCGTGGCGGCGCAAGCCTTGGCGAAAACGATATCGCCTTGCTGAGCAGTGCGGAGGCAACCGAACTGGGCCTTGTGGCACGCTGACGCCTAACCGCCGCCGCGCCGGCAACAAAGCCTTTGCCATCCGCGAAAATTCCGCCTATACGCCCCCATCCAACCCGGAATCGCCATGCGGCGGGGCCTGGGCGGATCCCTCCAAGGGCCTGTGCTGGACGACATCCCGGCCTGCGCCATCACTCTAACCTGTCAAGGAGACCCCGATGTCGATTACTGCTGAAGAAAAAACACGGCTGATGAAAGAATATGCGACCAAGGACGGCGACACCGGTTCGCCCGAAGTTCAGGTCGCCATTCTGAGCTCGCGCATTGCCACGTTGACCGAGCACTTCAAGACCCACAAGAAAGACAATCACGGCCGCCGCGGCCTGCTGAAAATGGTCGCCCAGCGCCGCAAGCTGCTGGACTATCTGAACGGCAAAGACCCGGCCCGTTATCAGGACCTGATCAAACGTCTGGGCCTGCGCCGCTAAGGCTTTTGTCCGTTTTGCACCCTTTTCGAAGGGGCGATTGACCGTTTTGTACCCCCTGCCCAGCGATGGGCGGGGGGTTTCTTGTTTCAACCGCTGCACGCAACCAGGCCCGCGCCGTGCGGTCAGAGGCCCTGGGACGGATAGGTCTGCGCGCTGATATCGATAATCCAGTCGCGAAACTGCTGGGCGGCGGGCGACATGTCGACATTGCGGGGCACGATCAGGTGATAGGCGAACGAGGTGGGGAAAGCCTGGGCGAATGGGGTCACCAACTGGCCGCTTTCAAGTTCAGACTGCACAGCCCATGAAGCGAATAGCGACACGCCCAGCCCGTTGATGGTGGAGCTGAGTTGGAAATGCCGATCCTCTAGCATCATCTGAGACTGGCTGGACGGCAAATCGAGCCCGTTGGCGGTGAACCACTCCTCCCACATGCGGGTATCGTCCACATGCAGCAGGTTGCACCCTTCCAGATCCGAAGGCGCGTGGATCGGGTGCGCCTTCAGATAGGCGGGGCTGCAGACCACCACCAGCTTTTCCGGCCACAGCTTGGTCACGTCGAAATTCGCCCAGTTGCCCCGTCCCCACTGGATCCCCAGATCGGCAAAGCGTTCCGGGTTGGGCATATGCGCATAGCTGTTGTTGTGGTTCTTGATCGACAATTGCAGGCCCGGTCGCGCCTCAAGCAAACCGCCCAGCCGGGTCGACAGCCAGCGGCTGGCAAACATGGGCAGCAATGCGACCTGCATGGACCCGGCGCGATTGGCCACCAGATCCAGACCTGTGCGGATCGACCCCAAACCGCGCGAGACGTGACCGGCAAGCACGGTTCCGGCTTCGGACAGCTCAAGCCCTGCAGGGCTGCGGCGGAACAGCGTCACACCCAGATCAGCTTCCAATTTTTTGATATGATAACTGACCGAGCTTTGACTGATGTTCAGAGATTTGGCCGCCCGCGTGACATTCTGCACATCCGCAACCTTGTTAAATATCTGGATAGATTTGATATTTCTTATCTCATCAGACATGTCTTTGGAAATTCCATCCTTCCCATACCTGACAGTTGCAATCTAAAAATTAGATAGCAAGAACAAATCATTGTATTTTCGCCCCTCCCCATCGGCAGGCTAGGCTTCAAAAAAACTGCTGAAAACAGCAGACGGGAGGAACACGTGACAACCGCCATTCTTCAGGTGGAGAAGCTGTGCAAATCGTTTGGCGGCGTCCATGCGGTGCGCGATCTGACTTTCCACGTCGCCCCAGGCGAGATCCTGGGCCTGATCGGCCCCAATGGGTCGGGCAAATCAACGACGGTCAACGCGCTTGCGGGCGTCTTTCCCCCGACATCCGGTGAAATTCTTCTGGCGGGCGGGCATATCCAGACCCTGCCGGAATATGAGCGCGTGGCCATGGGCCTGTCGCGGACCTTTCAGACCGCCAGCATCTTTCCCGAATTCACCGTGCGCGAACAGCTGCGCCTGGGCTGCAACGTGACGCTGAAATCGCATCCCCTGTCATCGGTCTTCGGCATCGGCCGCCATCCCGGCGAAGATGAGGCCGTGGAAAGCCGGATCAACGATATTCTGGAACTGACGGGTCTCGCGGAGGTCGCCGAAGACAAGGTCGGCACGATCACCGCCGCGCAGCAACGGTTCCTGATGATCGCGACCACATTGGCGAGCGAACCCAAGATCGTCCTGCTGGACGAGCCCGCCGCCGGTTTGGTCAGCCACGAACGCAAGACGCTGTCCAATCTGATCCGGGCGATCCGCGATACCGGCGTGTCGGTTCTGGTGATCGAACATCACATGGCCCTGATCATGGAGGTTTGCGACCGTATCGTGGTGCTGAATTTCGGATCGAAGATTGCCGAGGGCACGCCCGAGGAAATCCGTAACGACAAGGCGGTGATCGACGCCTATCTGGGGGAGGCGGTCTGATGCTGAAGGTTTCGGATCTGCGTGTCAGCTATGGCCCGATCGAGGTGATCCACGGCATCAGCCTTGAGGTGAAGGAAGGCGAATGCGTGGCCCTGATCGGGGCCAATGGCGCTGGCAAATCCTCGACCCTGAAGGCGATCTGCGGGCTGGTTCCGGCCAAGGCGGGCACGATCAGTTTCGAAGGGCAGGACATCACCAATCAAAGCGGCCATGCCATCGTGCGGGCAGGCATCACCATGTGCCCCGAAGGGCGACAGGTTTTTCCGCAGATGAGCACGGTGCAGAACCTGCGCATGGGGGCCTATGCCCGCAGCGACAATGAACAGGCCAGCGACCTGGAGGACATGATGAACATGTTCCCGATCCTGCGGGAGCGTGCGCATCAGGCCGCGGGCACCCTTTCCGGCGGCGAACAGGAAATGCTGGCCATTGCCCGCGCGCTGATGGCGCGGCCCAAGCTGTGCATTTTCGACGAACCGTCGCTTGGCCTTGCGCCCAAGATCGTCGCCGAGGTGGGTGCCACCATCGAGAGGATCAAGAAGATGGGAAAAACCATCCTGCTGGTTGAACAGAACTCGCTTATGGCGCTGCGCCTCGCGGACCGCGCCTATCTGTTCGAAGCCGGTGAAATCGTGCTGAGCGGCACCGGCGAGGAGCTGCAATCACATCCCGAAGTGGCAAAGGCCTATCTGGGCCACTGACCGGGCTAGTCATGAATTGGGAGGAGACATCATGAAACTGACAACCCTGACGGCGGCCCTTGCGCTGGCCGGAACCACGGCACTGGCCGCGGAAAAAACCCTGGATATCGGCGTCAGTGACGCCCTGACCGGGGGTGCTGCTGTGTACGGCCTGCCCCAGGCAAATGCGGTCAAGATGGCCGCGGAAGAGATCAACGCCGCAGGCGGGATCAAGGTGGGCGACGACACCTACATGCTGAATGTCATCGCCTATGACGACAAGGCCAACCCGACCGAGGCATCGAATTCGGTGCGCAAGCTGATCGACCGGGACGGCGTGAAATACATCCTGGGCTTCTGCTGTTCCGGCGCGACCGGCGCGGTGGCATCCTTTATCGAGAACGAAGATGCCGTGATGCTGGTGGGCAACGCCGCTGAACGGTCGATCACCACGCGCGAGATCCCCAACCTGGTGCGCACCCGCCCACCGGCGGATTATACCGGGGCAGCAGCGGGAACCTTCGTGGCGCAGAAGGGCCACAAGAAGGTCGCCGTGCTGGGCGCGCTGGATATCGGTTTTTACGCCAGCTATGTGGATGCCTTTGAAAAGGAGCTGGAAAAAGCAGGCGGCGAGATCGTCACGCGGGAAAGCTTTGGCCTGAAAGACCGGGACATGACCCCGCAGCTGACAAAGATCCGCGAGCTGGGCCCCGATGCAATCCTGGTGGTGGGCTATGTCGAACCGGCGGCCTTCATCTATCGCCAGGCGGTCGAGCTGGGCATCGACGTGCCGCGCTTTGGCTTCACCAGCGGGTCGGAAGAGCAATTCCTGCGCGTGGCCACGTCCGAACAGATGGAAGGCGTCTGGGACCTGCGCCCGACCGAGCTGACGCTGCTGTCGGCCAGCGACAATGGCATCGCGTATCACGCGAATTACTCAGAGAAATACGGCATCGCGCCTTCGCCCAGCTCTCCTTATGCGTATGACCAGACCTATGCGCTGAAAGACGCGATCGAGGCGGCGGGTACGGTTGACGATACCGAAGCGGTGGCGGCTGCGCTGCGCGAATTGCCGGTGCCGGATGAGGTGGTCATGCAGTACCTGCCGGTGGACGGGAAGATGTTCGACGTGAACGGTCAGGCCTATACTTCGAACGGAGCGTTCCAGTGGCAAGGCGGCAACTGGGTCTTCGTGCAGGATCTGCCATCGGATGCCGCGGCCTATTCGGCCTTCCTGAGCACCATCGACTGATGAAACCCGTGCCGCGCGGGGGTCTTCCCTGCGCGGCATGTCAGGGACCGGGACCATGATCGAGATATTGCAGCAAATCATCAACGGGATGGCCATTGGCGGGGTCTATGTTCTGATCGCGCTTGGGCTGACCACGGTGTTCGGCATCCTGGGCATTGCGCATTTCGCGCATGGGTCAGTGTCGATGTTCGGCGGGTACCTGACCTTCTTTCTGGTGGTGATGTGGGGGCTGCCGCTGGCGCTGGCGATCCTGATTGCGCTGGTGGTAGGGTTTCTGTTGGGGGTGTTGATCGAATTGCTGGCCTATAGGCCGGTGCGCAATGCCAACCATATCAACGCCTTCATCGTGGCGCTTGGGCTGACCATGATGGTCGAGGGGCTGAACCTGGAGTTCTTCGGCCATGAACAGGTGGTCATCCCCACCGATTTCAGCCGCGTGTTCAATATCGGCGGTGTCACCATCCCCGAACTGCGGCTTTACGTGATCCTGGCCGCCGCGCTGCTGATCGCGGCGATGACGATTTTCGTGGAGAAGACGAAAACCGGGCAGGCGATCCGCGCGGTGGCCGAAAACCGCGATGCCGCGATCCTGATGGGGGTCAATGTCAATACGATCCCGCTGGTGGTCTTTTCTATCTCGACCGCGCTTGGCGTCTGCGCCGGTGTCATGGTGGGCGCACTCTTTGCCATTGCGCCGGGCATCGGCGAGGGGCTGGTCGTCAAAGGCTTCGCGGTATTGATCCTGGGCGGGCTGGGATCCATTCCCGGCGCGGTTGTCGGCGGGCTGGTTCTGGGCATTACCGAGGCGCTGGCCGCCGGTTTCATCTCGTCCGCGTATAAGGATGTGATCGCCTTTGTCGCGATGATCCTTGTGCTTCTGGTGCGCCCGCAGGGCCTGATGGGGAAAGCATGATGCGGTGGAATGGCAAAACGCTTTTGTGGGCGCTGGCGCTGGTCGGGTTCATCCTGCTGCCGCAGCTGATCACGGTGAAATATTACCTGCACCTGTCGATCCTGGCGCTGTGCTGGGTGATCGCGGCGCAGGGGCAGAACCTGATCCAGGGCTATACCGGATATGTCTCAATCGTGCAGGCGGGGTTCATGGGCATCGGAGCCTATTCCACTGCGCTGATGGGGCTGCATTATGACCTGCCCGTCTGGCTGACGATCCTGCTTGCGCCTTGTGTAACAGCCGTATTCGCGGTGCTGACCGGGTATCCCAGCCTGCGGGTGAAAGGGCATTACTTTGCCGTGGTCACGCTGGCCTTCAACCTGGTGATCTTCATCGTGCTGATGAACTGGCACGATCTGACCCAGGGCGAGGCCGGGATCACCGGCATTCCGAAACCCGGCGGCAAGGACAGCTGGCTGAACTGGCGCGACCGGGGCACGTATTATTACTTTGTCCTGAGCATCGCGATCCTGATGACAGGGCTGGCGGCGCTGATCGTGCGGTCGCGGATCGGACAGACCCTGATCGCCATCCGCCAGAACGAGGATCTGGTGGGCGCAATCGGCATCGCGGCCTGGAAATACAAGCTGTTCGCCTTTGTCACATCCGCGATGTATGCGGGACTGGCCGGGGCGATCTATGCCCATTACCAAAGCTTCATCAATCCCGAGATCTTCGGCGTCGCCCAGTCGCTGGATGCGATCCTTGCCGTCATCATCGGCGGGTCGGGCACCATCGCGGGGCCCGTAATCGGGGCCTTCTTCGTGGTCTTTTTGCCCGAATACCTGCGCTTTGCCGACAGCTTCCGCCTGATCCTTTATGGTCTGGTTCTGGTGCTGGCCACGATCTTCATGCCGCGCGGCATCGTGGGTGTGGCGGGTGATCTTTGGGCGAAGGTCAAAGGGAAACCCTCTTGAGCGGTACGGACGCATTCCTGACCCGGCTGCGCGCCTTTGCCCAAGGCTCGGTGGCGGCGGCCGCGCCGCGCTGGTCACTGGGTGACGCGCCTGATCCTGCGCTTTACCGGGAGGCCGCTGACATCGGGCTTTTGGGCACAACCGTACCCGCGACCCATGGCGGGCAGGCCCATGATTTCGCAACGCTGGTTGCGGCCTGTCAGACGCTGGCGGCAGTCGATTTCGGCTTTGCGATGTCTTTGGTCAACACCCACAACGTGGGGCTACGTTTGTGCCTGTCGGCCGGTGACGCGCTGCGCGACCGGTACCTGCCGCAGATCCTGAAAGGAGAGATCAGCGCCTGCACCGCCCTGACCGAACCCGGTGCGGGCACGGATTTCGCCGCGATCACCACGCAGGCGGTTGAAACCGAAACGGGCTGGCGGCTGAATGGCGGCAAACGCTGGATCATCAACGGTCGCCATGCCGGTGCGGCAATGGTCTTTGCCCAATGCAAATCCATGGGCGATGCCAGCGGGATTGCGGGGTTCTTCGTTGATCTGAGCCTTCCGGGTGCGCGCCGCTTTGCCATCGAGTCTGGGTTTTCGCAAAGCTCCATGGGCACAGGTGGTTTCGAGCTGACCGATGTGGAGGTCGGCGCAGAGTGCCTTTTGTTGCCACCCGGCACGGCCTTCAAGGCGATCCTGACCGAAATCAACGCCGCCCGCACCTATGTCGCCGCGATGTGCGACGCGATGCTGGGCGCGGCGATTGATGAGGCCGCGGCTTATGGCGCCCAGCGGATGAGTTTTGGTCAGACACTGGATCAGCACCCATCGTGGCGGCAGCCTTTGGGGGCCGCGCAGGCGGATCTGGCCGCATCAACCGCCCTGACTGCGCAGGCGGTTGCGCGGATCACCGAAGGTGCCGACGCCCAGCTTACCGCGGCGCAGGCCAAGATCACGGCAGTCGAGACAGCCCAGCGCCACCTGCCCGCTTTGTTGCACGCCATGGGTGCGGCGGGGCTTGAGCCCGAACGCTGCTTTACCCGCCATCTGGCCGCCGCGCAGATCGCGGGCCTGACCGATGGCGCAACCAGCATCCTGCGCGACCGGGTGGCGCGGCTGACCCAGGCGCGAAACGTCAAGGACCGGAGGTAACCCATGCGCGTTTTCCAGATCGAAGGCGATTGGGGGTTCGACAATCTGAAGCTCTCGGACCGTCCCGAACCCGAACCCGGCCCGGGCCAGGTTCTGATTTCGATGCGCATGGCTTCGTTGAATGCGCGCGATCTGATTGTGCCGGAACGCGGATATGGACGGGCGACGGGTGAATTGCCCCTGATCCCGGTCTCGGACGGTGTGGGCGAGGTTGTCGCCATTGGCGAGGGTGTCACCCGTGTGTCCGTGGGCGACCGCGTCTGCCCCACCTATTTCCAGAACTGGACCGCCGGCGCCCCCACGCCGGAACGCTTTGCATCAGCGCTTGGCGGGCCTTTGGACGGGGTGATGGCCGATCTGGTCTGCCTGTCGGAAGAAGGTGTCGTGAAGGCGCCCGATTACCTGACCGACGCCGAAGCCGCGACCCTGCCCTGCGCCGCCCTGACCGCATGGAGCGCCATTGTCACCCACGGTCAGACGCGCGCAGGCGACCGGATCCTGATCCAGGGCACGGGCGGCGTTGCCCTGTTCGCGCTGGCCTTTGCCAAGATGCAGGGCGCGCATGTCACGGTGATCTCATCGAGCGATGAGAAGCTTGAGAAGGTGCGCGCCATGGGCGCGGATGAGACGATCAATTACCGCGAAACCGAAGACTGGGCGCGGGCCAGCCGGGCGATCACCGCCGACCGTGGCGGGTATGACAACATCATCGAACTGGGCGGCGCGCGCACCCTGCCCCTGTCGCTGCGCGCGGTGCGGCCCGGCGGCACGCTGTCGATGATCGGGGTGCTGTCGGGGCTGAATATCGAGGCCTCGCTTGGGCCGATCGTGGCGCGGCAGGTGCGGCTGCAAGGCGTGACCGTGGGCCATCGCGACGGGTTCGAGGCCATGCTGACCGCAATGGCGCAGCATCAGACACGGCCTGTTCTGGGCAAAAGCTTCGCCTTTGAAGACTTGAAACCCGCGCTGGAGCACCTGCGGGCGGGCGGACATTTCGGCAAAACTCTGATCCGGTTCTGACCCCTATGCCGGCCCTTTCGCATCCCTTCCAGCCCCGCGCGCATTCGCCCGACAAGCCGGCCTTCGTGATGTGCGCCAGTGACGAAACCGTCACCTTCGGCGCGCTTGAGGCGCGGGCCAACCAGGGGGCGCATCTGCTCAGGGTGCAGGGCGTGGGCATCGGCGATCACATCGCGATCCTGATGGAAAACCGCCGCGAATTTCTTGAGTTGTGTTTTGCCGCAGACCGTGCGGGGGTCTATTACACGACGATCAGCACCCATCTGACCGAGGACGAGATCGCCTTTATCCTGGCCGATTGCGGTGCACAGCTGCTGATCGTGTCCGAGAGATGTCTGCCCCTGGCCGGCCACGCGGTGCGCAGATCGGGCTGCGCCCTGTTCCGGGTGGGTGCAGGGCCGGAGGATGTGCCCGACTGGATGGAAGCGGCGGCGCGGATGCCCGAAAGCCCCATCGCGGACGAGGCGCAGGGGCTTGATATGCTTTATTCCTCGGGGACGACGGGGCGGCCCAAGGGCATCAAATGGCCCCTGCCGCAGGATGCGCCGGGCGGGCGCACCATGCTGATTGACCTGCTGACCGGGCTGTTCGGCTATGATGCCGAGACGCGATACCTGAGCCCAGCGCCGCTGTATCATGCGGCCCCTTTGCGCCATTCGATGGTCACCATCAAGATGGGCGGCACCGCCTATATCATGGACCGTTTCGACGCGGCCGGTGCTTTGGCGCTGATCGAAAAACACCGCATCACCCACAGCCAATGGGTGCCCACCATGTTCGTGCGCCTGCTGAAACTGCCCGAGGCAGAGCGGCAGGGCTTCGATCTGTCTTCGATGAAAATGGCCGTGCACGCCGCCGCGCCGTGCCCGCCGGATATCAAACACAAGATGATCGACTGGTGGGGCGAAATCATTCACGAATATTACGCGGGGACCGAAAACAACGGCTTCACCTCGATCACCAGCGCGGAATGGCTGGCCCATCCCGGTTCGGTCGGGCAGGCCAAGCTTGGCACGCTGCATATCTGCGACGAGGACGGCAACGAGGTGCCTGTCGGGCAAACCGGCGAGGTTTATTTTGAGAACGGCCATCAGTTCGCCTATCACAATGACCCGGAAAAGACGGCCTCCTGCACCAATGCGCAGGGCTGGACAACGCTGGGCGATATCGGTCGGGTGGATGAGGAGGGATACCTCTATCTTACTGATCGCAAATCATTTGTTATCATTTCAGGCGGCGTGAACATCTATCCGCAAGAGACCGAAGACGTGCTTCTGACGCATCCGGCGGTCATGGATACGGCGGTCATTGGCGTGCCCAACGAGGACTTCGGCGAAGAGGTCAAGGCGATCGTGCAGCTGGTACCGTCGAACGACCCGTCGGATGAGTTGGCGCAAAGTCTGATCGACTATTGCCGCGCGCGGCTGTCGCCTTTGAAATGCCCGCGCAGCATTGATTTCAATGACGCCCTGCCCCGTTCAGCGACCGGGAAGCTTTACAAACGGAAGCTGCGAAACCAGTACTGGAAGGGCTGAACCCGGCGGGTTTTCACCGTTATGTACTGAATTTGACGGCCGCATTGTTCGTTTTGCACTCGGCTTGATCCGCGCCAAGGGGCCCGCACCTTTCCCTTTTCCGGAAATTTTGGACAGGACCAGTCCGGGAGCGTTACAAGGGACGAAAGGGAGTTGAGTTAATCCGGTCCATGGACAGTCTGACCTTCGCAGATTTCACCTTGCACCTTCGAACACGCAAGCTGTTGCGGGCTGGGGACACCATCAAACTGGGTGCGCGGGCCTTCGATCTGCTTGAGCTTCTGGTGACCCGGCGCGACGATGTGGTCAGCCGTGACGACATCATGCGAAAGGTCTGGCCCGATACGGTGGTTGGCGACAACAATTTGAATGTGCAGGTCGCAAACCTGCGCAGGCTGTTGGGGTCTGACGCGATCGTCACCGTGTCCGGACGCGGCCTGCATTTCGCGCTGGATGTGGAGGCAGGCGATTTACCGGCTGTCGAACTGCCGGACAAGCCGTCCATCGTCGTTTTGCCTTTTTCGACGCTGGGCGACGACCCCGATCTGAGCTGGCTGGCCGATGGGTTTGTCGAGGATATCACCACAGAACTGTCGCGGTTTCGCGATCTGTTCGTCGTGGCGCGGAATTCGGCCTTTGCCTATGGTCAGGCGCCGCGCGACCTGCGTCTGATATCGCGCGAGCTGGGCGTGCGCTATGCGCTGGAGGGCAGCGTGCGGGCTTCGGTCAGCCGCGTGCGGGTCACGGCGCAGCTGATCGACGCCACCACCGGCGGCCATATGTGGGCCGAGACCTTCGACCGGGACATGCAGGATCACCTGGAAACCCAGGCTAATGTCGCACGGGCGGTCGTGTCCTGCATCGCGCCGCAGATCGACCGGGCCGAAGCCGTCCGTGTCCGCGCCAGAGCGACCGAAGATCTGCCCGCACAGGGCCTTGCTCAGCGCGCATGGACGATCATCTCGGCCGGCGAGATGACCTATGACCGCGCGCCACGCGACCAGGCAGAGCAACTGGCGCGCGAGGCCCTGACGCGCGACCCTGATCTGGGACTGGCCTGGCGCGTGCTGGCCTGGGTGGCCTGGTGGAATGTCTATCACGCGACGACAGTGTCCGTCCCCGATGCGCTGGCCGAAGGGATCGACGCCGCCACGCACGCGCTGGAGGCCGATCCGACAGATCACCATGCCCGCCGACTGCGCGGGCAGTTGCATTTGATGAATAACGATGTGCGATCCGGCCTGCCGGATCTGCGCGAGGCCCATGAGATCAATCCAAACTGCGCACTGACCCTGTGCTGGCTGGGACTTTACGAGGCGCTTAACGGAGATCCCGAAAAGGGTGTGCGGCTGGCTCAGGCCGGGCTCAGGCGCAGCCCGCGGGATCCGGTGCGTGGGTCGATGCTGTGCACCGTGGGGTTCGCGCAATTCGCGGCGCGCGATTACGAAGCGGCGGCGCAGGCGGCTGAGGCCGCTCTTGCCGAGGCGACGCAAGGGGCCACGCCGCTGATCCTTGGAGCGATTGCCTATGTTGGTCTGGGCCAGACCGCGCGGGCCGCCGAGATGTTCCGCCGCGTCGAACGGATGGCCCCCAAACTGGTCAAGGCGCGATTATCCGGCAAGTGGCTGAGCTCTAATCCCGATTACCTGCGCCGCGCGCATATGTTCTTTCGGATCGCTGGCGGTTTTGCCCCGCCAGAAGCCGCAGAGCCGTCGAGCGAAAAAACCACCGGCCTTTAGATCTTTTTAGTCTGCGAAATAGACAGCGCCGGAGCTGCTGCGCGACCGTCGACCTGTCGGTGCCTGCGCCGAGGGAATGGGCAGGGTGTCAGTGCTCCCTCCTGATGCTTTGATCCATCCCCGTCCCGCAGAAGCGTTCCGACATCACATTCATTCGCGCGACACGCGCGCCAGAAGGATCGGGACCTGTCGTGCCCGGCGGAGAGCATTGATGACTGAGACACTGACAAAGGGCACATCCGAAGCCAATGGCCGGCTCTGGGGCGCGCGCGCCCGTGACTGGGCCGATATACAGGAAGGCCAGGTGGCCGCCGCCTATCACGAAGTTCTGGACAGGTGCGGTGTCACTTCGGGCACCTGGCATTTGGATGCTGGATGCGGGGCTGGGATGGCCTGTGCGCTGTCCGCGTCTCTTGGTGCAGCGGTGGCTGGTCTGGATGCGTCGGAAGAGATGTTGAAGATCGCACGGGACCGCACCCCGTCGGGGTATTTCCGCCAAGGCGATCTGGAAGCGCTGCCTTTTGAGGATGACAGTTTCGATGTGGTGACCGGGTTCAATGCATTCCAATACGCAGGCGATCCGGCGCAGGCGCTGCGCGAGGCGGGCCGCGTCACCCGCCCAGGCGGCAAGATCGTCATTCTGACATGGGGTGAGCCGGAAGGGATGGAAGCCGCGGGCCATATTGCCGTGATGAAGCCGCTTTTGCCTGCGCCGCCGCCCGGTGCGCCCGGTCCCTTCGCCTTGTCGGAGGAAAGCACGCTGCGCGCCTTTGCCGAAAAGGGTGGGCTGACGCCGATGGAGATCCACGACGTGGAAACGCGCTGGCATTACCCCGACGCCGATACCGCGCTGCGAGGTCTGTCATCGCCAGGTGTGGCCGTGAAGGCCATCGAACATGCCGGGGAAGAGGCGTTCCGCGCCGCCATGTTGGCCTTTCTTGCACCTTTTGTCGGGGCGGATGGCAGCGTCAGTTTCGGGGCGCGTTTCCGGTACCTGATCGCCACTGTGTGAGACCGAGTTCAGAGCTTCCGCGATGAAAGACGCGCCCCCATGACGCAGATCCTGCATGCCGCCGCCATTGCCGTCTTCACCCTTGGGGCCGGAGCAGCCACTGTGAAGCTTGTGCAGGAGGAGCCTGCGCCCTTCGTCATTCCCGCCGGGAACTGGGCCCCCGGTGCGGAACTGGATGGGCGGGTCTTCCACACGCGTGACAGGATCATCGAAACAGACGAGGTGCTGGACGATATCCTGCATTTCAGGGACGGTCGGTTCCAGTCGGCGATGTGCCAGGAATATTGCGATTTCGGCTGGTCGGAATACCGCACATGGGTCGAGGGCGATGTGGTGCATTTCACCACGACGACCCGCTGCCCCGATGCCCCGCACAGCGTTGTCTGGTATGGCCGCGTGACCGGCGACGAGATCGAGTTTGATGCCAGGTGGACGACACGGCGTTGGTACTGGACCCGTCATCTGAACGCCGAGGGCGCTGGGTCAGGGGCACCAGTTGCGGGCGGCTAGGCCCGCAGAATTGCAGTAGGCATCTGTTTTTCCGGCGGGAAACGCCCCCTGAAAAACCCCACCCCTTTCCTTTGCGCCCAAAACGCGCTATGGCCCGGCCATCTGAGACGTGACGCCTTTGGCCCCCGGGCGCGTGCAACAGGATTGGGGGCGGCGGCAATGGGGCCGCCATTGAGAACGGGAGACCCGGGATACGCCTGGGAGTGCTCCCAAGATAGGACGACATATGTTCAACATTACGACGAAGACGATGCAGTGGGGCGAGGAGACGCTCACACTGGAAACGGGCAAGGTTGCCCGCCAGGCAGATGGCTCGGTCATCGCCACGCTGGGTGAAACATCGGTCATGGCCAACGTGACCTTTGCCAAGCAGCCCAAGCCGGGTCAGGATTTCTTTCCGCTGACCGTGCATTACCAAGAGAAATACTATGCCGCCGGTAAAGTGCCCGGTGGCTTCTTCAAGCGCGAGGCGCGGCCGACCGAAAAGGAAACGCTGACCGCGCGTCTGATCGACCGGCCCATTCGCCCGCTGTTCGCACCGGGCTTCAAGCATGAAGTGCTGGTGATGTGCACCGTGCTGTCCCACGATCTGGTCAACGACCCCGATATCGTGGCGATGATCGCGACATCGGCTGCGCTGACGATTTCCGGCGTGCCCTTCATGGGCCCGATTGCCGGCTGCCGCGTTGGTTTCGAGGATGGCGAATACATCCTGAACCCGACCGTGGACGACATGCAGGACCTGCGCCTGAACCCCGATCAACGTCTGGACCTGGTGGTTGCCGGGACCAAGGACGCGGTGATGATGGTGGAATCGGAAGCCTATGAGCTGACCGAAGCGGAAATGCTGGGCGCGGTGACCTTCGCGCATGAGCAGATCCAGCCGGTGATCGACCTGATCATCGACCTGGCCGAAGACGCGGCGAAAGAGCCGTTCGATTATCAGGCACCTGATTATTCGGAGCTCTATGACGCGGTCAAAGCCGCCGGTGAAGAGCAGATGCGCGCCGCATTCGCCATCACCGACAAGCAGGAGCGGACAAGCGCCGTTGCTGCCGCACGTGAGGCAATCATGGGCGCCTTGACCGAGGAACAGCTGGAAGATGCGAACCTTGGCTCGGCCATGAAAAAGCTCGAAGCGTCGATCCTGCGCGGTGACGTGGTCAAAACCGGCAAGCGGATTGACGGGCGGGATACCTCGACCGTGCGTCCGATTGTGTGCGAAACCGGCCTTCTGCCGCGGACACATGGTTCGGCCCTGTTTACCCGTGGGGAAACACAAGGTCTGGTCGTGACCACGCTGGGCACCGGCGATGACGAACAGTTCATCGACGCGCTGCACGGCAACTTCAAATCGAACTTCCTGCTGCATTACAACTTCCCCCCCTATTCGGTGGGTGAAGCTGGCCGCGTGGGCCCTCCGGGCCGTCGTGAGATTGGTCACGGCAAACTGGCATGGCGTGCGCTGCAGGCTGTTCTGCCGGCACCGACGGACTTCCCCTATACCATTCGCGTGGTGTCGGAGATCACGGAATCGAACGGCTCATCCTCGATGGCGTCGGTTTGCGGTGGCTCCTTGTCCATGATGGACGCGGGCGTTCCGCTGAAAGCACCGGTTGCCGGTGTGGCCATGGGTCTGATCCTGGAAGACGACGGGTCTTACGCGATCCTGACCGACATTCTGGGTGACGAAGACCACCTGGGCGACATGGACTTCAAAGTGGCGGGGACCGAGAACGGCATCACCTCGCTGCAGATGGACATCAAGGTTGCGGGCATCACCCCCGAGATCATGGAGAAAGCCCTGGCGCAAGCCAAGGACGGTCGTCTGCACATCCTGCAAGAGATGGGCAAAGCCCTGTCCGAGGCCGGTGAGTTCAGCGTTCACGCACCGCGGATCGAAACCATGCAGATCCCGACCGACAAGATTCGTGAAGTGATCGGGTCGGGCGGTAAGGTCATCCGTGAAATCGTCGAAGTGTCGGGCGCGAAGGTCGACATCAACGATGACGGCATCATCAAGATCGCCTCGCCCAACGGGGAAGCGATCCAGAAGGCCTATGACATGATCCATTCGATCGTGGCGGAGCCGGAGGAAGGAAAGATCTACAAAGGCACGGTCGTGAAGATCGTGGACTTTGGCGCGTTCGTGAACTTCTTCGGCAAGCGCGACGGTCTGGTGCACGTGTCCCAGATCGAAAACCGCCGGTTGAACCACCCGTCGGACGTTCTGAAAGAAGGTCAGGACGTGTGGGTCAAACTGCTGGGCTTTGACGATCGCGGCAAGGTCCGCCTGTCGATGAAAGTCGTCGATCAGGAGACCGGCGAAGAAGTACCGGCAGAGTCCAAGAAAAAAGAAGAGGCTGAGTGATCAGCCTTTTCAGAAATCAGACCTCCGAACCCCGGTTCGGAGGTCTTTTTTGTTTGGAGCCGACAACCGGAGCGACAGGGATTGTTGAGACAGATGTTCGGATGGCTCTCGCCCGAATGGCCTGAGATTGATGCACGGACCGCGATCTTGTGGGAGCCATGCTCGAAAAGTCATGGGGAGATCGTGCCGGGCTATGCGCAGCTGCTTCTGGACCTGAAATACCGGGTGGTTGTGCTCATGACGCCCCAGCGCCTGGACGAGGGGCTTTTCTCGCGCATGTCGCATCCGCGTCTTGAGCTGCCCCGTCTGACCCAGCGGCAGATCGGTCGTTTTGCCAAGACCGGCGCAATGAACAAGGCGGCGGTTGTCTTGATATCAACCGCAGGCAAGCTGCCGCATACGGATCAGGGAAATGCCGACCTGCAGCGCGTGTTCGGCGCGGAGGTTCCGCCAGGGCTTTTGCTGGTCGAACATGACGCACAGCTTCGCATCGATGCCGGGACATGGTCCGATCGCGCCATTACCTTGCGCGGACTGGATTACAAGGGCGCGCAATCCACGATCATCAACCCCCATCGGTTCGGAGAGGTCAGGATCACACCGAAGTCCGATGGGAAGACCATCTTTCTTCTAGTGGGTGCCGCGCGCGCAAAGCGGCGCAATCAGAACCTTGTCTTTGATGCAGCCGAACGGCTTCTGGGCGAGGGTCACACGAATTTCGAAATCCGGCTGATCGGCAAGAAGGGCGGTCAGACAATCCCGCCCCGGCTGGAACAGCATGTCACCGAATTGGGACGCGTGGATTTCAGCGATCTTTACAAGCAGGTTGAAGACGCCGATTTCATTGTCACTGCTTTTCAGGCGGATAATCCCGATCACCTTGCCTATCGCACCGTGAAGACGACCGGCAGTTTTCAGCTGTGTTACGGTTTTGGAACGCCCTGCATCGTGCAAGAGCAGTTCGCCAATGGCACCGCCCTGACAGCTGAGAACAGCCTGTTTTACGACACCGATGCGCAGATGTTCGACGCGATGCGCGCGGCAATCCTGATGAAGGCAGATACCTATGCCCGGATGCAAAGTCAGCTGGTTCACGATGCCGGGGCGCTGTATCAGACATCGCTTGAAAATCTGAAAGCGCTCATCCATGGCTGATATTCCGATCCTTCTGTGTTTTGACGACCGCATTCTGATTGGCGCCGGGGTCACTATCGCGTCTCTGGTGCAGGCAGCGCGGCCGGGCACATGCTATGAGATCAACATCATGCATCCCGGCCTGTCGGCGGATGTGCAGGCCGGTCTGACCGCGCTGGTAAGCGGGACACCTCACAGCATCCGGTTTTTTCAGATCCCTTCATCGCGGTTCGACGGGCTTCCGAAAAGCAAGGGCAGCTGGACCGAGATCGTGTATTACCGGCTGCTGGCGGCCGAGGTTTTGCATGACCGCGACCGCGTCATTTACTCAGATGTCGATGTGTTCTTTTGCGACGACATGACCGAGGTGTTTGAAACCGATCTGGAAGGCATCGAATGGGCCGGCGTGAAAGCCGAAGCCAACGGCCCCGACATGGTGATGCACACCTACTTTGCAGAGAACACGAAAGACTGCATTTACATGTCCGGTTTCATGGTGATGAACCTCGCGCTGATGCGCGAGCGCCGTGTCATTGACCGGTATTTCGAAACGGTGAAACACATCGGCGATCGGCTGCGGTTCTTCGATCTTGATCTGCTGAATGTGGCGAGTCCGCAGATCGGGACGGTGCCGTTTCGCTATGCCGTGCTGGAGGATACCTATGAGGCCGATGATGTTACGCGGTCCTCTGATTTCCCTTATCTGGGCACGGTTTACGGTGCAGATGAGCTGTGCGAAGGGCGCGACGATCCGGCGATCATCCATTATGCGGGGCGACGGGGCAAACCGTGGCAGCGCAGACAGGTTCCGGACTATTACAACGCAGTGATCAAAACGCTGCCTGCGGTTTTGCGGCCGTTCAATTTCCGCGATTTCCGCAAGAGGTGGCTCTCTCGCAAGGGTCGGCGGAGCTTTCCGAGCCGTCACTGAACGCACGATGGGGCCAGAGTTCGGCCCCACCGCATGTCGCCGGTCTCAGAGTTTGGTCATCCGCAGGTACGGCAGAACCGTTTCGAACTCCCCGAACTTGGCCTTGGCGTCTTCATCCGACACGGCGGTGGGAATGACAACGTCCTGGCCCACCTCCCAGTTTGCAGGGGTCGCCACACCCGCGCGCGCGGCGGTTTGCAGCCCGTCCAGGGCGCGCAGCACCTCGGCAAAGTTGCGGCCCACATTCATCGGGTAGGTCATCGACAGTTTCAGCTGTTTGTCCGGCCCGATGATGAAGACCGACCGCACCGTGGCGGTGTCGTTGGGGGTGCGGCCGTCGGGCAGGTAGGCCTCGGACGGGAGCATGTCGAACGCCTTGGACACCTCCAGCCCGGTGTCGGCAATGATCGGGAAGGTCGGTTTCGCGCCTCCCGCCTTTTCGATATCGCCTTTCCATTTCTTGTGGTCCTCGACCCCGTCGACCGATACGCCGATCACCTTGGTGCCGCGTTTCTCCCATTCATCGGCCAGTTGGGCCACCGCGCCGAATTCGGTGGTGCAGACCGGTGTGAAATCCTTGGGGTGTGAGAACAGGATCGCCCAGCTGTCGCCGATCCAGTCATGCAGGCTGATCGTGCCGGTATCTGTTTCAACGGTCAGGTCGGGGATCGTGTCATTGATGCGCAGTCCCATTCGGGTCTCCTTCCAGTGCGAGTCGCATTGCAATTAACCTTGGGACTGCAGCAGCGGGTTACAACCCCCGTCTTGCAGGTCGCGGCGCGGAGTGACAGAGTGCGCGCAAAGCGCCGACCGCGCGGTCGGTGAAACACATGGGATTGGGAGTGCCTCCATGATTGAAAAGCGTCAGTTCTATATCAACGGCCAGTGGGTCGACCCGGCCGAACCGAATGATTTCCACGTGATCGACCCCTCCACGGAAGAGCCCTGCGCGGTGATTTCGCTGGGCGGGAAGGCCGATACCGATGCGGCGGTCGCCGCGGCCAAGGCCGCTCTGCCCGGCTGGATGGCCACCCCGCCCGAGGAACGGATCGCGCTGGTTGAAAAGTTGCTGGAAATCTATGCCACGCGGGCCGAAGACATGGCGCAGGCCACCTCGATGGAGATGGGCGCGCCTATCGACATGGCGCGCCAGCAGCAGGTTCCCTCGGGGTCGTACCACCTGAAAAACTTCATCCGCGCGGCGAAGAATTTCCAGTTCGACAAGCCCTTGGGCGATCATGCGCCGAATGACCGGATCATCTATGAAGCTGTTGGTGTGGCCGCGCTGATCACGCCGTGGAACTGGCCGCAGAACCAGATCACCCTGAAAGTGGGTGCTGCAGCCGTTGCGGGCTGCACCATGGTTCTGAAACCGTCGGAACAAAGCCCGCTGAACGCCATGATCTTTGCCGAATGCGTGCATGAGGCGGGCTTCCCGCCGGGCGTGTTCAACCTTGTGAACGGGGATGGCGCCGGCGTGGGCACGCAGCTGTCAGGCCATCCAGATGTGGACATGGTCAGCTTCACCGGATCGACCCGCGCAGGCACGGCGATTTCGAAGAATGCCGCGGATACGCTGAAGAAAGTGCATCTTGAGCTGGGCGGCAAAGGCGCCAACCTGATCTTTGCCGATGCCGATGAAAAGGCGGTGAAGCGCGGTGTGATGCATATGATGAACAACACCGGCCAAAGCTGTAATGCCCCCAGCCGGATGATGGTTGAAGCGTCGATTTACGATCAGGCGGTGGAAGCAGCGAAGGAAGCGGCGGAAAAGGTTGCCGTTGGCAGCGCCCATGACGAAGGTCGCCATATCGGTCCGGTGGTGAATGAACTGCAGTGGAACAAGATTCAGGGTCTGATCGAAAAGGGCATCGAGGAAGGCGCGCGCCTTGTCGCCGGTGGTCCGGGCCGCCCGGAAGGGTTCAACAAGGGCTACTACGTGCGCCCCACGGTCTTTGCCGATGTGACCAATGACATGACCATTGCCCGGGAAGAGATCTTTGGCCCCGTCCTGTCAATCATGAAATTCGAGACCGAGGAGGAGGCCGTCGAAGTGGCTAATGACACGGTTTACGGCCTGACCAACTATGTCCAGACCGGCGATCCGGCGCGGGCCAACCGGCTGGCGCGCAAGCTGCGCTCGGGCATGGTCGAAATGAACGGCCAGAGCCGGGCAGCAGGTTCGCCCTTTGGCGGGATGAAGCAGTCGGGCAACGGCCGCGAAGGCGGTGTGTATGGCATCGAGGATTTCCTTGAGGTCAAAGCGGTCTCGGGCTGGACACCGGAATAAGAAAAACGGCCAGGGCGGCGTCTGACCAAAGGTTCAGCGCCGCCTTGCCATCCGGGCTGGCTCATGCCGACGGATTTCGTTAAGCGGACAACATGATCTTTACCCAGCTCAACGGCCGTCTTGGCAATCAGATGTTTCAATATGCCATCGCACGTGGTCTGGCCGCGCGGCATGGGACATCCGTTGCGCTGGACCCGCGCTATGCGCTGAAGCGCGGCGATGGGGTTCTGACGCGTGTCTTTGACCTGGATGTGGAAGCGAATCCGACACTTCCGCCTGCCAAGCACGAGAACCTGATCGGCTATGCCCTTTGGCGGCATCTTGGCCTTGCGCCGAAGCGCATTCAGGAACGGGAATTGAGGTATTATCCGGAATTCGAAACCTGGCCCGACAACGTCTATTTGCGCGGCTACTGGCAATCCGAGAAGTACTTTGCCGCTATTGCGGATCGGATACGCGAGGACTTCACCTTTCCGGAGTTTTCAAACAGCCAGAACGCCGAGATGGCGGACAGGATTTCCCGATCCATGGCCATCTCGCTTCATGTCAGACGTGGGGATTATGTGGATCTGAACGCGCACGGGCTGTGCGATGCCGCGTATTACACCAATGCACTGTCCCGGATCCTGGAGGATGTCAGCGGGGAACCGACGGTCTTTGTTTTTTCGGACGAGCCGGAATGGGCCAAGGTCAACCTGCCTCTGCCCTGCGAAAAAGTGGTGGTCGATTTCAATGGCTCGGATACCGATTTCGAAGACATGCGATTGATGTCGCTATGCCGGCACAACATCGTGGCCAATTCCTCGTTCTCGTGGTGGGCGGCCTGGTTGAACAACCACGCTGAAAAGCGGGTCATGGCGCCGTCGCAGTGGCTGGCGGATCCGGCCTTGCAGATCACCGACAACATCCCCGATGGATGGACCCAGATCGAGGTTGGCTTGAACCGCTAGGCAGGGACGGTTTCAGGCCGCTCAGAACTCGGGCTTGGCGCGGAACTTCAGCCCTTTGCCGCTTTCCGGATGGCTGATGCGCAGCTCTTCTGAATGGAGCATCAGGCGGGGATGGGCCTTGGCCTCTCCGGTTGCATAAAGCGGATCGCCAAGGATCGGATGGCCCAGCGCCAGCATATGCACGCGCAACTGGTGACTGCGCCCGGTACGGGGAAACAGGCGCACGCGGGTTTCGGTTTCGCTGTCCTTGACGACTTTCCAATCTGTCACGGCGGGCTTGCCGTTTTCATGGTCGACCATCTGCTTCGGGCGATTGGGCCAATCCACGATCAATGGCAGATCGACGGTGCCTGTCGTGGGCGTCAGGCGTCCCCAAACCCTTGCCACATAGGTCTTTTTGGCTTTGCGTAGTTCGAATTCCTTCGACAAGCTGCGCTGCGCATGGGGTGTTAGAGCAAAGACCATCACCCCGGATGTGTCACGATCCAGCCGGTGCACCAGAAGCGCGTCGGGGAAAGCGGCCTGCAGGCGGGTAAGCAGACAATCCCGCAGATGATCGCCCCTGCCGGGAACCGACAGCAAACCGGCGGGCTTGTTCACCGCGATCAGGTGGGCGTCTTCGTAGAGCAGATCGAGCGGGCCGGTTGGGGGATGATAGCTCATGCGCGGCCCCGCATCCGGCGCAGCATGGAGGTGGTGTAGATGATCAGCGCGACCCAGATCATCGGGAAGGCAATCAGGCGCGCGCCCGAGAAATCCTCGCCAAACAGAAAGATCGCGATGAGGAAGATCATCGTGGGTGTGATGTATTGTAAAATGCCGATGGTCGAGAGGCGCAGCCCCTTCGCCGCATTGGCATAGATCAGAAGGGGAATGGCGGTGGCCGCGCCGCTGCCCAGAAGCAGGCCCATATCCGTCGCGCTCGCCAGAAAATGCCCGGTTCCCTGCTGCGCCAGCCACAGGATAAAGCCCAGTGCGATGGGACTGAGAATGAGAACCTCCAGCATGAACCCCTGATTTGGGCCGATGGGCAGGCGGCGTTTGAAGAAGGCGTAAAAGCCCCAGCTGAAGGTCAGGCCAAGGGCGGCCCAGGGCAGGGTGCCGGCGTCGATGGTTATGAGGAGGACGGCGCAGGCGGCAAGCGCGATGGCGATGATCTGCGCGCGGGTGAGGCGTTCGCGCAGCAGCACCGCGCCCAGAAAGACGCTGAAGAGAGGGTTGATATAGTATCCCAAGGCCGCCTCGACCGCGTTCCCGCTGGCAATCGCCCAGACATAGATGCCCCAGTTGATCGACACGAGCGTCGCCGTCAGCGCCGCCATGGCCAGCACCGAAGGTGACTTAAGCGCTTGTTTCAAGTCCTGAGTTCGGCCGGTGACGATCAGAAGCGCCCCGGCAATGGGGATGGACCAGAGAATGCGGTGGGCAACCACTTCGACCGGGGGGATGTGGTCGAGCAGCTTGAGGTAAAGCGGGAAGAACCCCCAGAAGAGATAGACGGTGATCGCAAGCACAAAACCTTGCTTGGTGTCCTGATCTTCGGGGAAGGGGGTGGTTGGCGCGGTCATCTTGCGCCCTGCCTAGACCGGAAAAGGGCCATGCACAACGCGTATGACATACGTATGACTTGCGTATGACACCTGTGCGCGGCCTTTTCCGGCGGGGTACCGCGCCTCAGGCGCGGACGCGTTCGGATTTCGGGTCGTACAGCGGGCGCAGAGAGGCGTCGGCCTTCACACGGGTACCGGCCACGTCGATCTCATAGCCGGAAGCGAGGACCTGATCGGCGCTTTCGCCTGCGCAGGGCACATATCCCATGCCGATCGCCCCGCCCAGATGATGGCCATAGGCGCCCGAGCTGAGATGGCCCACAATCTCCCCATCCCGGACGATGGGTTCGTTGTGATAGAGCAGCGGTTCGGGGTCAGTCAGGCGGAACTGCACCATCCGGGTTTTCAGACCTTCATCGCGTTTGCGTTCCACTGCGTCACGGCCGATGAAATCGGGTTTGGTTTTCGACACGGCAAAGCCAAGGCCCGCTTCCAGCACGTGATCCTCGCAGGTGATGTCATGGCCGAAATGGCGGAAGGCCTTTTCGATGCGCGCACAGTCCATCATGTGCATGCCGCAAAGTTTCAGGCCCATGTCGCGGCCCGCATCCCAAATGGTTTCGAACGCATGGCCGGCCATCTCGGTCGGGATATAGATCTCCCACCCCAGTTCGCCGACATAGGACACGCGGTGGACGCGGGCGAGGCCAAGGCCCAGTTCAATCTCTTGCGCAGTGCCGAAGGGGTTCGCGTCGTTGGAGAAATCGTTGGGCGAGATCTTTTGCATCAAGGTCCGCGCGTTGGGGCCCATGACGGCCAGCACGCCTTCAGCGGCGGTGACATCGGTGATGACAACCATGTCGTCACCCAGATGGCGGCGCATCCAAGTCTCATCCGCCAGTCGCGTGGCGGCGGGTGTGACGACCAGATAGGCGGTCTCGGACAGGCGGGTGACGGTCACATCCGCTTCGATCCCAGCGCGGGAATTGAGGAACTGGGTGTAGACGATCTTGCCCTGCGGCACGGACATGTTCGCGCCACAGATGCGGTTCAGGAAGGCTTCGGCATCCGGGCCTTCGACACGCAGCTTGCCGAAGGAGGACATGTCATACATGCCCACGTTCGACCGCACGGCGGCGAGTTCCTCACCCACGTTGTCGAAGAAATTCTGCCGCTTCCACGAGTATTCGTATTCCGGGGCCTGCCCGTCACGCGCGTACCAGTTCGCGCGTTCCCAGCCAGCGAGTTCGCCCATCACGGCGCCCAGTTCCAGAAGGTGGTGATGAAAGGGCGTGCGGCGCACCCCGCGTGCGGTGGCTTTCTGGCGATAGGGGAAGTGATCGGCGTAAAGCAGGCCCAGCGTCTCGGACGCGCGTTCTTTCAGATAGCGCTGGTTGCCCTGGAAGGGGTGCATCCGGGTGATATCCACGTCGCCCAGATCGAAGGGTTTTTCGCCATCCTCCATCCATTGCGCCAGCGCCATGCCTGCGCCGCCTGCCGATTGGATGCCGATGGAGTTGAAGCCTGCTGCGACCCAGACATTGTCCATCTCGGGACAGAGGCCCAGGTGGTAGGCGTCGTCGGGCGTGAAACTTTCAGGGCCGTTGAAGAAGGTGTGAATGCCCGCCTCGGCCAGCATGGGCATGCGGTTCACGGCCATTTCCAGGATCGGTTCGAAATGGTCGAAATCTTCGGGGAGCTGGTCGAACTCGAATCCTTCGGGGATCGGACCCCAGGGTTTGGAGACGGGTTCGAACGCGCCCAGCATCATTTTCCCTGCGTCTTCCTTGTAGTACGCGCATTCGTCGGGGACGCGCAGTACGGGAAGCTGGGTTAGCCCGTCGATGGATTCGGAGACGATGTAGAAATGCTCGCACGCCTGCAGCGGGATCGAGGTGTTCAGCATGCGGCCCACCTGATGGCCCCACATGCCCGCGCAGTTCACCACCATGTCGCAGACGATATGACCCTGGTTGCCCGCCTCATCGGCCCAGTCGATGCCGGTGATGCGGCGGCCATCGCGGATGGCTTTGGTGGCCTTGACGCGTTCGCGGATCACCGCGCCGCGTTGGCGCGCGCCTTTGGCCAGTGCAAGCGCGATATTGGCCGGATCGCCTTGCCCGTCCTTGGCGAGGTAGACGCCGCCCGTGACGCCTTCGATATTCAGATGTTCATAGCGGGATTTGATGTCGTTAGGGCCGATTTCTTCAATCTCGACCCCGAAAGCGCGGGCCATGGCGGCGGATCGGTGAAGCTCCTCTAGCCGTTCATCGGTGAGCGCGGCGGTGATGGAGCCCACGCGTTTGAAGCCGGTGGCGACGCCGGTTTCCTTTTCGAGGTTGCCATAGAGTTCCTGGCTGTATTTGGCGAGGCGGGTCATGTTGGCCGTGGCGCGCAGTTGCGCGATGAGGCCTGCCGCGTGCCATGTGGTGCCGGAGGTGAGTTGCTTACGTTCCAGCAGAACCACATCGGTCCAGCCCAGCTTGGTCAGGTGATAGGCGACCGAACAGCCGATGACGCCACCGCCGATAATGACGACGCGGGCCTTGGTGGGAAGATCAGTCATGGGTCATCCTTTCGTTGAGCGGTGTGTTTCGGACGCTATCGCGTCCGACCGATGCGAGGGG
>NZ_JXYH01000003.1 GCF_001262635.1 Aestuariivita boseongensis
GCGCACGCATGCCCAAACCCACCGATATCGACGCCCTGATCGAACTGATGGCCAAGCTGCCGGGGCTTGGGCCACGTTCGGCACGCCGCGCGGTGCTGCACCTGATCCGCAAACGCGCACTGATGCTGACCCCTCTGGCCGATCTGATGCAATCCGTGGCTGTTACCGCCCGCGAGTGCCTGAACTGCGGCAATATCGGCACATCGGACATCTGCGATATCTGCAATGACGAGAAACGCGCCACAGGCGAGATTTGCGTGGTCGAAGACGTCGCTGACCTTTGGGCCATGGAACGGGCTGCAGTCTTCAAGGGCCGCTATCACGTTCTGGGCGGCACGCTCTCGGCGCTCGACGCGGTGGGACCCGAAGACCTGCGCATCCCGCGCCTGGTGGATCGGGTCGCCACGGAAGACGTGACCGAGGTGATCCTGGCGCTGAACGCCACAGTCGACGGGCAAACCACGGCCCATTACATCGCCGATCAGCTCCAAGGCCAATGTCGCCTGACATCTCTCGCGCAAGGCGTGCCCATCGGGGGAGAGCTCGATTACCTCGACGACGGCACCATCACCGCCGCCCTGCGCGCGCGCAAGGACGTGTAAGGCCCCGCCATGACAGTGATGCGATCCGCACAGGTCTATTTCGGCATCGTCTTTGCCGCAGGTTTCGTTCTGGGCACGCTGCGCGTCTTTTTCCTTGCCCCGATGACAGGCGAACTCGTCGCCGTGTTACTGGAAGTCCCGGTCATTCTTGCGATTTCCTGGTGGGCTGCCGGGGTGGCGACGCGCAACCGGCCACATCTTGCGACACCGTCTGCGCGCCTCAATATCGGGGCCATCGCCTTTCTGGGGCTGATGGTGGCAGAAGCGTCTCTGGCGATTGCCTTGGGTGGCACGCTGGCAGGCTTTTTGGAAGGCCTGCAGACACCGGCGGGGCTTGCAGGCCTTGCTGGTCAGCTTCTTTTCGCCTTGTTCCCTTGGCTGCGGCTAAAGCTTCAGTCCCAGTAACGCACAGCCGCCTGCCCCTCCCAAAGCAGGCGGCGCGCCCCGCCGTCAGAGGACGATCACGTCCAGCGGCGGAAATCCGTTAAAGCCGATCGAGGCATAGGTCGTGGTGTAGGCCCCGCAGTTGCGGATCACCACACGGTCGCCCGATGCCAGAGCGAGCGGCAATTGAACCGGCCGTTTTTCATAAAGCACATCGGCGCTGTCGCAGGACGGGCCAGCCAGAACGCACGGTCCAACCTCGCCGCCGTCATGGGGCGTGTCGATGCGATAACGGATCGCCTCGTCCATGGTTTCCGCCAGGCCCGAAAATTTGCCGATATCCAGATAAACCCAGCGGTGCAGATCGTCAGGCGACTTGCGCGACACCAGCAGCACTTCCGCCGCGATATGGCCCGCTTCGGCCACCATGCCACGGCCGGGTTCAGCCATCACATCCACATCTCCGAAGCGCGCGCGCACTTGCGCGATCACCGCAGCCGCATAAGCGCGGGGCGCGTCGATCGGCTGGTCGTAGAACGCCGGGAAACCGCCACCGATGTTCAGCAGGCTCAGTTCGTGACCGGCATCTTGGGCGGCGTGCCACAGCTCGGACATCTGATCCAGAACCGGCGCCCAGAATTGCGCCTGACGGGTCTGGCTGCCCACGTGGAACGACAGACCAACCGGGGTCAGACCGACCGACACGGCATAATCCAGAAGCGCAGGCAGTGCCGACGGCGCGCAGCCAAATTTGCGCGACAAGGGCCAATCGGCCAGTTGGCTTTCCACGATCACGCGCAGGTAGACACGTGCACCGGGCGCGTGCCCTGCGATCTTGTCCAGTTCGGCCTCGGCATCGGCGGCAAAGAGTGTCACACCCACACCATAGGCGAATGCGATATCGCTCGGTTTTTTCACAGTGTTGCCGAAGGAAATCACCTCGGGCCGCGCGCCTTGGGCCAGACACAGCTCAATCTCGGCGCGGCTGGCGGCATCAAAGCCCGATCCACGCTCCACCAGCAGGCGGATGATCTTGGGTTCGGGGTTCGCTTTGACGGCATAGTGAATATGCGCGCCATCCAGACCTTCGTTCAGCGCATCATATTGCGCGGCCACGCGGGCACGATCCAGAACAAGGGTTGGACGATCAAAACGGTGACGTGCGATATAGTCCAGAGCAGCGTCGTCGGAATAGGCCACGCGAAACGCGCCACCAGCAAAAGCGTTCATGGTCATCTCCAAAGGTACCGTCCATCAAAGGACAGGGTGAACAATCAGAGACGTTACCGTCGCTACGTAAACACGGGGCTGTTTGGCTCGGCCAGAGGCGCGTGCGTTGGCGTCTGTCCGCGCCCTTTGCGCCGAATTGATGAGTCGTGCAACAGTTTTTTTCACCCTTCGGAATTATTTGCGGGCCGGGGGATTTCGCGGCAATTTGGACACAGATGACTGACCCCTTTGACCCCGAAACCATCTGCGCCGCAGCCCCCGTCGCCCCGTCCTTCTTTGACGGGTTTTCCGAGCGTTTCGTGCCGGTGGGCGATGGTGAGATTTTCATCCGGCAGGCAGGGTCCGGCCCGCCGCTTTTGCTGCTGCATGGCTATCCGCAAACCAGCGCGATGTGGCACCGCGTGGCCCCAAGGCTGGCGCAGGAGTTTACCGTGATTGCTGCAGATCTGCGCGGCTATGGCCGGTCTTTCAAACCGGAAACCGATGCCGATCACAGCCCCTATTCCAAACGCGCCATGGCGGGGGATATGGTCACCTTGATGCGCGCCTTGGGTCATGATCGCTTTCTGATCGGGGCACACGACCGGGGCGCACGCGTGGCCCACCGCCTGGCCGCCGATCACCCAGACGCGGTGCGCGCATTATCCGTTCTGGACATCGCCCCGACGCGCGAAATGTATGCCCACGCCACATCCGATTTCGCGCGCGCCTACTGGCACTGGTACTGGCTGATCCAACCGGCCCCGTTTCCGGAAAAGCTGATCAGTGCTGATCCCGATTGGTTCTGGTGCAAGAAATGCTGTTCGGGCTCTGCCGGGCCCACGCCCTTTGCAAGGCAAGCCTTTGACGAATACCTGGCGGCCTTCCGCGACCCCGCCACCATCCACGCCAGTTGCGAAGATTACCGCGCCGCGATCGGCATCGACATCGCTCATGACACCGCCGATGAGGCCAAACTGACAATGCCCCTTCTGGCGCTTTGGGGCGCCAACGGGGCCATTGCCGCGCATTTCGACTGCCTGGCGCTTTGGCGCAAGCGGGCCGAGATTGTGTCAGGCCACGCCCTGCCCGGAGGGCATTACCTGGCCGAAGAAATCCCGGATCGGGTTCTTGACGCCTGGCTGCCGTTTCTTCGCGACCACGCCAACCGCTGAACGCACCGCACCCAAGAAAAAACCCCGGCACTCAGACCGGGGTTTTCAGACATACTTGAGGCAGACGATCAGATCCGATCGTCCTCATCCTCGTCATCGTCGTCACCGCCGCCTTTGGGCAGGTTGAACAGGCTGTCCGCATCCGCGATCGCGGCGGCGGGGTCTTTTTCGTCCTCATCATCGTCCGAACCGCCCAGCGTGAAGGTCTCCAGCCCCTCGATCGCCGTCGGGATCTTGGGCTCGGCCTCCATGCCAAGGCTCTGTTCGGTCGACACCAGCTTGCGACGCTCGTCATCGCTCATCACTTCGCCTTCCTTGGCCTTCTTGGCCGCGGCCTTCTGCACGGCTGCGTCAAGTTCGGACTGTTTGCACAGGCCCAGCGCCACCGGGTCAATCGGCTGGATGTTCGAGATGTTCCAATGCGTCCGCTCGCGAATCGACTGGATCGTCGGCTTGGTCGTCCCCACCAGTTTCGAAATCTGGCCATCGGTCAGTTCCGGGTGGAATTTCACCAGCCACAGGATCGACGCAGGCCGGTCCTGACGTTTGGACAGGGGCGTATACCGGGGCCCGCGGCGCTTTTCCTCACCCACGGCGGCGGCGTTGAATTTCAGCTGCAGCTTGTGCAGCGGATTCTTTTCGGCCGCGTCAATCTCGTCCTGGGTCAGCTGGTTGTTGGCGATGGGGTCAAACCCTTTCACACCGGCCGCCACATCGCCATCGGCGATGCCCTGAATTTCCAGTTCGTGCATGCCCACGAAATCCGCGATCTGCTTGAAGCTGATCGTTGTGTTATCCACCAGCCAGACGGCGGTTGCCTTGGCCATCAGCGGTTTTGCCATGTCGCGTCTCCTTTGCGCAAATCTCTCCCGTCGCCTGAAAGAGGCTGTCCTGCGGGGCAGAACGGTTTCCGTTGTCGGGGAACTTGAGCGCTATATAGTCAGACCGCGATCAGAAGGGAAGAGAGAATGCGCGCCTGGGTTTTGGCCTTCATGCTGTTGCCGGGACTGGCCTGGGCCAATGGCAAGCCCGGGCAGTTCGACTATTACGTGTTGTCGTTAAGCTGGTCGCCCAATTGGTGCGAGATCGAAGGCGACGCGCGCGGGTCGGATCAATGCGATGCGCGCCACGACCACGGCTGGATCCTGCACGGGCTCTGGCCGCAATATCACCGCGGCTGGCCATCCTTCTGTCAAACCGCCGAACGCGCGCCGTCCCGTGGCATGACGGCGGCGATGAGCGATATCATGGGCTCATCGGGCCTCGCCTGGCATCAATGGAGGAAACACGGCACCTGCTCGGGCCTGTCGGCACCTGCCTACTACGCCCTGTCGCGCGAAGCTTACGCACGCGTCACCCGGCCCGAGATCTTTCGCAAACTGACCCGCCCCGTGAAACTGCCCGCATCCGTCGTGGAAGAGGCCTGGCTGGAGGCAAACCCGGATCTGGAGCCCGACGGCATCACGATCACCTGCCGCGACGGCTATATCCAAGAGGCGCGCATCTGCCTGTCGCGCGACCTTGATCCGGTGCCCTGCGGGAGGGATGTGGTCCGCGATTGCCGGATGCGGGATGCGGTGTTTGCGCCGGTGCGGTAGCACAGCCAGCAACGTCGGTGACGCGGTGTTGGGACCCGCATTACGACGCGCCGACAGCTTTGGAAGTACGGTGCCGCTGCCGCTCAGTTGTTGGCCGTCAAAGGGTCAATGACCTGCGGAACTTCGGTGATTGCGCCGACCGGGATCCCGGACAATTCTGAATGCTTCCGGATCGAATCCTCGCTGTCAGCAAGATAAACGCAGAATGTTTTGTCACCGGCCACATAGCTGTGCTGCCATTGAATATTCGTGCCAATCTGCGCCAAAGCCTGATTGGATGCTCTGGCAGCACCGCAAAGTTCGGTCACTGACATTTGACCGATACCGGGGATATCACGCTCGATTATGAACCGTTTCATCTGTGCCATGGGTCGCTCCTTTCTGTTGCGATGCACACAGCTTGAAGCAGCAAATGGGAATCTCCTAACTAAGAAATTTTGCGCCAACTAAAGATTTCCTGTAGTCTTTGAATAGAATTCTGAGCGTGGGAAAGATTTTCTTTAGCAAATGGCACGCACGACTCATCTGAACGCGCTTCAGGCATTGGACATGGCTTTGCGTGAAGGTTCATTGCAGCGCGCGGCCGACAAGCTTGGCATTACACCTGCGGCGGTCGGGCAGCGCATCCGTGCGCTGGAGCAATTTCTTGAAACAGATTTGATCCTGAGAGGGCGTTCTGGTCTGCAAGCGACGCCGGCCTTGCAGTCTGCGCTGGATGATCTGCGCCTTGCCTTCGATGCGCTTGATCGCGTGTCTGACACCTTGGATTTCCAGCGCACATCCGAAATTCATATTGTGGGCGATCCCGATTGGGTAGACCTTTGGCTGTCCCCAAGACTGCCGTCGTTTCGGGCGGAATATCCCAACATTTTCTTCAACGCCAACGGGGAAGGCGACGTGCCGATGCGTCTTGGCGCGGCCGACATCATTGTGGACCGGGATCCCAATGGTCGGACCGCAAGTGGCGAGATTTTGTACCACGAAGTGTTTCTGCCCGTCGGGTCCCCGGAAAATGTCGGGCGTGTGCAAGATCCTCATTCTGCCAAGACGGATGATGGAAGCCCGCGCTATTTGCCCGTCGGTCAACTGTCCAGCCGTGAAGGCATGTGGCAGCATTCACAGAAAGGCGGCCTGGAGGGGTTTCCGCTGCTTCATATCAAGCCACGATCAGATGCGCCTGATATACCCGGGTGGGCGGATTGGCTGCACCGCTACCCCTATGAGCGAACCTCGCCCGAACGCGGTGTCCAATATTCGCTTGAACGGAATGCCCTGGACGGTGTCAGATCCAACGCAGGTCTTTTGATATGCGGTTTGTCATGCATCATCGACGATTTGCACCGCGGCGATCTCAGCCTCATTTTCCCGGCACGCGAAAGCCTGAAGGCCAAACACCCCTATCGCATCAAGGTCCGGGAAGAGACCAAAACCAGACCGCAAGTCCTGCGCTTTCTGGAGTGGCTGCATGGCGAAGTCGCAAAGACAAAAACCGCCATGCAGGCTGTGTTGAATGCAGACGCGCTCTGACGCCTGATCCGCAACGCGCTACGGCAACAAAACCGTCGATCCGGTCGTCTGCCGCGCCTCAAGCGCGCGATGCGCATCCGCCACCTCGTCCAGTTTGAACCGCTGGTCGATCCGGATCGTCACATCGCCTGCTTCGACCTTGTCAAACAGATGCCGCGCCATGGCCTGGCAGGCGTCGTGATCGGCGATATGCGTGAACAGCGTGGGCCGCGTGATCTTGAGCGATCCTTTCTGACCCAGGATGCCGATATTGAACGGCGGCACGGGGCCAGAGGCGTTACCGAAGGAAATGAACATCCCCAATGGCTTGAGGCTGTCCAGAGACCCTTCAAACGTATCAGCCCCCACGGCGTCCATGACCACATCCACACCTTTGCCATCGGTCAATTCGCGCACGCGCGCCGCGAAATCTTTAGTCCGATAGTTGATGCAATGCGTAGCCCCATGATCCAGCGCCAGCTGGCATTTCTCATCTGTGCCAGCGGTGCCAATCAGCGTGATCCCCTCTGACCGCGCCCATTGGCAGGCGATCAGGCCAACCCCGCCCGCGGCGGCGTGAAACAGCACAGTATCGCCCTTTTTCAACGGTGTGGTGCGGTGGAACAGATATTCCACCGTCATGCCCTTCAGCATCATCGCCGCTGCCGTCTCAAAGGAAATCCCATCCGGCACCGGACACACCTGCGCGGCAGGCATGACGCGTGCCTCGCAATAAGCGCCCGGCGGCATCGCGGCATAGGCGGCGCGGTCGCCAACTTTCAGGTGGGTCACACCGTCGCCCACGGCCTCGATCACGCCTGCGGCTTCCATGCCCAACGCATGCGGCATCTCCAGCGGGTACAGCCCTGTGCGTTGATAGACGTCGATGAAGTTCAGACCAACCGCCTCATGCCGGATGCGGATCTCACCCGGTCCGGGCTCACCAACCTCGCGATCCACAAGCTTGAACTCTTCCGGCCCACCGGCCGCTTCAATGATCGCCGTTTTGGCCATCTCACATCCTCCCTCGTTCTTCTTGCTTCAAATACGAAATCAACCGCCAGCCACTTCGAGCACGATCTTGCCAATATGGCCGGAGCTTTCCATACGCGCATGCGCCGCCGACGCCTGATCCAACGGAAACTCCGAATCCATGATGGGCCGCACGCGCCCAGCATCCAGCAAGGGCCAGACCGCCTCGCGCAAGTCCTGGGCGATTTTCGCCTTCGCCAAATCCGACTGGGGCCGCAAGGTGCTGCCCGTCATGGTCAGCCGCCGTGTCATCAACTGGGCAAAATTCACCTCGACCTTGGGGCCCTGCAGAAACGCGATCTGCACCAGCCGCCCGTCATCGGCCAAGGCCTTGAGGTTGCGCGGGATGTACTCACCACCCACCATGTCCAGGATCAGATCCGCCCCGCCTTCGGCACGGATCACATCGACGAAATCCTCTTCGCGGTAATTGATCGCGCGCTCGGCCCCCAGATCCAGACAGGCCTGGCACTTTTCCTCCGACCCGGCGGTGACAAAGACGCGCGCGCCAAAGACGTGGGCCAGTTGAATGGCCGTCGTTCCAATCCCGCTTGAACCGCCGTGGATCAGGAACCGCTCCCCTGCTTTCAGGCCGCCACGGGTGAAGACGTTGGAAAAGACGGTGAAATACGTCTCGGGCAGGCAAGCCGCCTCTTTCAGCGACAGACCCTTGGGCACGGGCAGGCAATGGGCGGCAGGGGTGGCCACATATTCCGCATACCCGCCGCCGGGCAACAACCCGCAGACCTGATCGCCCACGGACCATTCGGTCACGCCGGTGCCCACAGCGACAACCTCACCCGCGGCCTCAAGACCGGGCAGGTCACTGGCCCCGGGGGGCGGCGCATAGGCCCCCGCACGCTGCAGCGCGTCGGGTCGGTTCACCCCGGCCCAGGCCACTTTCATCACGATCTGACCATGCGCAGGCTGAGGCACGGGGCGTTCGGTGATCTGAAGAACATCCGGCCCACCGGGTTTGGTGATTTCAACGGCGCGCATTGTGTCTGTCATGGGTGTGATCCTTTCCTTGCGCCCACTGCGTACCACCCGCAAGCGCGGGCGAAAAGACGGCCGTTACCTGAGGGTCAATCGCGCGGGGCGGACCAGCTGCCCGGCAGGTCCGAGGGGCGCGCGCGGGGCGGGGCCTTGATCTGGCTAAGCAGCCATCCCGGCCCGGCGAACATCTTGGACAGGATCGGCGATTTGCGCACCGTGGCCTTGGCCTTTTCGATTTGCATCACGTCATCAATGCGCCGGTCCAGGAAGTCCCATGTGGCGTGATGATCAAGCGAATCGTCCCCCAGCCAGAACAGCACAGTCGAGGTATAGACCCCCGACAGCGTCGCGCGTTTGGTGTACCAGTTGAAATCTTCAGAGGTGTCGCCCAGCGCGGTCCAAATCGCGTCGCAGGTGCCCCAGACCAGCCTCGCCCCTTCGGCCGCGTTATGTGGCAATGAAAACAACGTGGTGCCGCGCCGTACGGCTTCCTTGTCATCGACCGCTTCCAGCCGGAACCGCACGGCCGCCGCGATCTTATCGCGGAAGCGCAGAGTGCTGAGGTCTTCTGTTTCAAGGCGCTCCAGCATCATCGCATCGCCGCGTTTGTGGTAGGCCACGGCCAGATCAAACGCCCCGCGTGGACACGCAGCGCGGGCGGCGGTCATGTCGGCACCGATATCGGACACCGCGGCGCGAAAGGCCGCATCCGACCAGCCGTCAAAGGGCACATGCATCAGGGCGGCATCCAAAAGTTGCGCTTTGAGGTCGGTCATATCAGGCTCCAATTTCTGCGAGGGCTCATACTAGACAAGTTAGGAGCGCTTTGCTATACGGCCACTTCCTGCAAATCCTTGCAACTTCAATCTAGAAAGGTGGTGACAACCACATGCAGGTTAGTGTTCGCGACAACAATGTCGATCAGGCGCTTCGTGCCCTGAAGAAAAAGCTGCAGCGCGAAGGCGTGTTCCGTGAAATGAAGCTCAAGCAACATTTCGAAAAACCGTCCGAGAAGAAAGCGCGCGAGAAAGCTGAAGCGATCCGACGTGCCCGCAAGCTGGCACGCAAAAAAGCGCAACGCGAAGGTTTGCTCTAAGCAGTTTTCCCGGCATTGCCGACACGAAATTGAACGACCCCCGAGGCACCGCCCACGGGGGTTTTTCTTTGGGAGTGGTCGTTTTGTGCCACCTTGGCACCGCGTTTTGATCGTTTTGTGCCCCTCTCGGCCGGGCTTTTCCTCGCCCTGAGCGGGCGCATCGCCCACGACTTGCAGCGATGACGTAAGACACTTCTCCTGCAGAACCGAATTGGCTGACCCATCTGTGGCGCGCGGGTCCGATCAAGTGACCTTCGGCAAGTCAGGCGCAGAGGCCATTAGACATCTGGTGGCAACGCCTCTAACACTTTCTCAACCGTAGCGAGTTTTGAGGCACATCCCTTGGCGACCGAAAGTACTGCAGCACACGCATCCCCGTCCTGGTTCGTGGCCCCCGGAGAGGGGGATTTTCTGGCCTGGTTCACGCTGGCCCTGATCTGTCTGGCGATCTACGGCGTTGTCACACTTTATGCCGCATTTGACCGGTGGGCCGAACATCAGGCCAAGGGCACGCCGCTGGCCAAGACGATCCCCACGATGCTGACCATTGCGCTGCTCTACGAGATCTTTCCGCTGGGACATTTCAATATCCTGTTGCCGATCAGTGCGATCCTGATTGCGCTGATGGCCGATTGGTCACGCTTTAATCTGGGCAAACAGGACCAGGCCCGCCAAGCCGCCGACGCGGAGGCGCAAGAGAATGCTTGAGCTTCTGGTTACCTCCTTTCCGGTCATCATCCGCTATTTCCAACTGAAACGCCGGGGAGAGGCGATGACGGTGTGGAACATGCGCACCGCTGTTCTGATTTGGGCCATCTTGGCGTTCTTCCTGTTTCTGGTGATTTTCTATTTCCACCCGAAATCCTATTCGGGCCTGCTGCCGTTCCGCACGGTATCGGTGGTGGCGCAGACCACCGGCCCGGTGACGAGCATTGCAGTGCAAAACGGTCAGCGTGTGGCCGAAGGTGATCTGCTGTTCAAGATCGAAGACAGCACCCAAAAAGCTGCCCTGAGGCAGGCCGAGACGGAATTTGACCGGATCGCCGCCGAAGAGTCCAAAGCGCGAGAGATGCTGACTGTGTCGCAAGCCAGCGTGGCGGAGGTGAACGCGACGCTGGACAAGCTGCGCGTTGATCTGGCGAACGCGCAAACACTGGTCGAACGGAACGTGGGCACGCAAGACGCCGTGCGGGAGCTTGAAGCGGCCGTTGCAGCGGCGGAGGCGGAGTTGGTCGCGGCCCAGGCGCAGGTGGAACTGGCGCAGACAGATATTTCCGAGACCATTCCCGCGCAGGTCGCACTGGACAAGACCGAAGTGCGCTCTTTTGCCAACGGCGTCGTCACGCAGATGGCGATGAGCGAGGGCAGCCCGGCCTCGACCCTGATCCTGAGCCCGGCGATGGTGATTATTCCCGACCGTCCCGAAGGTGTGCCGATCCGGATCACCGCCGGGTTTTCGCAGGTCGCACGATCAACACTGTACGAAGGGATGCCTGCCGAGATTGCCTGTGACAGCAATTTCGGCCTGTCGTTCCGCAATGCGATATTGCCCGCCAAGGTCGCCCTGGTGCAGCCTGCGGTGGCAGCGGGTCAAGTTGTCCCGGGAGGACGTCTGCTTGAGCCCAACAACTCGCTGCAGCGCGGATCGCTGTTGGTGTATTTCGAACTGCTGCACCCCGAACATGAGGCCATGATGCTGGATGGGAGCGGATGCATCGTGCAGACCTATGCCACCAATCGTCCTGGCATTGTGGGCCACATCATTGCGGCAACGGGCGTGGTGAAGGCCGCCGGTCTGCGGTTGAAGGTCTGGGGTGGTCTGATCTCGGGCGTGGGGCTGGCGGGCGGCGGTGGCCACTGATCGCTGAAGTCTCGATTATCTGCCTGAACGGCTCGGATTTCTACACATCGGGGGTGCAGCGCCTATGTTTGCACCCAAGCCCAAATGCACAAAGGAACGCAGGATGAGCGATACATACACCCCCCCGAAGGTCTGGACCTGGGAGCAAGGCAGCGGCGGGCGCTTTGCCAATATCAACCGCCCCATAGCAGGCGCGACCAGCGAAAAGGATCTGGAGGTGGGCAAGCACCCTCTGCAGCTTTATTCGCTGGCGACGCCCAACGGGGTGAAGGTGACCGTCATGCTGGAAGAGCTGTTGGCACTGGGGCACGAAGGCGCGGAGTACGACGCCTGGCTGATCAATATTGGTGAGGGCGATCAGTTCACATCCGGGTTTGTCAGTGCGAACCCCAACTCCAAGATCCCCGCGCTGATGGATCATTCGACCACGCCGCCCACGCGGGTCTTTGAGAGCGGGTCGATCCTTTTGTACCTGGCCGAGAAGTTCGGGGAGTTCCTGCCCACAGATCATGTGGCGCGGACCGAATGCATGAACTGGCTGTTCTGGCAGATGGGCAGCGCGCCGTATCTGGGCGGCGGGTTCGGCCATTTCTATGCCTATGCGCCCGAGAAGTGGGAATATCCGATCAACCGCTTTGCGATGGAAACCAAGCGCCAGCTCGATGTGCTGGACCGGCATCTGGCCGAGAACAAGATGATGGCCGGGGACGAATATTCCATCGCCGATATGGCGATCTGGGCCTGGTATGGGCAGCTGGTTCTGGGCCGCTTGTACGACGCGGCAGAGTTTCTGGACGTCACCAGCTATGAAAACGTGATGCGCTGGGCCAAAGAGATTGACGCACGGCCGGCAGTCAGCCGGGGCCGGATGGTCAATCGCGCCTTCGGAGAGTTGCACACGCAGCTGCGCGAACGCCATGACGCGTCGGATTTCGAAACGAAAACGCAAGACAAGCTGGAAGCCGAAGAGGGCTGAAATCACACCCGGAAGTGGCTGGAACCGGTTGCGCCCGCATCATTTTGCGGGCGCATTTTTTTCTTCGTCAAATTCGTACATCTATATATGATGTTTTTACCATGATAGGGAGGAAGTCATGTTTAAATACATCGTTGGGCTCGCCTTTGCGGCTCTGGTTGCCATGTCGGGCACGCTGAGCGCAGCTGAAACTGAGCGTTATGGCAAGCAGAAGGTGGTCTATCACATCAATTACGATGGCGGCCCGGAATCCAAGAAATACAAGGGCGCAATGCGCAACATCCAGAACCACATCAATGCGGTGGGCGCGGAGAATATGGACATCAAGGTCGTTCTGCACGGCAACGGGCTGGGCGTTCTGATGTCGGCAAAAGAAGACGATGCGCTGCAGACGGCGATTGGATCGCTGAAATCTCAGGCGGTCAGCTTCCACGTGTGCAACAACACGCTGAAAGGCCGCAAGATCAGCTATGAGAACGATCTGTACGACACCTGAGAAGAAGACATCGTGCCGTCAGGCGTGGCCGAACTGTCCCGGTTGCAGCAGATGGGCTATACCTACATCAAGCCGTAAAACGGTTTCAGACAGGGATTGCAGGGGGCGCTTTGGCGCCCCTTTTGCTGTTCAGGCGCGCGCATCCTCCAGGATCATGTAGGAGGCTTTTTCCGCGATCATGATGGTGGGGGAATTGGTGTTGCCACTGGTGATCGACGGCATGACGCTGGCATCCACCACCCGCAGACCGCCCAAGCCCCGGAACTGCAGGCGTTCATTGACCGGGGCCTGATCGTCCTGCCCCATGCGCACTGTGCAGGTGGGGTGGAAGATCGTGGTGCCGATGTCGCCCGCGGCTTTGACCAGATCCTCTTCGGCGTCACCGATGGAACCGGGGCGGAGTTCTTCCGGGGCGTATCGCTGCATCGGGGCTTGCGCCATGATGGCACGCGCCTGCCGGATGGCGGCGGCAGCGACGCGTTTGTCACTCGGGTCGCTGAGGTAATTGGGGGCAATCACCGGGGCATCGTGGGGATTTTGCGAGCGGATCAGAACCTCACCGCGGCTTTGCGGGCGCAGGTTGCAGACGCTGGCGGTGATGGCAGGGAAGTCGTGCAAGGGCTCTCCGAACGCATCCAGTGACAGCGGTTGGACGTGGTATTGCAGATCGGGTGTGTCCACGTCCTGGGACGAGCGCGTGAAGGCCCCAAGCTGCGACGGAGCCATGGACATAGGGCCGCTCCGCGTGAATGCATATTCCGCGCCGATGCGCATCTTGCCCCAGAAAGAATTGGCGATTGTGTTCAGGGTCTTGGCATTACTGAGCCGCCAGGCGCAGCGCAGTTGCAGATGGTCTTGCAGGTTGCGGCCCACGGCTGGTTTGTCGAGCAGGACGTCGATGCCCAGCTTGCTGAGGTGGTCGGCAGGACCAATGCCGGAGAGTTGCAGGATCTGCGGGCTGCCGATGGCCCCTGCAGACAGGATGACCTCGCCCCCAGCATGGGCGGTTTTGCGGGTGCCGCCTTGATCATAGTCCACTCCGGTGACGCGGCCATTCTCCACGATCAGCCGGTGCACATGGGCGCGGGTTTCGACCTTGAGCCCCGGTGCCTTGGCCGTGCGCAGGAACGCCTTGGCGGTGTTCATCCGCCAGCCGCTGCGCTGGTTGACGCGGTAGTAGCCGACGCCTTCGTTATTGCCAGTGTTGAAATCCGTGACCTTGGGAAGGCCCCAGCTTTCTGCCGCATCGGCCCAGTGATCCAAGAGATCCCAATGCAGGCGCTGGTTTTCCACACGCCATTCGCCACCCTCTCCGTGCATGTCGGAAGGGCCTTCGACATAATCTTCGGATTTCAGGAAATAGGGCAGCACATCGTCCCAGCCCCAGCCGGTCAGACCCATCTGCCGCCAGCCGTCATAATCCGCCGCCTGCCCCCGGATATAAAGCATCCCATTGATCGAACTGCACCCGCCCAGAAGCTTGCCCCTTGGGTAGAGGAGCGACCGACCGTTCAACCCCGGCTCCGACGCGGTTTTGAACATCCAGTCGGTACGCGGATTGCCGATGCAATAGAGATACCCCATCGGGATATGCACCCAATGATAGCTGTCCTTGCCACCCGCTTCGAGCAAGAGCACCTTGTGCCCCGCCTCCCCCAGCCGTTTGGCCAGAACGCAGCCTGCGCTGCCTGCGCCGATGATGATGTAATCCCAGGTCATTGTCGCCTCCCCCCTAGGACCGTTTCGCAGATTGGGCGCAGAGGCAAGAGGCGTGCCCGGATTTCAAACGGTGCGATCCGGGGCTGGTGCCGGTGTTTCGTATTTGGAGCAAGAAGAAGGGGCAGGACGGTGCCTAGACTGGCAAAGCGGTGGTTTTGAACACCGTGCGCAGAGCGAAGGAGGATTGCATTTGCGCGACCCCCGGCAGGCGGGAGAGGTGTTGGCGGTGGATGCGGGCGAAATCATCGGTGTTTTCGGCGACAACCTTCAGGATGTAATCCGCAGCGCCCGCCATCAGGTGGCATTCCAGCACATCAGGAATGCGCGCCACCGCCTTTTCGAAAGCGTCCAGCACCTCATCCGTCTGGCCCTGCAGGGTAATCTCCACAAAAACCGTTGTGGGCACGCGCATCTTGCGCGCATCCAGCAGCGCCACATAGGCCGAGATATAGCCGTCGGTTTCCAGCCTTTGCACCCGCCTGTGGCAGGCCGAGGGTGAGAGATTGACCTGTTCGGACAGCTCGGCGTTGGACATGCGGCCGCTTTTCTGCAGCGCCCTGAGGATCCGGTGGTCGATATCATCCAACATGATTTGCGCACGTCCTTTGCGTAAAGGCGAAAATTCTTCGAATTTTCTTCTGCATTATTCAACCCGGGCAGGCCAGAATTTCAAGCACTTTGCTTGGGCCTTGCGGCAAACTGGGCCCAGCCAAGGAGGAGAGGCACAATGAAAATCGGATGCCCTAAAGAGATCAAACCGCAGGAGTTCCGCGTGGGTCTGACCCCCAATGCCGCGCGCGAGGCGGTATCGCACGGTCATGAGGTGGTGGTCGAGACGGGCGCAGGCGCGGGAGCGGGGTTTGACGACACCGCGTACCAGGCTGCGGGCGCACAGATCATCGCCACTGCCGAAGAGGTGTTCGCCAGCGCCGACATGATCGTGAAGGTCAAGGAACCGCAACCCACCGAACGCAAGATGTTGCGCGAAGGTCAGCTTCTGTTCACCTACCTGCACCTGGCGCCGGACCCGGAGCAAACACGGGATCTTCTGGCTTCGGGCTGCACGGCGATTGCCTATGAAACGGTGACCGATGATCGGGGCGGGCTGCCGCTGCTGGCCCCGATGTCAGAGGTCGCCGGCAGGCTGGCCCCACAGGTGGGCGCCTGGACGCTGCAAAAGGCCAATGGCGGGCGCGGCGTGCTGATGGGCGGTGTACCCGGTGTGGGCCCGGCCCGCGTTCTGGTGATCGGCGGCGGCGTTGTAGGCACACATGCGGCGCGGATCGCGGCGGGTATGGGCGCGGATGTCACCGTGCTGGACCGGTCACTGCCACGGCTGCGCTATCTGGACGATACCTTTGCCGGGGTATTCCGCACCGGTTATTCCTCGGCCGGGTTGCTGGCCGAACATCTGGAACAGGCTGATATGGTGATCGGCGCAGTGCTGATCCCCGGTGCCGAAGCACCCAAACTGGTCAGCCGTGCGCAGTTCACCGACATGAAACCCGGTGCGGCGCTGGTGGATGTGGCCATCGACCAAGGCGGCTGTTTCGAAACCTCGAAACCCACCACCCATGCCGACCCCATCTATGAGGTGGACGGCATCATGCATTACTGCGTGGCGAACATGCCCGGCGCTGTCGCGCGCACATCGACCATCGCTTTGGGCAATGCGACGATGCCCTTCATGCTGGCCCTGGCCGACAAGGGATGGCGACAGGCCTGCGAAGACGACCCGCACCTTCTGAACGGGTTGAATGTGCATGCCGGCAAGCTGACCTATTATGCGGTTGGCAAAGCGCTGGGGATCGACGTAATGTCGCCCACTCTGGCGCTGAAAGCGTAAGGGCCGGCCGCGCGGGCCGACCCATTTTCAGATCAGGCGGCGCTTTGCTTTTGCAGGGCGTCGCGGATCTCTTGAAGCAGTTCGATCTCGGTCGGACCGGCGGGCGCTTCTTCTGCCACTTCTTCTTCCTTGCTCTCAGCCGCTTCCTTGATGCGGTTGACCATCTTGACCAGCATGAAGACCACCCAAGCAACGATCAGAAAGTTGATCACGGCCATAAGGAAATTGCCGATGGCAAAAACCGGTGCACCGGCCTCCTGCGCGGCCGCCAGCGACGCATAGCTTTTGCCGTTCAGCACATAGAACCAACCGGAGAAATCAATCCCTCCGGTAAAGAGCGCGATGATGGGGTTGATCAGATCGCCCACAAGCGAGGTCACGATCGCGGTGAATGCTGCGCCGATGATGATACCAACGGCCATGTCCATGACATTGCCCTTGGCGATGAAGTCCTTGAACTCTTGAATCATGCCAGTTCCCTTATCCTTGGCTACCGAAGTGCCGCGCCTTCTTGATGTGCGCAGCTACACAACGGTTAACATATCAGCGAACAGGTCAATCACTGTTTTTCTGTTTTGCTGCGCATAGGTAAGGGTTTGCCTGTTTGTTTTCTTAAGGACTGTCCACATGTCTGCACTTGCCTCTTTCCCCATTGCCCAGAAATGGCCTGCAACCGATCCGTCGGTGATCCAGCTTTACTCCTTTCCCACCCCAAATGGCGTTAAAGCCTCCATCGCGCTTGAAGAGATGGAGTTGCCCTACGAGGCCCATAAGGTCACGCTGTCGGACGCGGATGTGAAAAGCCCCGAATTCCTGTCGCTGAACCCCAACAACAAGATCCCCGCCATCATCGACCCGAACGGTCCGGATGGAGAGGCGATCGGTCTGTTCGAAAGCGGCGCGATTCTGCTGTATCTGGGCGAAAAGACGGGAAAGTTCATCGGCAACTCCGCGCGCGACAAGGCGCGGATCACCCAATGGCTGATGTTCCAGATGGGCGGTTTGGGCCCGATGTTCGGGCAACTCGGTTTCTTCTACAAATTCGCCGGTTCCGAGATCGAGGACCCTCGACCGCGCGACCGGTACATCAACGAGGCCAAACGGCTTTTGTCTGTTCTGGAAGGCCATTTGGAAGGGCGCGACTGGGTCGCGGGCGATTATTCCATTGCGGATATGGCGATCGCGCCGTGGCTGCGCGCGCTGGATTTCTATGGCGCGAAAGAGGTGTTGGGCTGGGAGGGTCACAAGAACCTTGTGGCCTATCTGGACCGCTTCCTTGACCGCCCTGCCGTGCAGACCGGGCTGGTAACCCCGCCGCGGGACTGAAGATATCACCCGCCTCGGATCTGGGGCGGGTGCTGCTTCTTTCTGGACAAAAACCCCTTCCTCCAGCGGCCACCAGGCGCTCAGGCCGCGTGTTGCGCCGCCATCCGCCCCCGCATCTGATCCGCGATCTTTTCGGCCATCATCATCACCGGAGCGTTCGTATTCCCTCCGATCAGCCGCGGCATAAGCGAGGCATCGACCACCCGCAGCCCTTCGACACCATGCACACGGCCCTGCGCATCGGTCACGGCCATGTCGCCAGTGCCCATCGCACAGGTGCCCACCGGGTGATAGATCGTGTCGGCGCGGTTGCGGATATCGGCCTCAAGCGCGGCGTCACTTCCGTCATGGAGATAAAGTCGCTTGCCGCGCCAGGGGGCCAAGGGTTCGGCTTCCAAAATCGCCTCCATCTGCCGTGCGCCTGTCATCAGCAGCTGCAGGTCACGGGGATCGGACAGATACTGCGGATCGATGCGCGGCGGTTTGTCGGCGCGCGAAGATGTCAGCCCCACCGACCCGCGCGAGAAGGGGCGCAGCACACAGACATGGCAGGAAAACCCATAGCGGAAATGGATTTTGCGCATGTGATCATCGACGATGCCTACCACGAAATGCAACTGTAGATCGGGCTTGGCCACATGCGGCGCTGATTTGAAGAACGCGCCGCCTTCAGCGAAGGGGGAAGCGAACAGCCCCGCCCCGTCCTTGCGCCAGCGCAGACCCGCCTGGGCCAGCTGGGCAAGGCCTTTGGGCCCCAGACCCACCACATCGTCGCGCTTGGAATGATAGGTCAGGATGTAATCCAGGTGATCCTGCAGATTTTGGCCCACGCCGGGCAATTCATGTACAACTTCGATCTTGTGCCGGGCCAGTTCATCGCGCGGCCCGATGCCCGACAGCATCAGAAGCTGGGGCGAGCCGAAAGCGCCGGCCGAGAGGATCACTTCGCGCTTTGCCTCGATGATCTGGCGTTTGCCGTTCTGCTGGATTTCGACGCCGGTTGCGCGCAGTCCGTCCCACCGGACGCGCCGCACCTGCGTTTTGGTCAGTATCGTGAGGTTGGGCCGCGTCATCGCCGGAAACAGATAGGCCGCAGCGGCCGAACAGCGCTCACCCTTCTGTGGCCCCGAATGAAACTGGGTGACCTGATAGAGGCCGACACCCTCCTGTTCGGATCCGTTGAAATCCTGCGTTTCACGGATCTGCTGCTGGCTTGCGGCCTCGACGAAAGCATGGGTGATGGGGCGCGGTTCGGATTGATTGGCCACCTGCAGGGGGCCGTCCGCGCCATGCAGGTCATCTGCGCCCCGCGCATTGCCCTCGGCGCGTTTGAAATAGGGCAGCACGCTTTGCCAATCCCATCCGTCGCAGCCCAAATCGGCCCATTCGTCGTAATCCGAGGGGTGACCGCGCACATAAAGCATCGCGTTGATCGCGCTGGATCCGCCCAGCGCCTTGCCGCGCGGCTGAAACCCCCGGCGGCCATTGAGGCCTGGCTGCGGAACGGTGCGAAAGGCCCAGTTGTTGATCTTGGGCCTGCCCGAAATCATGCCCGCCACCAGAGCCGGCGCCCGAATGAAAAGATCGCGGCCCGATCCGCCCGCCTCGATCAGGCAGACCGAGATGCCCGGATCCTCGCTCAGCCGGGCGGCCATGACGCAGCCGGCTGAACCACCGCCGACGATGACATAATCGAATTTCACCCGAAGGCCTCCCCTTCCTGTTCCCGCGATTACGCTAAGGTCGGAAAGGGCGATCAGGCAAGCCGGTCATGGCGTCAGGCTGGGATCAGGCGGGAAGCTGCCCCGTGAGCACATAGCGCAGCACCTGCACGACCTGCGCAGGTTCTTCGGCCACTGCAAGGGCCGCGGCATGGACTTCCTTCAGCGCGTGCTGATGTTCCGGTGGGTTCAGTACGATCAGGGACTTCCCAAGCGCGGCGGCAAAACCGGCATCGAACGCCGCGTTCCACTGCTTGTATTTCTCGCCAAAACGGACCACCACGACATCAGCATCCTGGATGCCCTTACGGGTGCGGATCGCATTGACCATGGCGCTCTTGTGATCGTGCCAGTATTTATTGTCTTCCGCACCCAGGATCGCCACGCCGCAATCGTCGCTGGCCTCATGATCGGTGACGGGGCTGTTGAAGGTGACGTCAAGGCCCTGGGCGCCTTGGATGATCGGTTCACGCCAATCGGTGTGGATTTCACCGGACAGATAGACTTTGAGCGACATGAGTTCTCCTTGCATTGTTTTACAAGGGACCTAGCCCGTGACAGGCGCGGGGGAAGCGTTTTCGAAAACGCTTCGGCAAGGATTTTCGAAAATCCTTGCCGCTCACCCGCGAAGCGTACCGCCTGTGGCCTTGGTGACCTTCTCGACAATCTTGTCTGACACCGCGTCGATATCCGCCTCTTTCAACGTTTTGTCGCGCGGCTGAAGCCGCACTGTGACAGCAATGGATTTCTTGCCCTCACCCAAGCTGCCACCGATGAACTCGTCGAAGACACGCACATCCTCGATCAGCGCCTTGTCGGCACCGGCGGCCGCATTGACCAGCGTCAGCGCCTCGACATCGGCGTCGACGACAAAGGCAAAGTCGCGTTCCACCGCTTGCAGATCGCTGATATCCAGCGCGGCGCGTGTGGCTCCCGACTTACGCGGCAAGGGCACGTCATCGGGCCAGATGGTGAAAGCCATGGCAGCGCCCTTCACATCCATCGCGCTCAGCACCTTGGGATGCAGCTCGCCAAAGATGCCCAGCACCTTTTTCGGCCCCAGACAGATCTTGCCGTGACGGCCCGGATGCCACCAGCTGTCTGCGCCTCGCAGGATCTGTACCTTGGCAGGCGCGCCGATCGCGGCCAGGACAGCCTCGGCATCCGCTTTGACGTCGAACACGTCGACCGGCCGGGATGACCCGTGTACATCCTTCGGCCCGGTGCGCCCGACCAGAAGCCCGGTGACCAACGTATGTTGTTCGCCGGGCTCCCCGCCTTCGAAGGCGGGGCCCACTTCGAACAGCGCCAGGTCCATGAAGCCCCGCGCCTGGTTGCGCGCCGCCGCCTGCAAGAGACCCGGCAGAAGTGCTGGGCGCATATGGCTCATCTCGCTGGAAATCGGGTTTTCCAGCATCGTGGCGTCATCACCGCCACCGAACAAGGCCGCCGAGGCCTGATCGATGAAGGAATAGGTCACGCATTCATTATACCCCAGCGCCGCACAGGTCCGCCGCGCCGCCGCTTCGCGCAGCTGCTTGGGAGTCATCACGGGCTTGGGTACGCCCGAGGTCAGCCGTTTCAGGGGCCGCCCCTGAAGCTTGGTCAGGGACGCGACACGCGCCACTTCTTCCACCAGGTCGGCCTCTCCCTGAACATCGGAGCGCCAGCTGGGCACATGGGCCATGCTTCCTTCCAGCCGGAAGCCCAGCGCAGTCAAGGTCTGACGCTGTTCGCTTTCGGGGATCTCCATGCCTACCAGCGACTGCACGCGCGCAGGATCCAGCTTGTAGGCCCGGGAGTGATCCGGCACCGCGCCTGCGATCACCACCTCGGACGCTTCGCCACCGCACAGATCAAGGATCATCTGGGTCGCGGCCTCCAGCCCCGGCAGGGTATATTCCGGATCCACGCCCCGTTCGAAGCGATAGCGTGCATCAGAGTTGATCTTCAGCGCACGCCCCGCCATGGCGATCTGGATGTGATCCCAGAAGGCGCTTTCCAGAAACACGTTGACCGTGTCCTCGGTCACACCTGTCGGGTTGCCGCCCATGATACCGGCAATGCTTTCGGGGCCTTCATCATCCGAAATCACGATCATACCGGGCTGGAAGGTGTATTCCTTGTCATCCAGCGCCTCCAGCACCTCGCCCCCCTTCGCGCGGTGAATGCGCAAACCGCCTTTGACCTTGTCGGCGTCAAACACGTGCAGCGGACGGTTCTGGTCATAGGTGAAGTAGTTCGTGATATCGACAAGCGCCGAAATCGGACGCAGCCCGATCGCGCGCAGCTGATCCTGCAACCATTGCGGCGAAGGACCATTCTTCACATCACGGATCACGCGGCCTGTGAACAGGGGGCAACCATCCAGCGTGTCCTCATCAATCGTCACGGGAATCGGGCAAGGGAAAGCGCCCGGAACCTCGACCGGATCAACGGGTTTGAGCGTGCCCAGACCACGCGCCGCCAGATCGCGGGCAATACCCGCAACACCCAGCGCGTCCTGGCGGTTGGGCGTAATCGCAATCTCGATCACCGGGTCGACCTTGGCCGGATCATTCTCGGCCAGCCAGTCAATGAAACGATCGCCCACCTCGCCCGAGGGCAGCTCGATGATCCCGTCATGTTCATCCGACAGCTCCATCTCGCGCTCGGACGCCATCATGCCAAAGCTTTCGATGCCGCGGATCTTGCCGACGCCGATGGTGGTATCGATCCCCGGCACATACACACCGGGCTTGGCCACGACCACGGTGATCCCCTCGCGCGCGTTGGGCGCGCCGCAAATGATCTGCTTGGTGCCCTCATCGGTGGCCACCTGGCAGACGCGCAGGCGATCGGCATCTGGGTGCTGTTCAGCACTCAGCACCTTGCCGATGGTAAAGTCACGCAGGCGTTCGGCGGGGTTCGAGATCTCTTCGACCTCAAGACCCAGATCGGTCAGTGCCTCGGCGATCTCGTCCACTGTGGCAGTGGTGTCGAGGTGATCTTTCAGCCAGGAAAGCGTGAATTTCATCGGGCAAACCCTTGCGTGCAACTGTTCCCGGCACGCAATGGCAAAGAATGGCCCAAGGTTCAAGCACGGCTTGATCCGCAGACGGGGCCGGTGCGCGCGAAAATGGTAGCGCGTTAGACCGGCAGGCTCAACCGCAGGCGTTTGAAGATCGCCATGACCTCGTCATCGCTGGCCTTTTCCGGCTTGCCCTCAGCGACATCTTCACGGGACCACATCCAGGACTTCACCGGATCGTCCCGCATCGCCCAGCCTGCAAATAGCCGCCTGTCGGCCTGCCTGCGCCGGACCGACCGGATATCAAGATGCCGGTCATCATGACGGATCCGCTGGAACGCGGCCTCCACCGCTTTCTTCGGCCCTTCCAGAAGTTGCAGATAGAGATCCTGCCGCACGATCAGCGCGCCGGTGATGTCGTCCCGCAGATTGCAACGCCGCGCATCCAGAAGGATGCCAGCCAATGCGGGATCGTCAAAGCCGAATGGCCGCGAGATATAGGAAAGCTGCATCAAGCCCATATCCAATGACCTAGCCCGACACAGCCACAAGCCAAAGAAGAAAGGCGCATCTGCCCTGCTTCTTTCTGGCCCAAAATACCCCAGACCCGGATTTGCCGCAAAAAGCGGCGTCTAAAAGCGGTCAGCGGCTCAGGCCACCATGCAGGTTCGGCATATCCAGCGCCGCAAAACCATAATGGCGCAGCCAGCGCAGGTCGGAATCAAAGAAAGCCCGCAGATCGGGGATGCCGTATTTCAGCATCGCGATCCGGTCGATCCCCATGCCGAAGGCAAAGCCCTGATAGACCTCCGGATCGATCCCGCCGGCGGCAATCACCTTGGGATGCACCATGCCACTCCCGAGGATTTCCAGCCAGTCATCGCCCTCGCCCACTTTCAGCTGACCGCCTTCCCAGGAACAGCGGATATCGACCTCGGCCGAGGGTTCGGTGAAGGGGAAATGCGAAGCGCGGAAGCGCAGTTCGACATCGTCGACCTCGAAATAGGCCTTCACGAATTCTTCCAGCACCCATTTCAGGTTCGCCATGGAGATATCGGTATCCAGCGCCAGCCCTTCGACCTGGTGGAACATGGGCGTGTGCGTCTGGTCATAGTCAGCACGATACACGCCACCTGGGCAGATGATGCGCAAGGGCGCGCCCATCGCTTCCATCGACCGGATCTGCACCGGGCTGGTATGGGTGCGCAGCACATGGGGCGGGCGATTGTCGCCCTCGGCCCGGTGCAAATAGAACGTGTCCATCTCGGCCCGTGCGGGGTGGTGACCGGGGATGTTCAACGCGTCGAAATTGTACCAATCCGTGTCGATTCGGGGGCCTTCGGCAACAGAAAAGCCCATCTCGGCAAAGATGGCTGTGACTTCTTCGGACACCTGGGAAATCGGGTGCAATGTGCCTTGACGGCGCGGGCGGCCGGGCAGGGTCACGTCCAACCATTCGGTGCGCAGGCGTTCATCCAAAGCCGCATCTGCAAGGGCGGCTTTCTTGGCGGCCAGTGCCGAGTTGATCTCATCCTTCAGCGCGTTCAGCGCGGGGCCGGCCACCTGACGCTCTTCCGGGCTCATCTTGCCCAATTCGCGCATTTTCAGGCTGATCTCACCCTTCTTGCCCACGGCCTGCACCCGCAGGTCTTCGAGCGTGGATTCATCCTGAGCATCTGCAATCAGACCCAGATATTTGGCTTTCAGATCGTCCATCGGTGGTCCCCGGAATTCAGCCCTGCCCTGCTAGCGGCAGGCGGGTGCAAATGCAAGGCGGATGCGAAAAGCTTGGACAGCGACGGCACCCACCGCATAGCCTGATCGCGGAAAACGGGAGGACTCAGATGTCAGATATGGATCAGGTGCTGGCCGACGCGGTTGCAGCACAAGACGTGCCCTTTGTGGTCGCCATGGCGGGAAATGCCGCCGGAATCACCTATTCCGGGGCCGCGGGTGAAACGGCCGGACGCGCGGCGCAGGAAGACACCGCCTTTCGCATCTTTTCGATGACCAAGGCGATTGGCTCCCTTGCCGCGATGATCCTCGTGGATCGTGGCAAGATGTCGATGGACACGCCCGTGGCAGACGTGCTGCCCGAATGGAACCAGATGCAGGTGCTGGAGGGCTGGAATGGCGACGAACCCATCCTGCGCGCGCCCAAAACCGTGGCCACAGCGCGGCATCTGGCGACCCATACCAGCGGGGAGGAGTATGAATTCTGGAACCCGGATGTGCCGAAATACCTTGAGGTCACGGGCAACCCGTCGATCCTGACGGGCCTGAATGCCTCGCTCACCTCTTATCCGCTGACGTCTGATCCCGGCACACGCTGGGGGTACGGGCCCAGTATCGACTGGCTGGGCCGCATGGTGGAAAAAATTGACGGCCGCCGGATCGACGCCTTCTGCAGCGAAGAGATCTTCGAACCGCTGGGCATGTCGGATACGGCATTTGAACCGGATGCGCTGGCCGACCGGCTTTCGGCTGTGTCCATCCGCGGCGAGGACGGGAAACTCGCGCCTTTCGAGCTGGCGCCACCCCCGAAACCCGAATTCTACGGGATGGGTCACGCACTCTATTCCACGGCCCCCGATTACATGCGGTTCCTGCGGATGGTGCTGAACAAGGGGCAACTGGACGGCAACCGCGTCCTGTCGGAAGGCGCGGTCGAGCAAATGTGCGCCGATCAGATGAACGGGCTGACCTTCCAGACGATGCACACCGTGGCCCCGCCTTTGACGGCGGATGTCGTGTTGCCCGAGGGCACGACGCACAGTTGGGCTTTTGTGCGCACGGAGGCCGACCAACCGGGCAAGCGCAGCGCCGGGTCGCAAAGCTGGGCCGGTGTCTGCAACACCCATTACTGGCTGGATCCGGCCAAGGATGTGGCGGCAGTGATCATGACGCAAAGCCTGCCCTTCGTGGAGCCGCCTTTGCTGAAAACCTATGACGCCTATGAACGGGCCGTGTACGCCAGCCTGTAAGTGAAGGACACAAAACGCAACTGGCTGATCCTGGCCGGGCTGACGCTGGGTGTCTGCGTCACCAACGGCTTTGCGCGCTTTGCCTATGGGCTGCTTCTGCCCGCGATGCGGGCCGAGCTTGGGTGGAGCTATACGCAAGCCGGATGGCTGAACACGGCAAACGCGCTTGGATATGTGGTGGGCGCGGTCCTGACGCTGGTTCTGCTCAGGCGGTTGCCACCTGCGCCGCTTTTTGCCTTTGGCGTGTGGACCACGGCGATCACCCTGTTTGCGACCGGCCTGAACGAGGGGTTCTGGGCGCAGTCTTTCTGGCGCTTTGCCGCGGGCGTGCTGGGCGCCATGAGCTTTGCCACCGGCGGGGCGCTGGCCGCGGCGCTTTTCACCGACAACCCGCGCCGGAACGCCTTGTCGATTGCGATCTATTTCGGCGTAGGCGGCGGCATGGGGATCGTGCTGAGCGGTCTGAGCCTGCCGGTGGTTCTGTCGCTTTATGGCACTGCGGCCTGGGCCTGGGGCTGGATCGTGATTGGCGTGGTCAGCTTCGCCTTTTGCCCGCTGGCGCTTTGGGCCGCGCGCCAGTTGCGTCCGGCGGCAGGCGCTGCACCCCGCCCGGCCCCGGTGCCGCTGCGACGGATGTTGGGGGAATTCGCGGGTTATGCCGGGTTTGGCCTAGGATACATCGTGTACCTGACCTTCATCGCGGCGTGGATGACCGCGCAGGATGCGCCCGCCTGGCAGATCGCGGGGGTCTGGACCCTGGTGGGCGTCTGTATCTCGGCCTCTCCTTTCGTGTGGCGGGGTTTGTTTGCCCGCTTTGCCAACGGTGTGCCCCTGGCGTTGATCCTTGTGAATATCGCCATCGGATCCAGCCTGCCCGTGCTGTGGCCCGGTTCGGTCGGTCTGATCGTGTCCGCAGTGATTTTTGGCCTGTCGGTGTTCATGGCGCCCGGGGCGATCACCAATTTCACGCGCCAGAACCTGCCTCAGGAAAGCTGGGGGGCGACGATCAGCCTGTTTACGGTCACCTTCGCGGTGGCCCAGACCCTTGGGCCTGTCGGTGCAGGCCTGATCGGGGATGCGACCGGCGATATCGGCGCAAGCCTGCTGGCGGCATCCGGCGTTTTGCTGTGCGGAGCGTTGGCGGCTTTGTCCCAAAGGCCGCTGGACAGGGCCTAGGCTCCCAAAAGCAGGATCACCAAGGGAATGGGCGACACACCGATGGCGATGGCCAGAAAGGTCTGGAGCGGCGCAAAAAGCCCGCTGAGCCCTGCCATCATCATGATGCCACCTCCGCCCCCAACAACCGAATTGCCCGGCACGTTGATCGCCAGGGCCAGAGCGACATAGCGGTGGCGCAATCCCAGCGACACCGCACGTGGCGGCGCGCTTTCGAGAAGCAGGTCGAGCCTCTCTTCCCTCTGCAGAGGCGCCGCACGGGCAACCAGATCTGCGGCGCGACGCAGGCGAAAGAATGTGAGTAGTCGCGCCAGAACTGCCACCGGCAGCAGGCTTCCGATCAAATAGGCCAGCAGCATCGCCACCACCGTCGCGCCATAGACCAAAGGCACGATCGCCGCGCCAAAGGCGGTCAGCATGGCAAGTCCGATCTCCGCCCCCGGAACAAAGGGCATCGCCAGCAGCACGACATAGGCCACAAGACCCACCATCAGCATCGCGTGCACCTGCTGTTCGTTTGCTGGTATGATCTGAAGATCAAGCGCCTCTTTCAGGGCATGCGCGATCCACGTTCCTGCCACCACCGCGCCCAGTAACAGCGCGATGCGCAGGGCGATGGCCGCCAGCCCAGGTCCGTTGGAGGATGGCCGATCAGACATCACGCGATTGCGGCAGCTTGTGCGATCGGTGTCATTGACATCCCCATGGCCAGTACGGCGAAGCATAACGCGCAATTCGCATGTAAGGGAGTCGCTTGTGCGCCTGCCCCAAGCGAATGCGAGGAGGTTGCACATCCGCCAAAGAAAAAGCCGCCCCCGAAGGTGCGGCTTTCTCGAATTCGGGTGCCGTCAGGCTTACGCGCTGAGCGCGCCCTTGGCCTGCTCGACGATTGCACCGAACGCTTCGGGCTCATGCACGGCCAGATCGGCCAGAACCTTGCGGTCCACTTCGATCCCGGCCAGCGACAGGCCGTTGATGAAGCGCGAATATGTCAGCGCCTCGTCATGGGCACGCACGGCGGCGTTGATCCGCTGGATCCACAGCGCGCGGAAGTTCCGCTTGCGGGTGCGACGGTCGCGGGTTGCATACTGGTTCGCCTTGTCGACGGCCTGCTTGGCCACCTTGAAGGTGTTCTTGCGGCGGCCGTAATAGCCTTTTGCGGCCTTGACGACTTTCTTGTGACGGGCGTGGGTTGTGGTTCCACCTTTAACGCGGGACATCTCTCTGGCCTCCTATCAGCGGTCGTAGGGCATATAGCCCTTGACGATTTTTGCATCAGGTGCGCTGAGCGTGGTTGTGCCACGGGCGTCACGGATGAATTTCTTGGTGCGTTTGATCATGCCATGGCGTTTGCCGGCCTGAGCCGCGATCACCTTACCGGTGGCCGAGACTTTGAAGCGCTTCTTCGCGCTCGACTTGGTCTTCATCTTGGGCATTTCCGTCTCCGGGTATTTTGAGTTCGGTTTACGCGCGACTCGGCATGCCACTATAGGCCGGCCACGCTGCGAGAGCCGCCGTGTACGGACAAACTCCCCTTAGATCAAGAGGGTTTTACGGAATAAAACGCGCGACAACGCCGAAAAACACGTCTGGCAGTTGTGCCATGCTGTATCCGCCGGGTTTGGACGCAAGCGCATAAACGATCAGGCCACCCGCAATCAGCACCGTAATGGCCGAGGCGCGCGGGCCACGCCCATCACTCAGCGCGCTGAACATGCCCACAATCGAAAACCCGCCAATGACAAGTCCAAGGATAAGCGCCAGATCTTGATCCATACCAAGCCTCCTTCACGCGCAAAGATGTCCCTGAACTGAAGGCTATTCCGGATCGGTGTTGAAAATCAAACGTTCGTCGCAGGGCGCCACACGCAGGATGTTGGTGGACCCCGGTACATTGAACGGCACCCCCGCAGTCACGACGATCTGGTCGTCCGCCCCCGCGAACCCTTCTGCCCGCGCCGCCTTGGCGGCAGAGACGACCGCCAGTTTGAAGCGCTCCAGCTCATCGGTCAGCACGCAGTTGCATCCCCAACTGAGCGTCAAGCGCCGTGCCGTTTTCTTCAGCGGCGTCAGCGCCAGGATCGGAACGCCCGGACGTTCCCGCGCAGTCAGCAGCGCCGTAGTGCCCGATTGCGTGAAACAGCAGATCGCCTTGATATCGGTGGTTTCCGCAATTTCGCGCGCGGCGGCGACGATAGCGTGGGCGATGGTGTCGCCTTTCACGCTGCGCGAGGCGGCGATGATCTGGGTGTAGGTCGGGTCCTGTTCAACCTCGGTCGCAACGCGGTCCATGGTGGTGACGGCCTCGACCGGGTATTGGCCTGCTGCGCTTTCGGCCGACAGCATGATCGCGTCAGTGCCTTCATAGATGGCGGTCGCTACATCGGACACTTCAGCGCGGGTGGGCATCGGGCTTTCAATCATCGATTCCAGCATCTGCGTGGCCACGATCACCGGTTTAGCCGCGGCCCGGCATTTCCGCGTCAGGCGCTTCTGAATGGGCGGGACAGCCTGCACGGGCAATTCCACACCCAGATCCCCGCGCGCCACCATGATGCCGTCGCTGACCTCGAGAATGTCATCGAACCGGTCTACGGCGGACGGTTTTTCGATCTTCGACAGAATGGCAGCGCGGCCTTTGGCAAGCGCGCGCGCCTCCTCCACATCTTCGGGTCGCTGCACGAAGGACAGCGCCAGCCAATCGACGCCAAGGTCGCAGGCAAATTCCAGATCGGCACGGTCCTTTTCGCTGAGCGCGGCCAGTGGCAGCACCACATCGGGCACATTCACGCCCTTCCGGTTGGAAATCGTGCCGCCCGCAATCACCGTACAATCGGCGAAATCATCGCCACAGGCGGTGACTGTCAGACGAATCTTCCCATCATTGACCAGAAGCGTCGCGCCAGGCTGCAGCGCCGCGAAAATCTCTGGGTGAGGCAGGCAGACGCGCGTTGCGTCACCCTCGGCCTTGTTCAGATCGAGGCGGAAGGACTGACCTTCGGACAGGTCTTCCGATCCGTTGGAGAAAGTGCCCACGCGCAGCTTCGGCCCCTGCAGATCCGCCAGAATCGCGATCGAGCCGCCCAAATCTTCTTCCACTTGGCGGATGATCTGATGTTTGGCGCGGATGTCCTCATGTGTGCCATGGGACATGTTCAGGCGGAACACATCGGCCCCTGCCTCATGCAGGGCGCGGATCATCTCATAGGTTTCGGATGCCGGGCCAAGCGTGGCCACGATTTTGACGTTTCTGGACCGTCTCATGCGGAAGGGCCTGCCTTTCTGTCTTTTTGCGCGCCGTTATCGCAAACAGCCTTTTTCCTGCTTATCGCCCAATTCCCATTTGCGGGCAACTCGCCTAAACCTGCCGCGAAAGACATGAATAATCCATGACATACACACCTTATTTCATACATGGCGAAACCCGGCCGGGGCCCTGGCTGGTCACCTGCGATCACGCGACCAATGTTGTGCCCCCGGACGTGAATGGCGGCGATCTGGGTCTTCATCGCACGGATATGGAACGGCACATCGCCTATGATCCCGGTGCCTATGGCGTATCACAGGAACTGGGTATTTTGCTGGATGCGCCGGTTCTGGCGTCAAATTTCTCGCGGCTTGTGATTGACCCGAACCGGGGTCCGGATGACCCGACGCTTTTGATGAAGCTGTACGATGGCTCGGTCATTCCCGCCAATCGCCACGCCGATGCGGCCGAGATCGAACGGCGAATGGAGATGTGTTACCGCCCCTATGACGCGCAACTGGCCCGGATGACCGCGCTGCCGCATACGATCGTGGTGTCGGTCCATTCCTTCACGCGGCAGCTGCGCGGCCGCGAGCCGCGACCCTGGGAGGTCGGCGTGCTTTACGCCGAGGATGACCGGCTGGCGCGGCCGCTGATCGAATTGCTGCAAGCCGAAGGGGACATGGTCGTTGGCGACAACGAGCCCTATTCCGGGCATTTGCCTGGCGATGCGATTGACCGCCATGCGATCCGTCTGGGCAGACCCAATGTGCTGATCGAATTACGGAATGATCTGATCGCCGATCACGAGGGCCAAAAGCATTGGGCCGGGCGGCTGGCCCCTATACTGACGGCAGCTTTGGAAAGATGCGCCCTTTGACCAGAAGCTGCACGCAGCTTCTGGTGACTGTCTGACGCAGACAGTCAAGTTTCGCGTAGAAACTGAGTGAAGTTTCTCACCATGTTCTGCGTCAGAACATGGTGACAAGGAACCCTGCCCTGCCTACATGAAGGGCAAATAAGCATGAGGAGCCGACATGGACGATCAAACCCGCATCGAGCTGGAAGCCGCAGCCTTTCGCCGGCTGCGCAAACATCTGATGGAAGACCGCACAGATGTGCAGAATATCGACATGATGAACCAATCTGGGTTCTGTCGGAACTGCCTGAGCCGCTGGTATCAGGAAGCCGCCAATGAACGCGGGATCGAAATGGGCAAGGACGAGGCGCGCGAGATCTTTTACGGCATGACCATGGATGAATGGAAAGCCAATTATCAGACCGAAGCCAGCGACGCCCAGAAAGCCGCCTTTGATGTGGCTTTCAAGGAAAACGTGACCGACAAGCCGTAAGCAAGCGATCCTTCGAAGGATCGCCCACCAACCCCTGCGAGTTTTCGAAAATTCGCAGGCGTCAGTTCAGTTCTTTGTAGGAAATCTCACGGCGGTCTGCACCGGACCCCATCTTGTCACGCCGCACCAGCAGACGGTTCAACGCACTGACATAGGCCTGCGCCGACGCGACCACGGTATCGGTGTTGGCCGATTGCCCCGTGGCGATCACGCCGTCCTCTTCCAGCCGGACAGACACGGTCGCCTGCGCATCGGTGCCTTCGGTCACAGCGTTCACCTGATACAACTGCAGCCGCGCCTGGTTCGGATGCAGAGCGCGCACCGCCTTGAAGGTCGCGTCCACCGGCCCGTCACCGCTTTCGGTGGCCATGACATCCTTACCGTCGATTTCCATCTCCAGCGTGGCTTCCGCCGGTCCGCCTGTGCCGCAGACCACTTTCAGCGATACGATCTGCAACCGGTCCGTCCCGCCATCCGCAGTGGCGGAGACCAGCGCGATGATGTCGTCGTCATAGACCTCTTTCTTGCGGTCAGCGAGTTCCTTGAACCGCACGAAGACATCCTTAAGCTGGTTATCACCCACCTCATATCCCAGATCCGCCAGCTTGGCGCGCAGCGCCGCACGACCGGAATGTTTGCCCAGGGGCAGAGACGTGCCTGCGATACCCACGTCTTCGGGGCGCATGATCTCGAACGTCTCGGCGTTTTTCAGCATGCCATCCTGGTGGATGCCGCTTTCATGCGCAAAGGCGTTCTTGCCGACAATCGCCTTGTTGAACTGCACCGGGAAACCCGACACGGTCGAAACACGGCGGGAGATATGCATGATCTTCTTCGTGTCGATATTGGTATAGAACGGCATGATGTCACCGCGCACTTTCAGCGCCATCACGACCTCTTCCAGCGCGGTGTTGCCGGCACGTTCGCCCAGACCGTTGATCGTGCATTCGATCTGGCGCGCGCCGCCTTCCACAGCGGCCAGCGAGTTCGCCGTCGCCATGCCCAGATCGTTATGGCAGTGGGTGGCAAAGATCACCTCGTCTGCGCCGGGCACTTCAGCGATCAGCCGGCGGATCAGGTCCGCGCTTTCATTCGGAGCGGTATAGCCGACCGTATCGGGGATATTGATCGTGGAGGCACCCGCCTTGATCGCGATCTCGACCACACGGGCCAGATAATCCCATTCGGTCCGCGTGGCATCCATCGGCGACCACTGCACATTGTCACAGAGGTTGCGCGCATGGCTGACAGTTTCATGGATCCGTTCAGCCATCTCGTCCTTGGTCAGGTTCGGGATCGCGCGGTGCAGCGGCGAGGTGCCGATAAAGGTGTGGATGCGGGGTTGCTTGGCGTGTTTCACCGCCTCCCAGCAGCGGTCGATATCGCCGAATTGCGCGCGCGCCAGCCCGCAGATCACAGCGTTTTTCGACCGCTCGGCGATTTCGGACACAGCGGCGAAATCACCTTCGGATGCGATGGGAAATCCCGCCTCGATAATGTCGACGCCCATCTCATCCAGAAGCTCGGCAATTTCCAGCTTCTCGGAATGGGTCATGGTGGCACCGGGGCTCTGTTCGCCGTCGCGCAATGTCGTGTCGAAGATCAACACGCGATCTTTGTCGGTTTGATTGGTCATGTCGGGTCTCTTTTTATTCTGTTCCTAAAGCCTTTTGGCGCGCATGCAACTCCTCTGAGCGGGCGCGCCGAATGGCACGCTCAGAGGCGCATTAGGAGCAGTAGGCCACGCGAAGCCGCAGCGCGTGCAGCGCCGGGAATGGGGATATGCGTGGAACGTGTCATGGGTCGCAGACTATACCCAGCGCCGTCTGAATGGGAAGCGGTTTCTTGCAGCAGAATTCTCCCGCGATAACCGCAATCTTGCCATGTCCTGAGAATACGCACATCGTGGTGCGGGGGAAGGGAACGAAGCCACAGATGACGGACCATACCGAAAAGCGCCCCGTTGGCGACATTACTGCCGACATGATCACCGCCACCACGATCGAGGCAGTGTGGCAGATTTTTTGCGACGCGCTGGCCTCCCGGCATTTTGACCGGCTGCTTTATTGCGGCACGCGGTTCCCGAATACCCGATTTCTGGGAAACCTGGAGGAGGCGCTGATCCTTCATCACGGTCCGAAGGAATATGCCGACATCTATATCGACGAACAGCTTTACCTTCATTCGCCCAGCTGCGCCTGGGCGGAAAAGAACAGCGGTTTCATTTCATGGCCCGAAGCCGCACGTCAGATGGCCGTGCAGATCACACCCGAAGTGATCCGTATCGCCCAGCTGAATGCGCAATTCGGCGTGTCTGCGGGATATGTGGGCAGCATGAATGGTGTCGTGCCCGGTATCAACGGGGTGATCGGCCTGGCGGTGGAAACCGGCATGGATCAACAAACTGCAGACGCGATCTGGGCGGAAGAAGGCAAGAACATCGAAACCCTGTGCAAGACCATGCACTTGCGGGTTTCGTCCCTGCCGCAGCCAATCTTGCTGCGCCCCCTGACCACCCGCCAGCGCGAAGTGCTGGGCTGGTATGGGCAGGGCAAGACCACCCAGGACATCGCCGATATCATGGGGCTGAGCCTTGCGACGGTGGAAAAGCACATGCGCGGCGCGCGGGAGTCGCTGGATGCGACCACCACGGTGCACGCGGTGACCAAGGCCGCATCGCTGAATCTTTTGTCCGCCTGAGCATTTGACACACCGCGCCTGACGTCTAGCTGAGACGCATGGGCAAGACACTTATTCTGGGAAGCAGCGGCGGCATCGGATCGGCGCTTGTGGCCGCGCTTGAGGCGCGAGGGGACACCGTAACCGGCCTGTCCCGGTCCGAACATGGGTTTGACATCACCGATCCGGCCCCGGTTGAAAGTCACCTCGCAGATCTGGGCCCCTTTGACCGGGTGATCGTCGCCACCGGCGCGTTGGAAATTGCCGGGGCCGCGCCGGAAAAGACGATCAAAGGGCTGAACGCCGATGACATGATGAACCAGTTCCGCCTGAACACTGTCGGGCCAGCTCTGGCGCTATCATATGCGCATCATCTGTTGCCGCGCGAGGGGCGCAGCGTTTTTGCGGTTCTGTCGGCCCGAGTGGGGTCGATCGGCGACAACAAGATCGGAGGCTGGATCAGCTATCGCAGCGCCAAGGCGGCGGTGAACCAGGTGGTGCGTACCTCGGCCATCGAACTGGCGCGCACCCATAAACAGGCCGTTATCACCGCGCTTCACCCCGGCACGGTGGCCACCGCGTTCACCGAAAAATACCTGGGCCGCCACCCGGCGGTCAGCCCAGAGGAGGCAGCGCAAAATCTGTTGGCCGTGATGGACGGCCTCACCCCCGATCAGTCAGGCCAGTTCCTCGACTGGGCCGGGAAACCCGTGCCATGGTAAAGCGTCTGATCCTTGTCTTGGGCGACCAGCTGTCGCCCGAACTCAGCGCCTTGCGGAAAGGTGATCCCGGCACGGACATGGTGGTGATGGCCGAGGTCGCGGATGAGGCGGGCTATGTCCCGCACCACCCCAAGAAAATCGCCTTCATCTTTGCCGCGATGCGCAAATTCGCGGCCCAACTGCGCGAGGATGGCTGGGACGTGCGGTATACCCAACTGGACGACAGCGAAAACGCAGGCTCCATCGTGGGCGAGCTTCTCCGCCGCGCGGAAGAAACCGGCGCGGATGAGGTGCTGGCCACTGAACCCGGCGAATGGCGGCTGATCGAGAAACTGAAGCACGCGCCTTTGAAAGTAACGCTGCTGGAGGATGACCGCTTCCTCGCCAGCCACAAGGAATTCGAAGATTGGGCCGAGGGGCGCAAGCAGCTTCGGATGGAGTATTTCTATCGCGAGATGCGGCGCAAGACGGGCCTCTTGATGGATGGCGATCAGCCCGAGGGCGACAAGTGGAATTACGACCACGACAACCGAAAACCCGCGCCGGATGACGTGACCTATCCCGGCCCGATGCAGTTCACCCCCGATGACAATGTGGAAGACGTGTTGGATCTGGTCGAGACCCGCTTTGGCGACAATTTCGGCACCCTGCGCCCCTTCCATTTTGCCACCGACCGGACACAGGCGCGGCGGGCGCTCACGCATTTCATCACTCACGCCCTGCCCCGGTTTGGCGATTATCAGGACGCGATGCTGGATCAGAACCGCTTCCTCTATCACGCGGTGATCTCGCCCTATCTGAACGTGGGCCTTCTGACGGTGATAGAGATCTGCAAAGCCGCCGAAGATGCCTATCGCGACGGCCACGCGCCGCTGAACGCGGTTGAAGGGTTCATCCGCCAGATCATTGGCTGGCGCGAATATGTGCGCGGCATCTATTTCCTGGAAGGCCCGGATTACCCCGCGCGGAACGCGCTTGGCCATGACCGCGATCTGCCCGCCTTCTATTGGGGGGCTGAGACCAAGATGCGCTGCATCTCAAAAGCCGTGGAGCAGACACAGGACCAGGCTTACGCCCACCACATCCAGCGCCTGATGGTAACCGGCAATTTCGCCCTGTTGGCGGGCATCGACCCATATCAGGTCCACGAATGGTACCTGTCGGTCTATATCGACGCCTATGAATGGGTGGAGGCCCCCAACACCGTCGGCATGAGCCTTTTCGCCGATGGCGGCATCATCGCGTCAAAGCCCTATGTGTCGTCGGGCGCCTACATCAATCGGATGTCGGATTACTGCAAGACTTGCGCCTACAAGGTCAGCGCCAAGACGGGTGAGGACGCCTGCCCGTTCAACCTGCTCTACTGGGATTTCCTGAACCGCCACCGCGACCGGTTCGAAGGCAATCCGCGCATGGCCAACATGTACCGCACCTGGGACCGGATGGACGAAGAGAGGCGCGAAACGGTGCTGAACGAGGCCGGGGCTTTTCTGCACAAGATGGACGCGGGCGAATTGGTCTGAGCCGCCCCGATTTTCTGAAAGGAAAGCGGGCCAAAGGCTGAACAACAAAACGCCGTTACGTCAGGTACATGATCCGCCAAGCCGCCGTAAGTGCGGGCTTTTCCTGACCTTCGATCTCAACCGTAACGTCAACGCTTGCCATCAACCGATCCGGGGAACGCTCTTCCAAACCGGACAGGACAAAGCGCGCGCGCAGTCGCGATTCAGCCCTCACCGGCGTCACAAAGCGTAGACGGTCAAAACCGTAATTGACGGATGCCTTCATTCCCTCAAGCGCGGGAAACGCGTCATAGGCCATGGCCGACAGCATCGAAAGCGTCAGCATGCCATGTGCAACAGTTCCGCCAAACATCGTATTCTTGGCACGCTCCGGATCGATATGGATGAACTGCTCATCCTCGGTGATCCTGGCAAACGCATCTATGCGCGCCTGATCCATGACAAACCAGCGCGATACCCCGATCTCCTGTCCGATCAGCGCATCAAATTCCGCGCGCGGTATCTGCTTATGAAACGGGCTGTCGGTCAAATGGCCGCCTTCCGGCTTTCATCCAGATAAATCTCGCGCAACCGCGGCGCCACACGCCCCGGCACACCGTCACCCAGGGCAACCCCGTCAATCTCGACCACAGGCATCACGAAGGTCGAGGCCGAGGTGATGAAAGCCTCATCCGCTTCCTTCGCCTCGTCGATGGAGAAATTGCGCTCCTCCACTTCCATCTGCGCCTCACGCGCAAAGCGCAGGACAGCGGCGCGCGTGATCCCGTGCAGAATGTCATTCGACAAGGCCCGCGTGATGATCTTGTTGCCCTTCACGATATAGGCGTTGTTGCTGGTCCCTTCAGTCACAAACCCGTCCTGCACCATCCAGGCATCATCGGCCCCGGCCTTCTTGGCCATCATCTTGCCCATCGACGGGTAAAGCAGCTGCACGGTTTTGATATCACGCCGACCCCAACGCATGTCTTCGATGCTGATCACCTTCATGCCCTTTTTCGCCGCAGGGTTATCCGCCAGGCCCGGTTTGTTCTGGGTGAACAGTACAATCGTCGGCGGCGTCACATCAGGGTCCGGGAAGACGAAATCCCGATCCGACGGCGCGCCGCGTGTGATCTGCAGATAAACCATCCCCTCTTCCACACCGTTCAGGCGCACCAATTCGCGATGCACCTCCAACAGGTCCTCTTTCGAGATCGGAGAGGTCATATCCAGCTCATCCAGCGACCGCTGCAGGCGCACCGCATGACCGTCAAAATCAATCAGCTTGCCATCCAGCACGCTGGTCACCTCGTAAACACCATCCGCCATCAGGAACCCGCGATCAAAGATCGACACCTTGGCCTGATCCTCGGGCAGATACTCTCCGTTCACGTAAACTGTGCGCATGCTGCTTGTCCTTATCCCCAAAGCGCGGGCGCGGGCGGATGCACGCCTGCCGCGTCGAATTCCAATGCTGTCTCGCGGTCTTCCGCCAGAAGAAGCGGGCCGTCAAGATCGGTAAACGCCACACCCTGCGCCACAAGCGTGGCTGGCGCCATGGCCAGAGACGATCCCACCATGCAGCCCACCATGATGCCATACCCTTCGGCCTGTGCCGCCTCTTTCAGCGCAAGCGCCTCGGTCAGCCCGCCTGTCTTGTCGAGCTTGATATTGACCATGTCATACTTGCCCTTCAACGCAGGCAGGGAGGCCCGGTCATGGCAGCTTTCATCGGCACAGACCGGCAGGGGCCGGTCGATCTCTCCCAGCATGTCATCGGCCCCGGCGGGCAGAGGTTGCTCCACCATCTGCACGCCCAGGCGCACCAGATGCGGGGCCAGCTCGGCATAAACATCCGCCGTCCAGCCCTCATTCGCATCGACGATGATCCGCGCATCTGGCGCACCAGCGCGCACCGCCTCAAGGCGGGCCATATCATCCGGCGTGCCCAGCTTGATCTTCAGCAAGGGCCGATGCGCATTTGCGGCAGCCTGTGCCTGCATCTTTGCGGGTTCATCCAGTGACAGGGTATAAGCCGTGATCTCCGGCCCCGGCACAGGCAGCCCGGCCAGCTCCCACACGCGCTTGCCTGTGGTCTTCGCCTCCAGATCCCACAGCGCGCAATCCACGGCATTGCGCGCCGCACCGGCAGGCAGAGCCTCCTGCAAAGCGGCACGGCTCACCTCGGCCGGCAGACCCGCAATCTGCGCCTCAACGCTTTCCAGCGTCTCGTCATAACGGGCATAGGGCACACATTCCCCCCAGCCCGTGACACCGCCGCGCGTGATCCGCACCGTCAGCACCTGCGCCTCGGTCCGCGATCCACGCGCGATTGTAAACACCTGCGCCAGCCGGAAAACGTCACGCGATACGCTGATGGTCATGACACCCTGCCCTTCTTCTCTTTCCAAATACGGCATCCTTGCGGCCCGCCCAAGGCGCGGCCGCGGGTCAGACCGCCTCAAGCGCCTCCGCCAGACGGTCGGCACCATGGCGGAACGGATCAACCGCAGGCAAGCCCAATTGAGCCTCGACCTTGGCCAGATAGGCGCGGGCCTCCTCCTCGCTCATATGTTGCGTGTTCACAGACACGCCCACAACCTCGCAGGCGGGGTTTGCGATCCGCGCCAGAGGCAGAGCCATGTCGCGCACCTGCTCCAAGCTGGGTGGGGTGTAATCCGGCAGTCCGCGCATCGTCTTGCGCGTTGGCTCGTGACACAGGATCAGCGCATCAGGCTGACCGCCATGGATCAGCGCCATGGTCACGCCGGAATAGGATACGTGATAAAGGCTCCCCTGCCCTTCGATGATATCCCAATGATCCTCCTCATTGTCAGGCGTCAGCCATTCCACCGCACCTGCCATGAAATCCGCGACCACCGCATCGAGCGGCACGCCATCGCCGGTGATCAGAATGCCGGTCTGACCTGTTGCGCGGAAGGTCGATTTCATGCCGCGCTTCTTCATCGCCTCGTCCAGCGCCAGCGCGGTATACATCTTGCCCACCGAACAATCGGTCCCCACGGCCAGAACCCGCTTGCCAGTGCGCTTCTTGCCGTTGGCGATGGGGTAATCCACTTCCGGCACGCGCACATCATGCAAAGCCCGTCCATGGCTTTCGGCAACAGCGACCAGATCGGGTTCGTCGCGCAACAGGTTATGCAACCCCGACGCCAGGTCGAACCCTTCGATCAGCGCCTGGGTCAGCACATCCTTCCAGGCCTGGGAAATCACGCCGCCCCGGTTCGCAACCCCAATCACGACCGTTTTCGCACCGGCTGCCTTGGCTTCTTCCAGCGTCATGTCGGTCAGACCCACATCCGCACCGCATCCCGGCATGCGGTATTGGCCAACAGCGTTGTCCGGCCGCCAATCCTTGATGCCTTGCGCCACTTTCGCGGCCAGCTGGTCAGGCGCATCGCCCAGAAACAAAAGATACGGTGTCTCGATCATGCGTCATCTCCCTGTTCGCGCGCCCGAGAATATCCAAAGACAGCCCAAGAGGGTCTCATTTTCACGTCAAAACATGGGCGGCAACGCAAATTTTTCCGATAGTAAGCGTCATATATCGAAGAATCGTGCACGCATTGACCGAAGCAGCCGATTCCAAAGCGCACCGCCCGCTGCAATGCCGCGATCATGCTGCACTTGCAGAATCAGCCTTGCGCGGCAGCGCGCAATTTAATACCAGCACACACCAGAAACGACGCAACAAAATTACCGGACCCACGCCCAATGAGCTTTCGCATCCAGCCCACGCCCCCTGCCCGCCCGAACCGCTGCCAATTGTTCGGCCCCGGCTCGCGCCCCGCGATTTTCGAGAAGATGGCAGGCTCGGCCGCGGATGTGATCAATATCGACCTGGAAGACTCCGTCGCACCCTCCGACAAGGACAGCGCCCGCAAGAACGTGATCGAGGCGATCGGTGATATCGACTGGGGCAACAAGACCCTGTCCGTGCGCATAAACGGGCTGGATACGCCTTACTGGTATCGCGACGTGGTCGATCTGCTGGAACAGGCGCCCGAGCGGCTGGACCAGATCATGATCCCCAAAGTGGGCTGTGCCGCCGATCTTTATGCCGTGGACGCCCTGGTCAGCGCTATTGAAACCGCCAAGGGCCGCAGCAAGCGGATCGCTTTTGAGGTGATCATCGAATCCGCTGCGGGCATCGCCCATGTCGAGGAAATCGCCGCCGCCACCCCCCGCCTCGAAGCGATGAGCCTGGGGGCCGCCGATTTCGCCGCCTCCATGGGCATGGCCACGACGGGGATAGGCGGTACGCAGGAAAACTACTACATCCTGCATGACGGCCAGAAGCACTGGTCGGACCCCTGGCATTGGGCCCAGGCCGCCATTGTCGCCGCATGCCGCACCCATGGCGTTCTGCCGGTTGACGGGCCATTCGGCGATTTTTCGGATGACGAGGGCTTCCGCGCCCAGGCCCGCCGTTCTGCCACTCTGGGCATGGTCGGCAAATGGGCGATCCATCCCAAGCAAGTCGCGCTGGCAAATGAGGTCTTCACCCCCTCGGATGAAGCCGTGACCGAGGCACGCGAGATTCTTGCCGCGATGGAAGCCGCCAAAGCAAATGGCGAAGGCGCAACGGTCTACAAGGGGCGCCTCGTCGACATCGCGTCAATCAAACAAGCCGAAGTCATCGTGCGCCAAGCGGAGATGATCGCGGGATCCTGATTTTTCCCGCCAGTTTTAATCAAACTGGTTGTCGTAACGGGCTGGTAACAGACCGGACCTAGGATCATCCCAACGCTCGGGGGAGCTGGGATGATACACACCTTCGCAGATGTCGCGGATTTCGCGGCATCGCTGTCACTGATTTTTGTTCTTGCGCTGGCCTATGGCGCACTGCACAGGCGGATGCCCGAAGGCATCTCGCCGCAGTTCGTGCTTGGCACCCTGTTCGGCATCATCGCCTGCCTTGAAATGCAGCGCCCCCTGCAACCCTTCGACGGCGTGCTGATCGACATGCGTAATGTGCCCATTGCCCTTGCCGGGGCCTTCCTGGGCCGGTCTGGCCTGGCCGCCTGCCTTGTGATTGCGCTGACCAGCCGCCTGTATCTGGGCGGCGCCGGGGCCATCGCAGGGGTTACCGGGATGATGGTTGCGGGCGGCATGGGTTACCTCTGGCACATCCTTACCATCCGCGCCGAACGCAGGCGGCTGGGGCAGATGATCGTGCTGGCTGCCATGATGTCCACGCATGTGGCCACGGGGCTGTTTTTACCCGGTCAACCGATGCTCTGGTTCTATCAGGAAGTGGCCGCATCCATGGCTCTTTTGAACCTGCTCTCTGTCTCGCTTGCGGCGCTTATCCTTGAACGGGAACGCATACAGCTTCTGGCCGAAGCGGCCTTGCGAGACGCAGCAAGTGTTGATGCCGATAACGGATTGCTGGTCTGGCCCAAGTTTCAAAAAGACATCGCCTTCCGGATGAGCGCCGCGCCCATCGGCGAAATCGCCGGCCTTGCCCTGATCCGGCTGGATAACCACGCTTGGGTCAGCAAGGTCTGGGGTGAACCCGAAGACAACGTGCTTCTGGGGGCTATCCGCGTCCGGCTGGAGCAATCGGATTACGGTTTCCAGCGCATTGGTCTGATCCCGCGCCACGGCATCGTCGTGCCCCTGTCCTCCAACCTGGCCGCGCAGCCCGACGAGGCCGCAAAAACCATCCAATCCCTGATCGAGGGGCAGGAATTCGCCCTGCCCGGCGGGCTCAAAACCAAACTGCGTGCCCGCGTGCTGATCTATCAGGCCATGTCCCATCAGGCCATGTCCGATCTTTTGCAGCAACTTTCCGAAGACAGTCAAAGACGACGACCGCAAGCCCTGGAAGACATCGCACCGCAATCGCAGGTTCCGCGACCGCAGCATAGCCCTGCGATGGATGTCCCGAACGGACAGGTTGACCTTCTGTTCGACAAGGCCGCTTTGCTGATGTCGACACGCTCGTTTTGAAACTCAGCGTCGCAGATCCTTGGGTGAGCCCATGACGACATAGGACGTGATCGCATTCACATGCGGCACCGTGCCCAGCACATCTGTGTGAAAGGTTTTGTAGGCCGTCAGATCCGCACACTCGACCCGCAGCAAGTATTCGATTGTGCCGGTAATGTTATGGCACTCCACCACCTCGGGCGCACGGGCCATGGCCCTTTCGAACTGCTCCTGGGAGGCTTTGGAATGGTTGCTCAGCCCCACCGCGACATAGGCGGTGAAGCGCACCCCCCGCGCGGATGGTTCTATCACTGCACGATAGCCGGTGATCACACCAGATCGCTCCAGCTCTTGCACCCGGCGCAGACAGGCCGAGGGCGACAGCCCGACACGGTCGGCCAACTCAAGATTGCTGATCCGCCCATCGCGGGTCAGCTCCTGCAATATCCGATCGTTTATTTCATCTGCCTTCGCCATTAATTGCAAAATTAGACAAATATCGCACCAATTCGCAACTTCATTCGGCAATTCTCGCGTCATTCTGTCGATATGAGCTATGACATCCTCCTTGCCCTTGGCGTCTTCGCCTTCGTCTCCTCCATCACGCCGGGGCCGAACAACCTTATGTTGATGGCCTCGGGCGCGAATTTCGGCTTTCGGCGCACGATTCCGCATATGCTGGGCGTGGGCATCGGCTTTGTGGTGATGATCCTTCTGGTGGGCACTGGTCTGATCGGCGTGTTCGACGCCTATCCGATCACCCACAACATCCTGAAGGCCGTCAGCGTCGCCTATCTTCTTTGGCTGGCCTGGCGCATCGCCAACGCCGCGCCCGCCGAACCCGGACAACCCGGCGGCAGGCCCATGACCTTTCTGCAGGCCGCCGCATTCCAATGGGTCAACCCCAAGGCCTGGACGATGGCGCTCACGGCAATCACCGCCTACACCCCCGACCGCAGCTTTGCCGCCATCGCGGTGGTCGGACTGATCTTTGGCCTGATCAACCTGCCATCGGTCGGGTCCTGGACGGTGATGGGCCAGCAAATGGCGCGGTTTCTGCAAAGCCCCATGCGGCTGCGGGCGTTCAACTGGCTGATGGCGGCGCTTCTTGTCGCGTCGCTCTACCCCGTGCTCTGGCCCTGACGGACATTGCATCCGCCCACATCACCGGCCATATAGTCCCGAGGCAAGGGACCAATGGCATGACCCAATATCTGGATTTTGAAAAACCTCTGGCCGAGATCGAGGGCAAGGCAGAAGAACTGCGCGCGCTCGCCCGTCAGAACGCCGAAATGGATGTGGAGGCCGAGGCGACAGCACTCGATGCCAAGGCCGACAAGATGCTGCGCGATCTCTACAAGGATCTGACGCCCTGGCGCAAATGCCAGGTGGCGCGTCACCCCGAACGGCCCCATTGCCAGGATTACATCGCGGCGCTCTTTTCCGAATACACGCCCTTGGCGGGCGACCGAAACTTCGCAGACGACCATGCGGTGATGGGTGGGCTTGCGCGCTTCAATGACCGCCCGGTCATGGTCATTGGCCATGAAAAGGGCAATGACACCAAATCCCGGATCGAACGGAATTTCGGCATGGCCCGGCCCGAAGGGTATCGCAAGGCCGTGCGCCTGATGGAGATGGCCAGCCGCTTTGGTCTGCCGGTGATCACGCTGGTCGACACGCCCGGCGCCTATCCCGGCAAAGGGGCCGAGGAACGCGGCCAATCCGAAGCCATCGCACGCGCCACCGAAACCTGCCTTCAGATCGGTGTGCCGCTGGTGTCGGTGATCATCGGCGAAGGCGGCTCGGGCGGGGCGGTGGCCTTTGCCACGGCAAACCGCGTGGCGATGCTGGAACACTCCGTCTATTCGGTGATCAGTCCCGAGGGCTGCGCCTCCATCCTGTGGAAAGACGCCGAGAAGATGCGCGAGGCCGCCGAAGCGCTGCGCCTGACCGCGCAAGACCTCAAACAGCTGGGCGTGATCGACCGGATCATCAAGGAACCGCTGGGCGGCGCGCATCGCGGCAAATCCGCCACGATCGACAGTGTTGGCCAGGCCATCGACGCCATGCTGACCGAGCTGGACGGCAAAGACCGTGCAGCCCTGATCTCGGACCGCCGGCGGAAATTCCTGAACATGGGGAACAAGGGCCTCGCCGCCTGACGCTGCGCCAAAGAAAATTCGCAGAGTTTTCTCAGCTGCGCCAGCGCAGCAGACGTTTTTCCGCCTGCCCGATCATCCAGCTGGTCAGAACCCCCAGCACCGACAGGATGACCACCCCGGCAAACAGCCGCTCCAGATCATAAAGCGCACCGGCCTGCAGGATGTAGGCACCCACGCCATATTCCGCGCCCAGCATTTCGGCCGCGACCAGCAGGATGATCCCGATGGCCACGCTCACCCTCATGCCTGACAGGATTCCCGGCAGCGATCCCGGCAAGACGATCTTGCGCACGATCGACATCCAGCTCAGCCCAAAGCTTTGGCCCATCCGGATCAGCGTCCGATCCACATTGTCCACCGCGCCATAGGTCGCTACGACCGTGGGCGTGAACGTACCCAGGGCAATCAGCGCGTATTTCGACCCTTCATCGATCCCGAACCAGATCACGAACAGCGGCAGCAGGGCGATCTTGGGAATGGGAAAAATCGCTGCGACCAGCGGTACCAGCCCCGCCCGGGCATAACTGAAAAGCCCGATCATCACACCGACCAGGATGCCCGCCGTGATGCCCATCGCACCGCCCACGACCAGCCGCGTCAGCGAGGGCACCAGATGCTGAAACAACAGCCCCGTGTTCCACAGATCGACAAAGGTGCGCGCCACATCGGACGGGCGTGGCAGCGTCAGGTTCGAAATCCAGCCTGCCCGCGTGCCCCATTCGATCACCGCAATCAGCAGCACGAAGACCACAATGCCGGTGCCGCGCCGTGCGGTGGGACGGAACCCGCCGCCCCTGAACGTAACCGGGCGTGCGTCAGACATCGGCCAGCTCCTGATCGGCGGCCAGCGCCTCGTCGCGCATCATCTCCCACAAACGGGTCTGGATCGCGTCCATTTCGGGCAGACCCGCGCGGCGGTCCCCCAGAGCAAAGGGCACCTTGATCACATCGCGCACCCGGCCCGGGCGGCGCGACAGTACCGCGATGCGATGGCCCAGCCGCACGGCCTCAGCCAGGTTGTGGGTCACGTAAACTCCGGTGAAGGGCTGGCGCGTCCACAGCGCGATCAGGTCATCCATCAACAGCTCGCGCGTCTGCGCATCCAGCGCCGACAACGGCTCATCCAGCAGCATCACTGCCGGGTTCACCGCCAGCGCCCGCGCTATGGCCACGCGCTGCTTCATCCCGCCCGACAGCTGGCGCGGCAGAGCCGCCTTGAAATCGTAAAGCTTCGTGCGTGTCAGCACATCGTCGATGATCGCATCGGCCGCGTGCCGCTCCAGCCCGTGATCCTCCAGCACCAGCGACACGTTGCCTTCCACCGTCCGCCAGGGCAGCAGGGCAAAATCCTGAAACACGTAAGTCAGCGGGTTCAGGCAGCCATGCGGCGGCGCGCCCAGCTGCAGAACCTGCCCGTCCGACGGCTGCTCCAGCCCGCCTAGCAGGCGTAGAAGCGTGGACTTTCCGCACCCGGACGGTCCGATGATGCACAGGATTTCCCCCGCCGGAATCTCCAGCGAGACATCGTCCAACACCACCATGTCGCCATAGCAGTGGGTGATATTCTGAGCGCGCAGATCCATGGCAGGTGTAGGCCGGGCTTCAGCCCGGCCCGACAGTTCAGCCCATCATCTCGGCATAGGACCCATCGACCAGCGTGTCGGTCGTGATGCTGTCCTTGACCAGGCCTTCGGATTGGAACCAGCTCAGCTGATCCCGAACCGATGCCATGTTCAGCGCCGCATTGGCATTGATGCGCATCGCGCCGTTGCGGATCGGGCCTGCGGCCTTTTCGAACGGGCGATCGGTATAGACATATTTGTGGATCAGCTTGACCATCTCTTCCTCGGCCCCGGCATCGGTGGTCTTGTCCACGAGGGCTGCATTGAAATCATCCGCCCCGCGCGAGAAGGCACGCAGGAACGCCTCGGTCTTGGCGCGCTCATTGGCGGCATTTTCGGCCGAGGTGAAGACGGTCGTCACCTGATATCCCGGCAGATAGTCAGCCACATCGCCGATGATCTTTACCGCGCCCGATCCGGCAAGACCCTTGGCGATATGCGGCACGATCGACCACGCATCGACCTGACCCGACTTCATCGCCCCGATGATCGCGCCCACCTTCTGCAGCGGCTTGAAGCTGACGCTGACGCCTTCGGCAGCGGCAATTTTCGAACCCATGTAATGGAACGAAGACCCAGGCTGCGTCACCGCAAATGTCTTTCCATCCAGCATCGACGCGCTGGTCAGCCCGGCCTCATAGGCCGCATTCGACGCAAGGATCTTCTGCCCGTCGATCCCCTTTTCCTCGCTCAACGCGCCGCCGATCACCTTGGCCGCGCCCTTTTCCGCAAGGCTGATCAGGCCGCCGGAAATCGCGGTGACCGCATAATCCGCATCGCCCGAGGCAATCGCCACCGCCATCGGCTGCGCCGCCTCGAAAAACCGGAACTCCACATCCAGACCTTCGTCCGCGAAATACCCCCGCTCAAGTGCTACAAAGCTGGCCGCGTGGCTGGTGAAGCGCAGCGCGCCCACTGTCATTTTCGTATTGGCCAGCGCCGGTGTGCCCAGCATCGGCAGCGCCGCGGCGCCCCCCATCAGACCCAGCGCGCCGCGCCGTGTGAAATCAGTCATCGAAAATCCTCCCGTTTGTGCCGTCACGATAGGCGGGGGAGGCTTCAAGACGCAACCTGAGAAATGGGTGTGAAACGCAGCCCTCAGGCCGCCAGCATCTTCAGGCCCTGCGTCACGTCAGACCGCACAGCCAGCCGCAGGCCGGGCTCATCGCCGGCCTTCAATGCGGCGATGATCATGCGGTGGAATTGTGGCGGTTCGGTCCGGCGCAACCGCCCGTAAAGCGCGCGCATCGTCGGACCCAGCTGCAGCCAGACGGTTTCGGCCATGGCCAGCATCGCAGGTGCCTGCGCGCGCAGATACAGCGTCCGGTGAAACTCCAGATTGGTCCGAATATAGGTCACCGCATCGCGCTGCGCGACGGCCTCGGCGATATTGGCGTTGATGGTCTGCAGCCGCTCGATCAGCGCGATATGGGCGCGCGGCAGGGCGCGGCTGGCCAGCTCCACCTCGATCAGGGCACGCAGGGCGGCCAGTTCCTCGATCCGCTCATTCGACAATTCCGGTGTCGACACCCGGCCCGAGCTTGACAGAAACAGCGCGCCTTCTGCCACCAGACGCCGCACGGCCTCCCGCGCCGGCGTCATCGACACGTCGAACTCTTTCCCGATCCCGCGCAGGGTCAGCGCCTGTCCGGGGGCCATTTCCCCATGCATGATCCGGGTGCGCAGGGCGCGATAGACCCGATCATGGGCGGCAGAGGTGTCAGCAGGGCGGGTGTTCATCAACATGACACCCATCTGTGATCACAAATCACCACCCGTCAAGATCAGAACTGATAGCGGTGCAGATCCTGCCCGTGTTCGCGCAACCATCGGCGGGGCGTTGCGTATGGCCCATGAATGCGTGTCACCCCGTCCCAGAACGCCTGGGAGTGATTCATCTCGGCCAGATGCGCAACCTCATGGGCCGCCACATATCGCAGCACCTGCGGTGGCGCCATGATCAGCCGCCAGGAATACATCAGCGTGCCGCGCGACGAACACGACCCCCAGCGCGACCGCGTATCGCGCAGGCTGATCCTTTCGAACCGCTGGCCCAGCCGTTCGGCATAGTGGTCAGACGCCTCAGCCAGCCGGTCACGCGCCAACGTCTTGAGAAAGCTCGCCACCCTGCGCGCCGCCTGCTCGGGCCGGCCGTTCACCGTCAGCTCCCCGCCGTCCAACCCGACACGCCTGCCCGGGATCACCTGCACCATCGCGCCTTCGACGGGAATGACCGCCCCCAGCGCCACCGGCACGACATCAGGCACCCCCGCCACATGGCCGCGCAGCCAATCGGCGCGCTCATAAGCAAAGGCCAGCGCTTCCTTCTGCGACACACCGCGCGGATGGGTCAGCGTGACCTTCCCGTCCAGCCGCGACACCCGCAGGCTGATCCGGCGCGCCCGGCCCGATTGGCGCAGATGCACCTTCACCGGGGGATCGCCGTTAATCACATGTTCAGCCACTGATGCCACTCTCTCCTGCCGCGGACTTGCCAAAGGCTTTGACACCGCCCACCTCATATGGCACGTGACCGGAATCGTCGATACGACTCAAGCTTTTTGAAGGGGATCTCAATGCCCAAGGAAGAATGGGGCACGAAGCGCGTTTGCCCGACGACCGGCAAGCGCTTTTATGACCTGAACGCCGACCCGATCGTCAGCCCATACACGGGCGAGGTGGTCGAGCTCGACACCACCAAGACCCGCATGATCGCGGCGGATGCCGAAGATGCTGCATCGCTGAAGGCGAAAGCCTCAGATGCAGATGATGATGCGGTCCTGGACGATGATGATGACGTCGATGTGGATCTGGATGATGATCTGCTGGAAGACGATGATGACGATGACAACGTCTCGCTGGACGAGCTTGCCGACGTCGCATCGGAAGACGAAGATTAAGCCAAAAGACCGGGCGGGTTTTTTTGCTTGATCCCGCCCGGTGATGCGCCTATTGAGCGGCGCACGAGATATTCTCGATCCGGGGCCTTAGCTCAGTTGGGAGAGCGCTTGCATGGCATGCAAGAGGTCAGGGGTTCGACTCCCCTAGGCTCCACCAAATCCCTCTATTCCGGTTTTTGACCTGTTGCGGCCGCGGTTTCTGCACCCGCTATGAATGCTGCGCCACTGCGCTTGGCAGCGCAGTCTGCTCCCGCAAAACAGGCTGCCTGCTGCTCAGGGCTTTCTCCGTGATGTCTGCAGCGAGTTTCACCCCGCCGGCAGCCTTCATGTGGGTCTGCATCTGCCGGGCGCGATCACGGAACCCGGGATCGTTCAGTACCGTTTCGATCAATCCACGCAGTTCCCCGGCCGTGGATTTCCGAAAAGACCCAACCACACCAACCCCCGACGCCCTGATCCGCGATGCAACACCAGGCTGATCATCCCCGCGCGGCAATGCGACCATCGGCACACCGGCTCCAAGCGCTTCGTTGGTCGTATTCATTCCCGCATGGGTAATCACCAGCGCCGCGCGCTCAATAAGCTGCACCTGCGGCGCAAAGCCCACGATCACAGCATCTTCGGGACGCGGGTCAGGCAAGTCCATGTTGCCCACACCCGCACCGTCGATCCATGCCCCAAGTCCAATCACTAACTGTGCGTTCACCCCGACGCAAGCCGACAGAATCGTCCGGATCGCCGCCGCATTCGCATCATTCACGACCGTGCCGACCGACGCATAGATCAACGGCCGCCCATTCAGCCTGTCCCAGGGAAATCCATGATCGGATTGCGGACGATCTGCGGATAAATGGCCAACATAGTGCAGGTTGGCAGGTACATCACTGCGCGCAAAATCAAAGGCGGCGCAGGATTGCGCCAGTTGCGCCAGCACAGAATTGCCATCGTCCACATGCCGCCATGGTTTCAGACCATGACTGCGGCGATGTCTATTGATCAGCTTAACCATCGGCTGATGCACCCAGCGCCGCCCTGCAAAGGCCAGCCTGGTTTTCGCCAGACCCCGTGCGGTTGTCGACGGCGTCCACCCGACATAAACCGGAGGCGACACGCGATCTTCATTGTTCAAAAGCGACGCACTCAGCGTGACAAAGGGGATGTCCAGCTGATCCGCGACAGCGGCCGCTGCCGGCAGGATCTGGTCGATGATCAACCCGTCAAGCTGCAGGTCCCTTAGCGTATCGGGAAGCCGTGTCAGCAGATCCTGCCCCTGTATCGTCAACCGGGTGCGGTATCTGACAAAGGATCCCGCGCCAACGAAATCGGCCAGCTTGGACAGCAGGGTGTTCTTGCGATACCTGTCCACATCTACCGGGAAACGCGCAAAACTCAGGCCCAGATCAAGCGCCATCTGCTTGGACCGATCACTTGCAATAACCGTGACACGATGTCCCCGGCGCACCAGTTCCGTCCCCAGACTACCTGCGGGCAGCAGATGCCCGGCAAATTCGGGCGCGACTATTCCGTAATGGGCCATAGCGTCCTTGCGACAACCGGGTGTGAAAGCAATCGGTGCCGCTGAATAGTGGCACCGATGCGATTCCCGGATCAATTTCAAATGAGGCTTGGGCCATCATTAAGCGCCTTCCCGCGCGCATCATCAAGGCGCGTGCCTGTCTCTCGTAGCGGGGCACGAAAAGCCCAAGTTGAACCGGATAAGGCGATCGCGCGTGACGCCGATGGCCTCTTCCTTGCTGCGCTCCCCCTCAGCGCAAAGCCGCATTTGTCCTGGCCTGTACCGTGCGGGCTTGGATCTGACAGCGCGTTCTTTTGAAACCAAATTCATCCCTGCCGCGCCGCCTAAAACAGCGTCACGTCCGTCTCGTGCGCTGGGGCCTGGCGCGGCCTTTCCCGCGCGGCAAGGGTCTGCGTCTGATCAATCGGGATCGTAAACACTTTCGCCTCTCCGCTCACCGGATGGAAATGCAACCTGCGTGCCTGTCTTCCCCCGGTATCCGCCTGCTCAATTCTGATCCCCTCACGCTTCATGTAGTCCTGCGCGAAACTGACATTGCGTGATCCGATGTCACCCAACCGTTCCACGATATTCGCGCCACCAAAAATCTTGGCGCGCAAGTGCGACCGGCTCGCGCCCATTTTCAGCAGTTCATTGATAAGAAGCTCGTTCGCCATCGCGCCGAATTTGACCTCGTTGCAGCCAGGGCGCCCCGAACTCGGCAATAGAAAATGATTGATCCCTCCGACACCCGACGACCTGTCGAACAACGCAACCGAAACGCAAGAGCCCAGAATCGTGGACATCGCCACTCCCGGATCTCGCGTCACGCGGTATTGCCCCTGCACCACGGACAACACCTTGTGCGTGCTCCACATCTCTCCATTGGGTGCATAAGACATCACGTCCACCTCCTGCGCGAGGCCAGTATGGCCGGGCCGATGTCGCCAACAGGCAATGTGCGATCCGCGGCACCCAACTCAAACGCCGCTCGGGGCATGCCATAGACCACCGATGTTTGTTCATCCTGAATGAAGGTTCGCGCCCAGGCCCGACGCAAGGCCAGCAGTCCCTGCGCGCCGTCACGTCCCATGCCGGTCAACAGTGCTGCAGACACATTCTGGCCATAGGGAACGGCCGAATGGAACAACTCATCCACCGAAGGGCAATAGGCCTGGCCTGTATGTGACGCCGCAAGCCGCATGCGCAGCGGCGTACCGGGACGCAGATGCAAGTGTCGATCGCCCCCCGGTGCCACATGGATCTGGCCCGGCGCCGGCCGCCCAATTGGATCAGCCTCGACCACTTTGGGCGTGACGTGAGAATCAAGCAATTGCGCCAGGCCCGCCGTGAAACGCGCACTGGTGTGCTGCACAAGAAAGGTCGGCGGGCAGTTCTTGGGGAAGCTTGCCAGAACCTCAATCAACGCCTCTACCCCGCCAGTCGATGCACCAAGCAAAATCACGCCGTCATCAAACTCCGCTCCGCGCGCATCCGGTTGTGCGGACGAAGGCCGGCGGTCACATGTCGAGCTGCCGACGCTTGCCTCGCGCAGGACGGCGCAAACTTGATCCGTGTGAACAACACGCAATCCTGCCCTCTTGCCGACATGTCCGATCGATGCGTCCGATTGGCCGCCCGACTGGTGCAAAACACAACGAATGGCCAGCGCGCGAAACAGAAACTGCAGAACCTCAAATTCAGCCAGCCGGGCAAGGGCGGTATTGACAAAAAACAGGTCCGGAACCCGGTGTTCTGCAATGTCGTAAGCGGCCACCAAATCCGCCACGATATCGACCCGCAAGCTGCGCCCGCTCTCCAATAGCCGGTCTCGAATATCGTGGGCACAAGATCTCTGTGGATCTGCAACAACAACGTGCATCGGACTTCTTTCAAGATGTTAGTTCAAGACCGGTGAGAGCCAGGTCGTCGGGTGCTGCACTCCGTTCTAACGTGCAGAAGTGACCCCAAGATTAACGATGCTCAAAGACTGCATATTCCTGTCACTGCTGTCTTCAGGCGGCTGTGAAATCCCTGCCCGAAAATCCAACCGAAAAGGGTCAGGATCGCGCATCTGAAATATCCCGTTCAGCGGTTCCCCCGCGCACAGCCAATCCAGCCGACAGTAGCGATCGGCAATGATCAAAGTCGCCAATCTGTGCTGCACCTCCTGCGAAACGGCTTTCAACCAGCAGAAGGTAGCACTCAAGCTCTCTCCATCCGCCACTGCGCGGAATTTTGACATATCTCCAGCCCCTGCGTCCTTTTGGTTTTCGCGATCGGGCATTCTCAAACGGGGCGGATCCGATCACTCTGGCTTTGACATTTTGCGGCAAGGCATGCGCAGCGCACGAAGGATTTGACCAGATTTCAGACGCGTTTGCCCGTCGGAACCGACCCAGTGACAGAAACCCCTGTTGGATCGTTGACAAACGACAGCAAGGATTACGCAACACCCAAAAGACCAGGCGCTATCGAAACCTGATGACCAAAGACGCGGCGGCATTGGTTCCATATCCCCCGGCAGTACACACTCAGCGCAAAGTCTCTCTACAAGAGAGATTACGTTCGTCACGCGTCGTCAAACAGCTCGATAACCGTTTGTTCACCTTTGGCATTTTCGCAAGCCCCCGGTGAGAGCAAATCGACATAAAATTCCAGCCTGAGTGTTTCGAGAACCTGCTCCAACGGCACCACAAGGTCCGGCTGAACGGCGTCTTCCAGCACTTTCAAAAGCGCGCTCGTGTCACGAAGTATCTGCGTTACCGCATCAATATTCTGCGCAGCAAGCGGTACCGGTTGTGAGGACGTGTTCGCCCTCGCAGTCAGAGACTCCCGCTCATAGTCATTCAAAAGAACGCGCATCCTATCTAAGCCAAGAGCCATCGCACGCATCGCGGACGCCAGCGCCACCCCCTCAGGCGCGGATTCTCTTCGCGCACTCAAGAGATACGCCCCACGACCATTTCGATGGACTTCTTCAACGTTTCATTCGTGAATGGTTTCTTGACCAGATTGTTGAGGCCCAACTTCTTGCCCATTGCGATCATCTGCTCATTGGGGGAGCCCGTCACAAGAATGAAGCCGATCTTCTGCGTCGCACTGTTGGTGCGCAGACCATGCAGTAACTGCAAACCATTCATCCCCGGCATGTTATAGTCGCACAGGACAAGGTGTACGGGGTTCGTCACAAGCTGAGCCAGTGCGCCCTGACCAGAGTTTTGAGTCTCGATTTTCCAGATTCCGATATCCTCCAACGCTTGTGTGATCAGCCCGCGGCTGACGGACATGTCATCAACAACCATCACGCGCAGTGCATCCTTCAGTGCCATAGTCTTACCCTTGATTGTTGAACTTGGTTGGTTGTGCCGACGCGGTCGCCTTCCGGTAGGTGGTCACCGCAACAGCGTCCAAGATGTTTTCTGCCGGCCCGTGAATCCGTTCGGAGTGACCGATGATCAGCGACCCGCCTTCGGTCAAACGCTCAACAAAGCGCATCCACAGCCTGCTTTGATCAGGCCTGTCAAAATAGATCGCGACGTTTCGGCAGAAGATGACGTCGAAACTTCCCTGATGCGACCAATGCTCCATCAGATTCAAGCGCTGAAACGTGATCATGGTTTTCAACTCTGCCTTCACGTGGTTTTGTGACGACGCCCGATCGAAGCTCGCAAAAACCTTTCTGATATCTGCGGGATCATCGAACCGGCATTCATCGCTTGCATAGACACCACGCCTTGCTGTCTCCAGCGCAGCTGGATCCACATCGGTTGCAAGGATCTGAATGTCTTGCCGCAGCACGTCCGGTGACATCGAAAGGAGTGTTCCCGCAATGGAATAGGCCTCTTGCCCCGTGGAACAGCCCGCCGACCAAATGCGGACACGCCGGCCCTTCCGTGCTTCACTCAAAAGCCCTGGCAGTACCTGTTTCTCCAGATAATCGAAGTGGTGACGTTCCCTGAAGAAATGTGTGACATTGGTCGTGAGCGCCGAGATGAACGGGTCTTTTTCCCGGGTACGTTCCGATTGAACCATCGCGCAGTAATCAGACACGCTTTGAGCGCCTGTAGCGCGCAACCTTTTTGCAAGCCGGGCCTGGATCAGCGCTTTTTTCGAAGTTTCCAAATGCAGTCCGAAAATGGCTTTCGCACATCGCGCGACGCTTCGAAAATCCTCGTCCGAGAACTGAAAAGACTGGTGTGAAGGGAGTTTCAAGTCTTTCATGCCACCAAGTCGCACGAGTCGTTGAACAAAATGCGCAGATCAATCACGCGTGACATGCCGTCGCCGACTTCCACCAATCCGCGTATCGAACGAATATCATTCGTCTGGCCAGTATTGGGCGCCGACCGAATGTTTTCCCCCTGGATCGTCAGAATTTCCGAGACTGCATCCACCAGCAAACCCACGGTCCGATCGCTCAGCACAACAACGATAATCACGTGTCGCGCAGTGGGCGTGATTGCCCCCAGTCCAAGTTTCGCTGACAGATCTATGATCGGGATAACCGAACCGCGCAGGTTCATCACACCCAAAACATCAGGTTGCGAAAAGGGCAGCGGCGTGACGGGAGACCAGCGACGGATTTCTCGAATTTCCGTGATTTCGATGCAGAAACCCTGACCGCCCGCGATAAGGGACACGAATTCGATATTCTGATCATCTTGCCATTCAACGGGTTCACTCATTCTAGATCTCCAGCTCGAATGTTATTGGAGTTTCATCGGCTTCAATCGCCATCTTGCTGACCGCGTCGGGATCAACGATGAGGGCGATTTTCCCGTCCCCAAGGATCGTCGCCGCCGACACGCCCGGAATGGCTCCATAGTTGGCTTCAAGACTTTTCATGACGACCTGCCGCTGGTCCGAAATATCATCGACCGACACCGCCACCGGGTTCGCGCCGCCCGATTGGATATGGACAAGCACGCTGCTTTCAGGATCGACACAGGAGTTATCGAGGCCCAGAATCGCGCCAAGGCTGACCACGGGGACAAAGGCGCCACGAATTGACAGCACATGCCCGTTCGGACCAAGTGGGCGAATGTCCCCAGTTCGTGGGCGGATTGTCTCGATAATGCAGGACAGAGGAAGAACCAGGGTTTGCCCCGCGACTGTCACGACCATTCCATCAAGAACCGCAAGCGTCAACGGGAGGGAGATCGAAAACTCCGACCCCTTCCCGGGTTCGCTTGAAATCGCGATGCGCCCGCCCATGGATTGGATCTCGGTCAGGACCACGTCCATCCCAACGCCGCGCCCGGACAGGTTCGTGACCGTCTCCGCAGTCGAGAATCCGGGCGCAAAAAGCAGATTGTCTATCTCCGCCTCGGACAGTTTCGCATCCTTTGCAACCAGTCCGCGCTCGATCGCCTTGGCGAGGATCTTTTCGCGGTTCAAACCACGACCGTCATCCCGCACTGTGATCATTACATGGCCCGAGCGGTGTTCTGCGCTGAGGCATAGCTGACCTTGCGAAGACTTGCCTGCCGCGCGCCGCTCGTCACCAGTCTCAAGCCCATGGTCGACCGCATTGCGGACCAGATGGGTCATCGGATCGGTCAGGCGTTCTACAAGGCTTTTGTCGATCTCCGTCATCTCGCCTTCCATGACGAAGTTCACATCTTTGCCTGTGGCATCACCAGCCTCGCGCGCGATACGCGCCATGCGCTGAAACAACGGTTTAACCGGCTGGGCTCGGATCGCCATGACGCCTTCCTGGATGTCTCGCGCAAGAAATCCGTAGTCGTCCAGGTCTGCCATCAGATCCGAATTCTGTGCAATCCCGCTCGCGACAACCTTTTGGGAGATCACCGCCTGATTGATGATAAGCTCACCAACTGTATTGATCAGTCGGTCCACACGATCGGGATCCACGCGCAACGTGGGTCGTTTCGATTGCGGCGCCGACTGACGGGCCTTTCCGGCGGGTTCCGAAGGCCCTGCTGCTGTGATCGGCGCGTCAACCGCACCGTCCGGTTCAACAGCATCACCCACCGGAGGCAGAGTTTCGGTTTCCTCAAGCGCGATCTCAAGAGTGCACAGCCCCTCCACGAATTCGAAGACAGCGCCGATCTCTTCTCGGGAGACATCACCCGATACGGTGACCGTCCACGACAGATAACTCTCCGCAGGGTCGATATCCGCCAAGACTGGCAGGGCGTCCGTGTCACATTCGACAACCACATCGCCCAGGTCCGCAAGCGCCATGAAAAGGATCACTGGGTCATGGCTGTTTTCGTACAGCGCCCGCTCCGGCTTGAAGGTGATCTGATAGCGTGCATCGCCTGTCAGCTCGCCCGCGTCGCCCAAGTCCCCAAGGTCACTCAATTCGATCGCTTCGAACGGCAGCGCCTCAAAACTGAACGCGTCCTCCAACCCGCTTTCGGAAGATGCCCCTCCCACGCTTGACAGGGCGGTCAGTTCCGCTTTGACCGCGGCCATCGCTTCCGGCTGTTGGCCGGTTTCGGCATGGGCCTCCTCCACCAGCGCCGCCAGCACATCGCTGGCGCGCAGGACGGTCTTCATCACCGCCGGTGTCACGTCCAGGGTTTCCGCGCGGATCTGATCCAGCACGTTTTCATAGATATGCGCAAAGCTCACCAGATCCTCGAGGCCGAAGGCACCGCCCGACCCCTTGATCGAATGCACCGCCCGAAAGATCGCGTTCACGGTCTCCGGATCGGCCGTGCCGTCGGACATGGCCGCCAACCCTTCGCTCAGGGCGTCCAAAAGATCCTCGCATTCGGCGAAAAACGTGGCTTTCAGGCTGTCCATGCTCATGTCAGCCAGCCCCCAAAGTCACACGGCGGAGGACATTGACCAGGGCGGTATCCTCGAACGGTTTCACGATCCACCCGGTGGCCCCCGCTGCGCGCGCCCGGTCCTTCAGGCTTTGACCGCTTTCCGTGGTCAGAACAAGGATCGGCACACGCGGGTTCACATTGTTCTGGCGAATGGCAGTGATCACACCAAACCCATCCATGTTCGGCATGTTGATATCGGTGATAACCGCATCGAACCGGCGGGTCTGGAACAGGTCGACCCCGTCCTGCCCGTCAACGGCTGTCGTCACGTCGAACCCTGCATTTTCCAGCGTCTGGGTCACCAGCGCCCGGATCGTGGCTGAATCGTCGATGGCAAGCACGGAAGTGGTCACGGATCTGCCCCCTTATCCCAGAATGTCGTCATGGATGCCCAATGTCTGAAGCCCGTCCCGAAAGGCCTCGGACGGTTCCACCACGACAAAGGGTTTGCTCGCGTCCTCTGCCGCGCGGCGCGCGGCCAGGATCAACTGCACGGTCAGGGTGTCGGCCGGGCGCGGCAGATCGGCCTTGACGCAAATACCGTCGGCAACCTGTTCCAGAAGGGCGGTCTGCAACTGTTTCGGGTCGTCACGCCAGATCGGCAATGACAGATCGATAGGGTCCGTTTTCGGGGCCGTCACCATGATCTCCTTACAGCAGTGATGAACTGTTCAAAGGCAGGAATTACGCCCAATCCGCTAACAAGGTGTGAATGAGAAACAGGATTTCATTCGAATCTTCCCTATCCTTACTGCGCGCGGAACCGTGGGCCGGAAGGCAGATTTCGACGATGTCGAAGCAACCGGCCTTTTAAAGGCGGGTTTCTCTGACAACCGATTGAGCACACAGGAAAAACAACAATCGCCCCACGATTTCCCACAATGATATCAACAGGTTATCCACAAGAAATTTCGATCTAAGCCATTATTTTTCTTGCCGGAATCCCAACCCTTTGCCACAGTTTACCTATCGCGGACGGTCGCAAGATCACGAAGCGGTCGCGGCGCTCACAGCGCGGCATAGCGGGTCTGAGATGCCCTCGGGCGGACCTGAAACGCGGTGCAAGCGAAGGGTGGCGTGGATGCAGCGAACCCACGGTGTCGGCTGCTCAGTCGGGGAGATCTTCGGGTCGAACCGGATGTGCAAAAGGCCCAAGGGCGTTGCGACAGACCACGGGTCTTTTCGAAGATCGTGGTTTGACGTGGCGGACCGGGTGCGTTGCGGCTGCAAAGGCTGGCAACAGCCGATGTGGCTGGGCCGGAGACCCGCTTGCGGGGACCTTGGTTCAGGAAGACGTCAGGGCGCAGCCCATGTGGCTGTATTGCGAAGACCGCGTCTGAGCACCTGACGTCTTTTCTGATTCCGTACCCCCCAAACGAAAACGAGGCCCGAACGCTTTCACGCCCAAGCCCCGCCGTCAGTTTGCATTACCGCGTCTATGCACCTGTAAGACGGTTCCTACGGTGCCTGGCGGCCAAGATCAACTATATCTGGCACCCCAAAGGCCTCCAGATACCAAGTTTTCCCGAAATCGCCCGAAACTGCAGCAATTTCCCCACAGTGAACAGGCATTGCCCCGCGATCAGCCTTTGCCTTTCCACGGCACCAGCACCCGTTCGGCCCAGCGCATCAGCATGTCGATACCGAACCCGATCACACCGATCAGGATGATCCCCATGATCACGATATCGGTGTTCTGGAACTTCGAAGCGACCATGATCATCATGCCCGCGCCCTTCTCGGCCGCGACCAGTTCAGCCGCCACAACGGTGCCCCAACACACGCCCATGGCCACGCGCGCACCGGTAAAGATATCCGGCAGGGAATTGGGAATGATCACATGACGCATGATCTGCCATTTCGTGGCGCCCAGAGAATAGGCCGCATGCACCTTGGAGATCTTCACCCCCGATACGCCCGACCGCGCGGCAATCGCCATGATCCAAAGCGCCGCCAGGAACAGAAGGATGATCTTGCCCACCTCTCCAATCCCGGCCCAGATAATCACCAGCGGGATCAGCGCCAGCGGCGGCACGGGACGCATGAATTCCACGATCGGGTCGAACCAGCCGCGGAACCAGTTGCTCAGCCCCATGGCGTAACCCAGCGGGATGCCGACCAGCGCGCCAAAGAAAAAGCCCACGATCACCCGGAACAGCGAATATCCCAGATGCTCGGCCAGGGTCGATCCGCGGAAGCCCTCATCCGCGATTTCACCGATGCGCTGCACAACGGCTTCCGGAGCGGGCAACCAGATCGGCTCCATCTGCCAGCCCTTGGCCGGCTGGAAATTCGGCGTGCCCTTGTCCGACAGGGTCACGGTGCCATTGGCCACATCGACCGAACCGCCGGGTGCGATGGGTTCGCCGTTGATGGCGACCACCGTGGCACCCTCGTTGCGGCCCAGGTCGTCGTTGCGATCCACCCGCACAAGGCCGGACCGCCACATGCCAACTGCGGTGATGTCGTTCTTGGCAAAGCCGTCGCCAGGGTCGACCTCGGGAATCTCGGGATCTTCACCGATGGGATGGACGATCACGGTTACCGTGGCGGTGTCTGTCTGGCCATTCGCTTCGACGGTGTATTCGAAGGTGGTTGCGCCCTCGAATGGCCCCGGCGCGTGCAGGAAGGATGGCAACAGCGACGACCCGGTGAACATCCCCCACAACAGGAAAATCGTGGCAATGGAAATCACGCTGGCCTTGCGGTCAGAAACGACGGCGCTTTCATCCCCGAAGGTCACCGTCTTGAGCGAGGTATAATCCTGCGTCGCCGTGCGGCTCACCAGAAAGCGGATGATATAGAACGATCCGATGAAAATCGCGGCATAGATCAGAAAGGGGATCATTGCGCTGCCTCCGTCCGGCCCATGATCTCTTCTTCCATGTCCCAGATCATGCCTAGGATCTCCTCGCGCTTCTCACCGAATTCGGGATGTTTCTTGACCTCGCGCAGATCGGCGCCCACGCCCATCTCGGCAAAGGGCAGACGGTATTCGCGGTGAATGCGCCCCGGCCGCGGGGCCATGACGAGAAGCCGTTCGCCCAAGAGCAACGCCTCCTCCACCGAGTGGGTGATCAGGATGATGGTCTTGCCGGTCTCTTTCCACAGCTTCAGAACCAGCCCCTGCATCTTCTCGCGCGTCAGCGCATCCAGCGCGCCCAGAGGCTCATCCATCAGGATGACATCCGGGTCATTAGCCAGGCACCGCGCCAGCGCCACACGCTGCTGCATGCCGCCCGACAGCTCATAAACCGCCTTATCCTTGAAATCCTGCAGGCCGACGACATCCAGCAGATGGTCCACGATCTCGGCCTTGTCGTTCTTGGGCATGCCCTTCATCGACGGCCCAAAGCCCACATTCTCGCGCACGCTCATCCATTCGAACAACGCGCCCTGCTGGAAGACCATGCCGCGTTCCGCGTCCGGGCCCTTGACCGTATGGCCGTTCATCACGATCTGGCCTTCGGTCGGGGCCAGAAAGCCCGCGAGGATATTCAAAAGCGTGGTCTTGCCGCAGCCCGACGGGCCAAGCACGCTCATCAATTCCCCTTCTTTCAGGTGAAGCGTCACATCCTTCAGCGCTTGAACCGAACTGCCATTTGGCAGGTCGAACCGCATGGAGATATTCTCGATGGATAATCCGGTCATGATGTCCCCGTCATGAGCGCGCAAGGACGTTGCAACGTCCTTGCAAAAATCTTCCAAGATTTTTGCCCGCCCCAGGGCAGGCGTTGCGGCGCACCCGAAAGATGCGCCGCGCCGATCTTACATGCCCTGCGCAGCCGCCAGAGGCCCGGTGTTGACGGCATTCTCATAGCTGTCCAGCGCCGCGTCGATGGAGCCTGCATTCACAAAGACATCCGCAACGCCCTTCATGAATTCCTGCGCGCCACCGCCCAGCCATTTCGCGCTCAGCTGGTCGTCGACATTGGGGAACACGAAGGTCGCCATGGTCGCCGCCGTGTCGGCCTCGTCCATACCCGCATCCTTGGCGATCACCGGCAGCATTTCCGCGTGATTGGCCTCGTCGGCCCACATCGCGTTGGCATCGGCAGTCACTTTCAGGAACTTCGCCACCAGCTCGCTTTCTTCCGCCACGAACCCAGCCGGAGCTGAGGTCACGTCAAACACCAGAATGCCCAGCTCTTCCTTCTCGGCCCCGGTCAGCAGCACATTGCCGCTTTCCTTCATGCGCCGCAGCGCACCGCCCCAGCCACAGGCCATATCCACCGATCCCTGGCTCAGCGCAGCCGCGCCATCTGCGGGCGCCATGTCGACCACGTCAAGGCTATCCAGCGCGACGCCGAAGTGATCCATCTGCTTGAGGAAGCCATAATGCGCCGCCGTCCCCAACGGCACAGCCACCTTCTTGCCCGCCAGCTCATCCGCGCTGTCCTTGTCGATCTCCAGATCGGTGCGCACCACGCAATTGTCATTGTCGGAATAGCTCACCGCCACATCGACGATCTGCAGATCCTGGCCGGCGCTTGTGGCCACAACGAAAGGCGGCACGCCCTGGCTGACCGACATCTGTACATCGCCCGACGCCATGGCCGCACTCATCGCGGTCCCGGTGTCAAAGCTCACCCAGTTGATCTTCACACCCATCTCTTCTTCATAGGTGCCCATGACCTTGGCGTATTGGAACGGCATCGGCCATTCCAGGAAATACCCCACGGTGATCTCGCCGCCATGGCCGCCAGCCAGCGCAGCCTGCGCACCGGTCATCATCGCCAAACCGGCAGCAGCCCCCATGAGCTTTGTTTTGAATGTCATCATCATCTCTCCCATCTGCGCCACCTTCCAGGGTGGCTGTCATTAAGACGGTCCTTCGCCGCCTGAATTCTGTGCACATGCACCGCGACCCGTCCAAGCGGGCCACCCTGATCCCAAACCATATCCTCTCACCGATCAATGGTTTTTCTTTGAGGGCCTTCCGCGCCCGTCGCGGTCAAATCTCTGTCCTGCAAGGAAAATTCCGCCCCAAAACCAAGGATGTAAGGCGCGGGGGCACGATTGACCCAGCGGTAACCACCCGTGACTGGACTCAGATCACCCAGCAGACTGGCCCTAACCCAATTGCACAAATCCTTCGCATGTACGAATAAAGTGGGATCAAAGCCGCAATCCGGCTTGCCCCGCCGCGCACATCCATAAGGGAGAAGGACGTCATGGACGGCACGTTCAATGAAAACGACATCAGCCACGTGGTCGAAGCCGACCGCAGCCACATCTGGCACCACCTGACCCAGCACAAACCCTATGAAACCTCCGATCCCCGCATCATCGTCGAAGGCAAGGGCATGAAAGTGTGGGACCAGAAGGGCAAGGAACATCTCGACGGCGTCTCGGGCGCGGTCTGGACGGTGAATGTGGGCTATGGCCGTGAAAGCATCGCCAACGCCGTGCGCGACCAGCTGATCAAGCTGAACTATTTTGCCGGTGCCGCCGGGTCTGTCCCCGGTGCGATTTTTGCCGAACGCCTGATCGACAAGATGCCGGGCATGAGCCGCGTCTATTACTGCAACTCCGGCTCCGAGGCGAACGAGAAAGCCTTTAAGATGGTCCGCCAGATTGCGCATGCAAAATACGGCGGCAAGAAGCACAAGATCCTCTACCGCGACCGCGACTATCACGGCACCACCATCGGCTGCCTCAGCGCGGGCGGTCAGGACGAACGCAACGCCCAATACGGCCCCTTCGCACCGGGCTTTGTGCGCGTACCCCACTGCCTGGAATACCGCAAACACGAACAGGACGGCGCGCCGGATCAGAACTACGGCGAATGGGCCGCAGATCAGATCGAGGCGGTCATCCTGCGCGAAGGCCCCGACACCGTGGGCGCACTCTGCCTCGAACCCGTGACCGCAGGTGGCGGCGTCATCACCCCGCCAGAGGGCTATTGGGAACTTGTGCAGGAGATCTGCAAGAAATACGACATCCTGCTGCATATCGACGAGGTTGTCTGCGGTGTGGGCCGCACCGGTACATGGTTCGGCTATCAGAACTACGGCGTGAAACCCGACATGGTGACCATGGCCAAGGGCGTTGCCTCCGGCTATGCCGCCATCGCCTGCCTTGTCACCACCGAAGAGGTGTTCGAGAAATTCAAGGACGCCCCCGAAGACAAGCTGAACTATTTCCGCGACATCTCCACCTTCGGCGGCTGCACCGCGGGCCCTGCGGCGGCCATCGAAAACATGCGCATCATCGAAGATGAAGGCCTGCTGCAAAACACCCTCGACATGGGCGAACGCCTGATGGGCAATCTCCATGCCCTGATGGAGAAACACGCCGTGATCGGCGATGTGCGCGGCAAGGGCCTCTTCTGCGGGGCCGAACTGGTGGCGGATCGCGGCACCAGGGATCCGGTGGACGAAAAGCTGGCCCAAGCGGTCGTGGCGGATTGCATGGCGCAAGGGGTGATTATCGGCGTGACCAACCGCTCGGTGCCCGGCAAGAACAACACGCTCTGCTTCTCGCCCGCGCTGATCGCGACACCCGACGATATCGACCACCTGACCGATGCCGTCGACCAGGCCCTGGGCCGCGTGTTCGGATAAAAACCCAAACGCGCCCCGGACCTGATCCGGGGCCTCTCCCTCTCACAGACCTGGGACGCGACCCTCACATTTCGCGCCCCAGGCCTGCTTCGGGGCGTTCAGCGAAAAGGATGCCTGACACGCATCCCCTATGGCCCGCAGCCGATTGCCCCAGCCAGGCCAAACTCTCAACCATCCCTTTCCATTCGGCAAATCCACCGCGCGGCGCGTTAACGCCCGCGCCGGTCATACAAACCGGTGCGCGGGTTGTGCACCAGCTTTGCACGCACATCATACCGCCAAATCCCTTAGAAAAGGGGCGTTAACCTTGTTCTTGAGAGTGTTAACGGTCGCCGCCCGAGGGGCGCGGCGCCTGCCCGCCACCATTTCCGCCAAAGATGTCACGCAGCATCCGGTCCAGGATCCCCTCCACCGTCTGCGGCTGCCCGCCCCGGTCCTGCGGCGCCCCGCGCGGCACCAGCACCGGCAGCGGCCGTACCGGCAGGCCGTCATGTACCCGCAGCATCGTCTCCCGCCAGATCTCCGCCGGCAGCCCGCCGCCCGTTACGCCGGACAGGGGTGTATTGTCGTCATAGCCCATCCAGACACCCGCGACGTAATCGGCGGTGAAGCCAATGAACCAGGCATCGCGCGCCGCCTGTGTCGTGCCTGTCTTGCCCGCCGCCTGCCTGTCGGGCAGCGCGGCCCGGCGCCCCGATCCTTCACTGACCACCTTCTCCATCATCCAGATCAGCTGGCGCGCGGCATCTTCCTGCAACACCCGTTCGCCGATCCCGCCATCCGTGCCCATCAGCGGCGCATCATCGCCCAACAGGCGCAGTTCAAGCATGCCGTAGGGCTCCACCGCCGATCCGCCGTTCAGGATGCCGGCATAGGCGCCCGTCATCTCGATCAGCGTGCTTTCCGACGCCCCAAGCGCCAGCGCCGGACCCAGGGCCAGATCGCTCTCGATCCCAAAGCCCTCGGCCACCGTCCGCACCGCCTCGCGCCCCACGGATTCCGAGATCTTCACAGCCGGTATATTCAGAGAATCCTTCAGCGCCTGCGTCAGCGTCACTCGCCCGAAGAACTGATTGGTATAGTTGCGCGGGCACCATTCGCCCGATCCGGGGATGTTCATGCAGAACGGCGCATCCTCGACCGTATCCAGCGGTGAATAGCCAAGATCCAGCGCTGCGCCATAGACGAAGGGCTTGAACGAAGACCCCGTCTGCCGCAGCGCCTGCGTGGCGCGGTTGAAGGCACCGGCCACCTGCGTCTTGCGTCCGCCCACCATGGCGCGCACGGCGCCGTCGGCGCTCATTACGACGATTGCGGCCTGCGCTTTCGATCCCTCGCGCACCTTGTTTTCAAAGATCTCCAGCATCGCATCCTCGGCCGCCTTCTGCAGCCGCTGATCCAACGTGGTGCGAATGATCACATCCTCGGTCGTGTTGCGCGTGAAATACTCCGGCCCCGACGACATCACCCAATCGGCGAAATAGCCCCCCGCACGCGCCGCTGCCGCCTCGCTCAACTCGGCCGGGTTGGCGGTCGCATAGGCCCTCTCGCTGTCACTCAGATAGCCCTGCTCGTTCATCAGCCGCAGGATCGTTGCCGCCCGATTTTGCGACCGCTGAAGATCATTCGTGGGCGCGAACCGCGTCGGCGCCACCAGAAGCCCCGCCAGCATCGCCGCCTCCGACGGGTTCACCTCGGCCGCCGACTTCCCGAAATAGCGCTGGCTTGCCGCCTCAAACCCCCGCGCGCCCGCGCCCAGGAACGCGCGGTTCATGTAAATCGTCAGGATTTCGTCCTTGGAGTATTTCAGCTCCATCGCCAGCGCATAGATCGCTTCTTTCGCCTTGCGCGACAGCGATCCCCGCCGGCAATCGGCTTCATACTGCGCCTCGGTCAGACCAGAATTCGGATCATACGGTTCTCCCAGACACAACAGCTTTGCGGTCTGCTGCGTGATGGTCGATCCGCCATGGCCCGACAGCGGCCCGCGCCCTTCGCTCAGGTTGATGCGCACGGCGCTTGCGATGCCACGCGGGCTGACACCGAAATGGCGGTAAAAGCGGCGGTCTTCCGTCGCGATGATGGCGTTCTTCAGATGGGGCGAGACCGTGTCCGCCGTGACCACGCCGCCAAACTGCTCCCCCCGCCAGGCAAAAACCGCGCCGTCCCGGTCCAGCATGGTCACAGATCCGCGCGCGCGCCCATCCAAAAGCGCGGTGACATCGGGCAGCGACAGATATTGCACGCCCACGAAGATGCCAAGGATGGCAGCGGCCAGCGCACTGACGCGCCAGGTCACCCACCAGACCAACCGCGCGATCCAGCCCAGAACCGCGCCGATCCAGCCACGCAGTCCGGGCTTGCGCGCAGTCCTTTTACGCCTGGTGGTTTTTTTGGGCTTTGACTTGGTGGTCTTCCGCTTAGCCGCCGCCTTTGACGATCCGGAAGGATACCGCCGTTCTGCAACCAAAGGCGGTTTCCGCCGTCGTGAATCACTCATACTGCGCCCTGCCCGGCCTTTGTTTTAAGCTACCATAACCGCTTCTGTGCCGTTTGTTGAGACCGGTTCAAACCAAATTCACGCCTTCTCGATGTGCACAATTTTTAATCATAATCCGAAATTTGTGCAAAAATTATGCAACTTCGCGGAATCCGGGGACCATCTGACCCTGCGCCGCCGTTCCCTTACATCTCTATTCGCGCTCTTTCTCCCCCCACCAACGCGGGGAGACCCGCCAATCGAAGGGGATGCGTGTGAAACTCATCATTGCAACAATCAAACCGTTCAAGCTGGAAGAGGTGCGTGAAGCCCTCACCGAAGCCGGCGTACGCGGCATGATGGTGACTGAAATCAAAGGCTTTGGGTCTCAGTCCGGCCATACCGAAATCTATCGCGGCGCTGAATACGCTGTGAACTTCGTCCCGAAAATCAAACTGGAAATCGTCGTGGCGGCGTCGATGGTCGACCAGATCGTCGAAACCATCACCAAGACGGCACAGACCGGCAAGATCGGTGACGGCAAGATTTTCGTTCTCGACGTGCAGCAGGCGATCCGCGTGCGCACCGGCGAAACCAACGAAGACGCGCTGTAATCACAGCTGCAACCTAGGGATACGCAATATGAAAAACTTTAAGGTACTTGCCACCGCAGCAGCGCTGACCGCGCTGCCGACGCTGGCACTCGCGCAGGACGCCGCGCCCGGCTTTGACGAGATCGGCCCCTATATCATGACGACCCTGCTGTTCTGTATGGCAGGCTTCCTGGTCTTCTTCATGGCTGCTGGTTTTGCCATGCTCGAAGGCGGTCTGGTGCGTTCGAAAAACGTCACCATGCAGATGACCAAGAACATCGGTCTCTATTCGATTGCGGCCATCATGTATTGGCTGATGGGCTTCAACCTGATGTATCCGGGCGACTTCAACGGCTATGTCGGCTCGTTCTTCGTGCCCACCGTGCTGGACCCGGTTGGCGTCTCGGCTGAGGACGCGGCACTTGATTACGCCTCCGTCGGCTCGGACTTCTTCTTCCAGCTGGTGTTTGTTGCTGCCACCGCCTCGATCGTGTCGGGTGCGCTGGCTGAGCGTATCAAGCTTTGGCCCTTCCTGATCTTCGTCGTCGTTCTGACCGGCGTGATGTACCCGATCTCGGGCTCCTGGCAGTGGGGCGGCGGCTGGCTGTCTGAGATGGGCTTCTCCGACTTCGCCGGTTCGACTGTTGTGCACTCGGTCGGTGGCTGGGCTGCTCTGGCTGGTGCGATTGTGCTGGGTCCGCGTCTGGGCAAGTACAAGGACGGCAAAGTGAACCCGATGCCCGGTTCGAACCTGGCGCTGGCCACATTGGGGACATTCATCCTGTGGCTGGGTTGGTTCGGCTTCAACGGCGGCTCGCAGCTGGCAATGGGCACCGTGGGTGACGTGTCGGACGTTAGCCGGATCTTTGCAAACACCAACATGGCAGCTGCTGCCGGTGCGGTGACCGCTCTGATCCTGACCCAGGTTCTCTACAAAAAGCCTGACTTGACCATGGTTCTGAACGGCGCACTGGCGGGCCTCGTGTCCATCACGGCCGAACCTCTGGCACCCACGCTCTTCGGTGCTCTGTGGATCGGTGCCATCGGTGGTGTGATCGTGGTTCTGACCGTGCCGATGCTGGACAAGCTGAAAATCGACGACGTTGTCGGCGCCATCCCGGTCCACCTGTTCGCAGGCATCTGGGGCACCATCGCGGTTGTGTTCTACAACTCCGACGCCTCGCTGGGTACGCAAATCACAGGTATTGTGGCCTATGGTGTGTTCACCTTCGTCGCCAGCCTTGTGGTGTGGTTCATCCTCAAAGCGGTCATGGGCATCCGTGTCAGCGAAGAGGACGAGATCAACGGTCTGGACATGTCCGAACTGGGCATGGAGGCATACCCGGAATTCTCCAAAGGCTGATATCTCCTTCCGTCAGTCTTAGATCAACTGCCCGGGCGTTCGCGCCCGGGTTTTTTGTTGTGTGGGGTATTTTTGGCCGGAAAGAAGCAGGACGGTGCGCCCGGTCATCGACGCATAAGAAAACCCCCCGCCGGAGGGTCCGTCGGGGGCGTTTCAAGCAGGCAACAATGGCTCAGACGCCGACGTCGACAATCGCCTTGGCAAGGATCGGAATCGTTTTCTGGTTCAGCCCGGCAATGTTCATCCGGCTGTCCCCGATCATGTAGATGCCATGTTCGACGCGCAGCTTTTCAACCAGCTCAGGCGAAGCGCCGAGGCGCGAGAACATGCCACGGTGCTGCGCCAGGAAGGCAAAGCGGTCCGAGCCGGTGAGGCGCTGAAGCTCATCGGCTAGGCTCTGACGCAGGCCCAGCATTGACAGGCGCACATCTTCAAGCTCTTTCGCCCAATCCGCACGCAGATCGTCATCGTTCAGGATCATGGTGACAAGACGCGCGCCGTGATCCGGCGGGAAGGAATAGTTCTGCCGGTTCAGGAAGGCCAGCGTGTCCTGGTTCAGACCGCGCGCACCGGCATCCTGTGACACCGCCATCAAAAGGCCGGTCCGTTCGCGGTAGATGCCGAAATTCTTCGAACAGCTGGCCGCGATCAGGCATTCCGACACGCTTGAGACCACCAGCCGCGTCGCTTCGGCATCCGCTTCAAGCCCGTCACCAAAGCCCTGATAAGCGATGTCGATCATCGGCAGCGCGCCACGGTCGTTCAGAACGTCAATGACGGCTTTCCATTCCACCAGGTTCAGGTTGGCCCCGGTCGGGTTGTGGCAGCAGCCATGCAGCAGAACAACATCGCCCTCACGCACCTGCTTGAGATCCTCCAGCATGCCATCAAAATCCACCGCACGGGTGTCATCGTCGAAATAGCGATACATTACCGTCTCGATCCCCAGGTAGTTCAGAATCGAGATATGATTGGGCCAGGTCGGATTGCTAACGAAAACGCGCGCATCCGGGTTAGCCATCTGGATCATCTCGAACGCCTGACGCACCGCGCCCGTGCCGCCCGGGGTTGCCGCCGCCGCAACCGTATCACGCAGCACCGCATCGCCCAGGATCAGCTTGATCATCGCATCGGAAAAGGCAGGATCGCCCACCAGCCCGACATAGGCTTTGGTCTCCTGTTCCTCCCACAGGCGGTGTTCGGCGGCCTTAATCGCGCGCATCACCGGTGTGACCCCTTCGGCGTTCTTGTAGACACCCACACCCAAGTCGATTTTCTGGTCGCGCGGGTCCTCGCGATACATCTGCATCAGGGCCAGGATTTTGTCGGCAGGCTGCGCCTTGAGACGATCGAACATCAGTTTTCTCCGGTGGCAACGGGCACAGTGGGGAACGCCCCCCATTCGGCCCAGGATCCGTCATAAACGGACCAGTCATCTTTACCCAAACGCTCCATGGCGAGGGCGAGGATACAGGCCGTAACGCCCGATCCGCAGGTGGTGATGGCGGGTTTGGCAAGGTCGATACCTGCCGCATCAAAAGCCGCGCGCAAACCGGCGGCGTCTTTCATCGTGCCATCGTCATTCATCAGTGCCTGATAGGGCAGATTTTTGGAACCGGGGATGTGGCCTGCGCGCAGACCCTCACGCGGTTCAGGCTCAGAGCCTGCAAAACGGCCTGGCGAACGGGCATCGACGATCTCAACATCACCCAGTTTCGAGGCAGATGAGACCTGCGTCACATCCCGCACCAGCTGGTTTTGCACGCGCACGGTCATGTGCCGGTCGCGGACCATGGGCGGCAGATCCTCGATCTCGCGCCCCTCGGCCTGCCATCTGGGGAAACCGCCATCCAGCACGGCGACATTCTCTTGCCCCATCAACCGGAACAGCCACCAGACCCGCGCGGCTGACACGACGCCCGCCCCGTCATAGATCACCACCTGATGGCCGTCGCCCACGCCCATGGCGCGCATGCGGCTCATGAATTTCTCGGCCGGTGGCGCCATATGCGGCAGGTCCGAGCGTAGGTCGGAAATCTCGTCAATATCGAAAAACCGCGCGCCGGGGATATGGGCGGCGTCATATTCGGCTTTCGGGTCACGGCCCGCAGCGGGCAGATACCACGACCCGTCAAGGATACGCAGGTCAGGATCTTTGAGGTGAGCCGCCAGCCATTCGGTGGACACCAGCGTTTTGGGATCGTCAGCAGACATGGAGGACATTCCTTTGGGCAACGCTCGTGTGCTTAACGCTTCATGGGCTATACTGGCAAGGCCGTGTACAGCATTTTCCGACGCGGAAAATGGATGGGAAACTGACGCAGTTTCCCCGCGCTCCATTCCAAGCGATGTGCATTTTTGCGTCAAAAATGCCCCGGAAACTGCGTCAGTTTCCGTCAGCGGTTATCCTTCAGCAACCGCTGCTTCTGGCGCGACCAATCCCGCTTGGCCTGGGTTTCGCGCTTGTCGACATTCTTCTTGCCCTTGGCAACGCCCAGCTTGATCTTGGCCATGCCGCGATGGTTGAAATACATCACCATCGGCACCAGCGTCATGCCCTTGCGTTGGGTCGCATTCCACAGATCGGCCATTTCCTTGCGGCTGACCAGAAGCTTCCGGCGCCGACGTTCTTCATGCTTGAAAGACTTGGCCTGCGCATAGGGCGGGATATAGCTGTTGACCAGCCACAGTTCCCCATCTTCGACCGCGGCATAGCTTTCGGCGATATTGCCGCCGCCTTCGCGCAGAGATTTCACCTCGGACCCTTCAAGGACGATACCGCATTCGATATCCCGCTCGATCGCGTAATCGAACCGCGCGCGCCGGTTCTCGGCGATGACCTTGTAATTCGGATCTGATTTCTTCTGTGCCATGGCGCGCAGATGTAGGGGCTGCGCCGCCGCTCTACAAGCCTTACCGCCCCAGCCAGCGGCGCAAGCGCCCGCCCTTTTCGCTGACTGCATCGCCAGCTGCGTCGAACCGATCCTCGATATCTTCCAGTACCGGGAAGATCCGCGCGCGGCGGAACCGCCGCCAGCGCACCCAGAGCGCATAAACAATCGCGGCAAAGATCGTCAGGAAGATGATGTTGAACACGTTGATCGGACGGTAATCGGGCCCTTCCACCGGCTTGATGGAAATCGCGTTGGGGAAGGAGGAAAAGAACTCGTTCCGCCAGCCATAATGGCGAATGCTGACCCATTCGGGGTTGTTTTTGGTCGAAACGCGATCCGCCGCCTCGGTATAAAGGTTCGCGGTGTCGAACTTGAAATAGGGCGGCCAGCGCCAGCCCGTGTCTTCGTTGCGATAGACAATCGCGCGGCCATTGGGGCGCACCGCCTGAATGAACTGCACATCGCGGTTCGAGATGTTCAGAGACTGATCATCCGGCGTCGCCCAGAAGATGCGTGTCCAGTCGTTCAGCTCCTGCCGCTCTTCATAGGTGTTGACGATGCGCACAACGTCATGCTGCGGCAGCGTGTAATGCAGGAAAGACGCGATCGTTCCCCAGAACAGCAGGATGAACGCCCATTTCACATACCGCATCGATGGGTCCTCACATAAAATTCGTCACATAGATCAGGATCGCGATAGCCGTCAGCGGAATGACATACACCCCCCAGATCAGCTTGCGCCGGACAGAGCCATCATATTCCTCAAGCCCCTCGCGAATAAAGGTCTCCTTATCGCCGGGCATGCCGTCGTGGTGATACTGATCTTCCAGCTTCTGACGCCGGACCGAGCGGGAATAGAAAGACAGGCTGACGTAAACGATGGTCAGAACGACGAACAGAATAAACAAAAGTCTGGCGGCACCCAGCATGAAGGCTCCCTCGGATTTGGCCACGCTTGGGTTATCACCTGATGCGTCAAGCACCTGAAATCAACCGACAAGCGCCATTTTGGTGGGCTTATTGTGTTTTGCGCTGCTGGCGCAGGACGAAAACGGCCGCCAAGACCAGCACAGGCAGAGCAAAGGCGCGGTAGGCGACCTGCAGGTTGAACGCCAGATAGGCGACTGTGCTGCCTTCGAACAACAACAGAGACTCCGACAACGGCAGCCCTTCAAAGCCACGCGCTGCCAGAAGGGCAAAGAACCCCAGATACAGCAGGGTGGCCGCGCCCAGAAACCCGAACACGCCCCAGCGCAGCGGCAGAAAAAGCCCGGCCAGAACAGCAAGACCCGTAATCACGGCAACCAACATCCGATGCCCTTTCGATGAACGTAGTTTGCCAGAACATGCGCACCCGACGCCGCACGGCAAGAGGCGATCTCTGCGTCGTGAAAAACATGACAGACCAAAAAAAAACGCCCCGGCCTTGAGCCGGGGCCTCTCTTTTCCGCATGAGGTCCCGGATCAAGTCCGGGACGCGATGGTCCTTACCCCACCACGTTGAACTCCGGCCCATAGGGATAGCCGGTGATATTCTCGTTTCCATCCTCGGTGATGACCAGAATATCGTGTTCACGATACCCGCCAGCACCGGGCTGGCCATCGGCAATGGTCAGCATCGGCTCCATCGAAATCACCATGCCGGGCTGCAGCACCGTGTCGATATCCTCGCGCAGCTCCAGCCCCGCCTCGCGGCCATAGTAGTGCGAGAGCACCCCAAAGGAATGACCATAGCCGAAGGTGCGGTATTGTAGCAGGTCGCGATCTTCGAAAAACGCGTTGATCTGGTGCGTGACCTCGGCGCAGGAGACACCGGGTTTCAACAGGCTCATCCCGTATTCATGGGCGGCCACATTCGCTTCCCAGATTTTCAGCGAGGCGTCGTCGACCTCACCCGCGAACATCGTGCGTTCCAGCGCGGTGTAATAGCCCGAGATCATCGGGAACGTGTTCAGGCTCAGAATGTCGCCCCGTTCCAGCACGCGGCCCGTGACCGGGTTATGCGCCCCGTCGGTGTTCAGCCCCGATTGGAACCACACCCAGGTGTCGCGGTATTCGGCATCAGGGAAACGCTTGGCAATCTCCGCCTCCATCGCGTCGCGGCCCGCCATGGCGACGTCGATCTCGCGCACGCCTTCCTTCACCGCGTCGCGGATCGCATAGCCGCCCACGTCGGCGACCTGCGCGCCCTGCCGGATCAACGCGATCTCGGCGGGTGATTTGTGCATCCGCTGGCGCATCGTGGCAGGCGCGATGTCGATCATCGCGGCGGGTTTCAGGAAATCCTCCAACTTGTCGCGCTGCAGGATCGTCAGGTGATCACCCTCATACCCAACAACCTTGCCTTCCCCCGACACCGACAGAACCGCGCGCCAGAAATTGTCGCGCTGCCAGTCGGTATAGGTGATGTTGTCGCCGTGGCACCGCCGCCAGGGCTGGCCCGCATCGATGCCCGCGCTGATCGTGACGCTTTCGGTCTCGGTCACGACTAGCCCGTAAGGCCGACCGAAGCTGCAATACAGAAAGCCCGAGTAATAGGCGATGTTGTGCATCGAGGTGAAGACGGCCACGGCGCAGCCCGCCTCCTCCATCCTCTGGCGAAGGCCTTTCAGGCGGGCTTCATATTCAATCTCGGCGAAGGGCAGCTTGGCCTTTTCGCCGTTGTGGAACCGATACATTTCAGGACGAGCGGTCATGTCAGACCCTCCTTTTCAGAAAGGTCCCGGCGTACAGGACATGGTAGAAACTGCGCCAATACGGGCGGGAATCATGTGCCCGTCTCGGGCGACGCCATCGCCCCGGCTGGATGCAGATTGCCTAAAGCGCCGCCCCGGTCAAGAGCCGTGTCAGTTCGCTGTCGGGATCGCCCAGCGCGTCGATTACATCGAAATGATGCTTGCCCGGCTCAACATGGCAGGGCACGTCCCAGGCGTCGGCCAACCACCGCGCCTGATCCAGGAAAGCCGGGCGTTCATCGCCTCCCACCCAGATCGTCACCGGCACATCCGGCGCAGGCTGATGGATCGGGCTTTCGGCCTGCGCCTCGGCCAGATCCATCCGGAAATCCTCGTTCATGGAGGTTTTCAGAAACGGCTCCAGATCCGTGAGCGGAGAGATCGGGACAACACGCTCGACACGCTCGGCCACACGGGCGGGCAACATCCCCGGCGCCAGCATCCGCGCCACCAGATGCCCGCCCGCTGAATGCCCCGTCAGGACCAGCGATCCTTCAGTCTGCGCCGCAACTTCGCTCACCGCCGCCGCAATCTGATTGGTGATCCCGGAAATCCGGTTTTTCGGACACAGCGTGTAAGACGGCATCGCCACCGCCCAGCCCCTGTTTACCGCCCCTGCGGCCAGATGAGACCAAGTCGACCGGTCAAACGCCCGCCAATATCCGCCATGTACGAACACGACCGTCCCGCGCGCATCGCCTTCTGGCAGGAACAGGTCAAAAACCTCCCGCTCCGCGCCGCCATATCGCAACCCGATCCGCGCCCGCGCGCCTAAAGCATCCCGAAACGCCTGCGCCTCTGCTGCCCAGCGCGGCGGATAGCTTTCGGCCCCCGCGATATACGCCCCATTGGCATAGGCATCATCCAGCTCCATGCATTCTCTCCCCTCAACTGGCCCAAAAGCGTGTTGTGCAAAATGGCCTTCCCCTCAAGCTCGAACGCGTTGTGCTTCGCAAACGCTGCCTCGACCTTGAGGGCAAGAGCATATTCTGGCTGAGCACAACACGCTCTGGACAAAACCTGCCCCAACTGCTTTCCCTCTGCGAGTGCTTTTTGCGGAGGGGACCCATGCTGGACGCAACGACAGATCTCAAATCACTTCTGAAAGACCCAAGCCTTCTGGAAACCCGCGCCTATATCGGCGGCCAGTGGGTCGACGGTGACAACGGCACCTTCGCCGTCACCAACCCCGCCCGCGGCGATGTTGTGGCCGAGGTGGCCGACCTGTCCCGCGCGCAAGTCGCAGGCGCCATCGCACAGGCCGAAGCCGCACAAAAGGAATGGGCAGCATGGACAGGCAAGGAACGCGCCGCCGTTCTGCGCAAATGGTTCGACCTGATGATGGAAAATGCCGACGATCTGGGCACGATCCTGACCGCCGAACAGGGCAAACCCCATGCCGAAGCCAAGGGTGAGATTGCCTATGGCGCCTCCTTCATCGAGTTCTTCGCCGAGGAAGCCAAACGCGTTTATGGCGAAACCATCCCCGGCCACCAGCGCGACAAGCGCATCATGGTGATGAAACAACCCATCGGCGTCGCAGCCTCCATCACGCCGTGGAATTTCCCCAACGCGATGATCACCCGCAAGGCTGGCCCGGCACTGGCCGCAGGCTGTTCCTTCGTCGCTCGCCCCGCCAAGGAAACCCCGCTCTCGGCCATCGTTCTGGGCGTGTTGGCGGAACGTGCAGGCATCCCCGCAGGAGTGCTGAACATCGTGCCATCCTCCAGTTCCTCCGAAATCGGCAAGGAATTCTGCGAAAACCCCGCCGTGCGCAAACTCACCTTCACAGGCTCCACCGAAGTGGGTCGCATCCTGCTGAAACAGGCCGCCGATCAAGTGATGAAATGCTCTATGGAGTTGGGGGGCAACGCGCCCTTCATCGTCTTTGACGACGCCGATCTGGATGCCGCTGTCGAAGGCGCGATGATGTGCAAATTCCGCAACAACGGCCAGACCTGCGTTTGCGCCAACCGCATCTATGTGCAGGCCGGTGTCTATGACGCCTTCGCCGCGAAACTGAAGGAAGCGGTGGAAAACCTGAACGTCGGCGACGGGTTGGAAGAGGGCGTCACAACCGGCCCCCTGATCAACCACGAAGCGGTCGAAAAAGTGCTGGAGCATCTGGGCGACGTCACTGCCAAGGGCGGCACGCTTCTGACCGGGGGCGAAGCCCACCCACTGGGCGGCAACTTCTTCAAACCCACCGTCGTCACCGGCGTTACCCAAGACATGAAAGTCGCCAAGGAAGAAACCTTTGGCCCCCTCGCGCCGCTTTTCAAATTCGACGATGTGGACGAGGTCATCGCCATGGCCAACGACACGATCTTCGGCCTGGCCGCCTATTTCTATGCCAAGGATCTGAGCCGCGTCTACAAAGTGGCCGAGGCGCTGGAATACGGCATCGTCGGCGTGAACACCGGCATCATCTCGACCGAGGTTGCGCCCTTCGGTGGCGTCAAACAATCCGGCCTGGGCCGCGAAGGATCGCATCACGGCATGGAAGACTATCTCGAAATGAAATATGTCTGCCTGTCGATTTGACAGGATGGATCGCGCCGCCTAGCGTGACCCGACAGATAAGGAGATCGGAATGAACATCGTCGTCTTCAATGTGAACAGGCGCGCCGAAGGCTGACCCCAGCCCTTCGTTCCGATCATTCGCGCCCCCAGCACCGCTTGGGGGCGTTTTCTTTTGGACCACAGATATGACCACCACCGCCTCCCCCCGCCTGATCACCCTGATCCTTCTGACCGCGTCCAGCACGCTGTCGCTGAACATGTTCCTGCCGTCGCTGCCTGCCATCGCGGTGGCTTTTGACGTCCCCTACGGCACAGCCACTTTCGCGATTGCCGGGTATCTTGCGATGACAGCTGTTCTGGCGCTGATCATCGGCCCGATCTCTGACCGTATCGGCCGCCGGCCCACGGCTCTAGCTGCCGTCATACTGTTCCTTCTGGCCTCCATCGGCTGCGTGCTCGCGCAAAGCTGGACGTGGTTCCTGATCTACCGTTTGGGACAGGGCGTCATGGTATCCGGCTTCATCCTGGCCAGCGCTGTGGTGCGCGACACCCGCGATCACGCCGATGCCGCGTCCCTTCTGGGCTATATCGCAGGGGCCATGGCCGTCGCACCCCTGCTGGGGCCAATGCTGGGCGGCGTACTGCAAGACGCCTTCGGCTGGCGCGCCAACTTCTACGTCTACGCCGCATTGGGCGCGCTTCTGCTGATCGCCATCGCCATCGACCTGCGCGAAACCCGGATCAAAACCACGGGCCCCCGTCCCGGCCCCGGCCCACTCCTCCGCGCGCCCCGCTTTTGGGCCTATGCGCTGACCATGGCTCTGTCGACCTGCGCCTTTTACGGCTTTCTGGCCGGTGCCCCCATCGTCGCCGCGCAAAGCTTTGGCCTGTCGGGCACCACACTCGGCATCGGCCTTGGCAGCATCACCGCAGGCTTCATGGCAGGCAGCTTCACAGGCGCGCGGCTTAGCAAACGGATCCATCCCGATACCGTCATGTTTTCGGGCCGCGTGCTCTCCGTCTCGGGCCTCGTGACCGGGCTTCTGGCCCTCAGCCTCACTGACCCTTCGGCACTCAGCCTCTTTGCCTTCACGCTGTTTATCGGCCTCGGCAACGGGCTGACCACGCCCACCGCCAATGCAGGCGCGCTCAGCGTGATACCCGAACGCTCCGGCACAGCTTCCGGCATCACCGGCGCACTCACCGTGGGCCTTGGCGCGCTCACCACCCTCGCCGTTGGCTGGGCGATGACCGCAACACCTACCCCCACGGCCCTGCTCGCAACCCTTCTGGCGATCAAACTGGCCAGCCTCGCCACCGCGTGGTTCGCCTGGCGCACACCCCCTGCTTCCTCTCTTTAAAAATACGGAAAGAAAACGGCCCGAAGCTTGCGCTCCGGGCCGTCTGACTAAAACCGAGGGGACGTGTCTTAGTTCACAGTGCCTTCAATGGCTTTCGAGGTGCCTGCAATCTCGATCCGGCGCGGCTTGAGCGCCTCGGGCACTTCGCGCTTCAGATCGATATGCAGCATACCGTTTTCATGCGCTGCACCCGTCACATGCACATGATCGGCCAGTTGGAACTTCCGCTCGAAGGCGCGGGTGGCAATGCCACGGTGCAGGAAGGTACGCTCACCCTCGTCTTCGGCCTTCCGGCCGGACACAACAAGGCTTTGCTCGCGCACTTCGACATTCAGTTCATTGTCGGAAAAACCGGCCACGGCAATCGAAATGCGATAGGCATCATCAGCGGTTTTCTCGATGTTATATGGGGGGTACGTGGACTGTCCGACATCATTGGTCAGTACCCGGTCCATCAGATCGGCAATCTGGTCAAAGCCGACAGTTGCACGATACAGCGGTGCAAGATCAAACGTTCTCATCGTCGTTATCCTCATCTCTTGAGCGATTGACTATGTATGCCCTCCTTATCGGACGGGCGGGTGTTATGCGCAGGACCCAGACTTGGCATCCTGCACCACTTCATGTGGGAACGCGGCTTTTCGCTGTCAAGACCCGCTGGGGCGGACGAACTTGGCGCCTGATGTGCTGCGCCCTTCCCCGGCGCCAAGGCGGCGCACGGTCGGGGTTTGTGTGGGCACGCCCTGCCTGCGCAGATCAGCTTTCAGCGCCTGCACCACTTCCGGCAGCGCCATGCCAAGCGAAACGGTCTTGCCGTCTACCACCCCGCCGCCCGAGATCACCGACAGGATGCGCCCCCTTTGGCCGTTCAGCACAAAGACAGGCGCGCCCGAGGATCCGAACGTGACATTGCAGTCAAAGGCCATGAGCGGATGGCTTTCCGCCACGATCTCACACTCTCTTTGGCGTGACAGGGCGTCTTCCCGCCCCTGCCCATAGGATGTCACGCTGATCCGCGTTCCCTGCGCTGACCCCTGGTGCAACACAAAGGGGTCGGCATCGGCAGTGGTGATCGGCTGGTTCAGCTTCAACAGCGCCACGTCGTGACGCACATTGTCCAACGCCATGCCCTTGCGGGGGTCATAAGCCGCAGGCACCGCAATCGCCGCCACGGCGCGTTCGGCAATCGCGATCCCGTCGCGCAGCCCGGCGCGGAAAGTCAGTTCCCCCGCCTCGCGCAGCCGCGCGCGGTCGTAAACGCAATGCGCCGCCGTCAGAACCTGATCCGGGGCAATCAGCGTGGCGGTGCAAAACCCGCCCTGCGCGTTATCCAACCGGCCAACCGCTTCCCAGCCCAGCAGGTCATCCCGGTCTGTCAGCCGCCGCAACCCCTGCGATTGCGCCAGCGCCGCATCCGCGATCAGGCAGGCCGCAACCGCCAGGATCAGCCCGCGCAACCTCATGGTTTGACGAATTTCGCGCCGGTCTCGCGGCGCGCCCCGCCAACGGTGATCCGATTGACCCGCGGCGCGGCGCCCTGCGGGAACCCACCCCCGTTGGCCAGATCAGCCTTCAGCAATTCCAAAGGTTCCTGCAGAGACGTGCCCAGGGACACTTTCTGCCCCTCAACCTCGGCCTTTGCCGACACCACGGATACGATCTGCGGGCGTCCGTCCTCAAAACTGAAGACCGGTGCGCCAGAGGATCCGAAATCCACGTTGCACGACATCACCAGGATCCCCGATTGCCGGGCCATGACCGAACACACCTCCTGCAGGGACGGCGCCTCTGACCGGTCGTGCGCGTAAGAGACCACGCCAATCTCATCCCCCTTGCGCGGGCGCGGAGCGGTCTGGAACGGGATCACGGTTGTGTTGCGAATGGGCTGCTGCAGCTCAAGCAGTGCAATGTCGAACCGCACTGCATCCGCCGAAACCGATGGGTCAAAAACATAATTCGGATGGATCACCGCGCGCCGCACATCGCGATATGCCGACGCGCGGCCATTCCGCCACCCGGCCATGAACTGAATGCTGTCGGGCGACACCCGCGCCTTGCTGCGCGTGTCAAACAGGCAGTGGGCCGCCGTCAGAACCAGATCGGGCGCAATCAGCGCACCGGTGCAAAAGCCCTTACCGTTGATATCCAGACGCCCGACGGCCTCCCAGCCGCGACCGGCGTCGCTGGTCTCAAGGCTTTGCAATCCACCGCTTTGCGCCACAGCGGCGCCCGCGCCAAAAACGCAAGCCAAAGCCAGAACCCAATCCCGTATCGCCATATCCTGCCTCCACTGTTGCCCCGGAAAATAGCAACGGGCTTTGGCAAAAATGCGGCAACGACGCGGCTATCGCAGGATCGGCACCTCTGGCGCGCGTTTGCCCGGCGCGGTCATCGCAGGCGGCTGAGGGCCCCCTGTGGCCCAATCCAGCAGTTCGACCGTGTGCACGATCGGCACCTCGGTCCCTGACCCGATCTGCATCATGCAGCCGATATTGCCGGCAGCAATCACATCGGGATTCTTGGCCTCCAGCGTATCGACCTTACGCTTTTTCAGCTGTTTCGAAATCTCAGGCTGCATCAGGTTATAAGTCCCCGCAGACCCACAGCACAGGTGACTGTCGCGCGGCTCCACCACGGTGAAACCGGCCTTTTTCAACAGGTCTTTCGGATAGGTCTTGATCTGCTGTCCGTGCTGCAACGAACAGGCCGCGTGATAGGCAATCGTCAGCCCCTTATCCTCGCCGTCCGGCAGATCCAGCTTCATCAGCACTTCGCTGACATCCATGGCGATCTTCGACACACGCTCTGCATCCTTGGCCAGAGCCTCATTGCGGAACATATGCCCATAGTCCTTGACCGTAGTGCCACAGCCGCTGGTGTTGATGACAATCGCATCCAGCCCCTCGCCATCCATCTCGCGCGCCCAGGCCTTGATGTTCCTGGCCGCCGTCGCATGACTTTCCGAAGTCTTGCCCATGTGATGCGTCAGCGCCCCGCAGCACCCTGCGCCTTCGGCAACCACAACCTCACAGCCTAGCCGCGTCAGTAGACGAATGGTGGCATCGTTGATGTCCGTATTCAGCGCCTTCTGCGCGCAGCCCGTCATCAGCGCCACGCGCATCTTCTTCTCGGCTTTCGGCGCGAACCTCTGCGGATCGTCATTCCGGCTGACCGGAGGGATCGTCTTCGGCGCCATCTCCAGCATGGCCTTCAGTCGCGCATCCGGCATCAAAAAGGCAAAGGGTCGCCCGATCTTGGCCCCCAACAAGGCCACACGGAATCGCATCGGATAAGGCAGGATCTGCGCCAGGGTCCAACGCAACACACGCTCGAACAGCGGGCGTTTGTATTTGTTTTCAATGTATTCGCGCGCGTGATCGACCAGGTGCATGTAATGCACACCCGACGGGCAGGTCGTCATACAGGCGAGGCAAGACAGGCAGCGGTCGATATGTTTGACCGTTTTCTCATCCGGCTCCCGCTCATTCTCAAGCATATCCTTGATCAGGTAAATCCGGCCCCGCGGGCTGTCGAGTTCGTCGCCCAGCACCTGATAGGTGGGGCAGGTCGCAGTACAAAACCCGCAATGCACGCAAGTCCGCAGGATCTCGTTCGACCGGGCAATCCCGGGATCTTTCAGCTGATCTTCTGTAAATGTCGTCTGCATTACGCTGCCACCGCCCGTGCGATTAGAATTCCAAACCAGGGGATCGTCGCCCCCATGGCGGCCACCGCCGCCGTCCACCGTTTCGCGCCCGGTGTTCCGATCACCAGCCGCATCACATGTCCCATGACCGCCATCGACAGCACCCAGGACGCCCAAAGCAGAAAGGTCGCCAGCGCTGCAGGCAAACCGATCATCGGAGCCATGATCGCCAGAACCACCATGACCACGGTCGCCAGACCCAAAGGCCGGATGATCGACACGTCAGACGGCCGGCGCATCAGCGAAAGCACGATCAGAGGGCCAACCGCAAAGGCCAGAACGAAAGTAATCAGGAAAGACACAGGCATGGCTTACCCCATCAGCCCGGCATTCAGCAGGCCCTTCGGATCGAACCTTGCACGCAATCCGGCACTGATCGCGGCCACCGGTGCGGGTTCGGGTTGGAACATGCCCAGCGCGGCGCGCGTGCCGGCATCGGCACGCACCAGGGTGGCGTGGCCGTCAAACGCGCCCAGCTTGGCGCGCAGATCCGTACCCCTGGGCATCAGCGCCCAGATCAGCCCGCCGCCCCAGTCGAACATAACGTCCAACGCCTCAAGCCGCGCCGCAATCGCGGGCCCATCCGTGGGCTTGACCGAAATCCGCCAGACATCACCATCGACCCCATGCATACGGGTGACATCGCGGATGGCCTGCCAAGCGACCGCGGATGCGTCGGATGCCTCCACAGTGACCTCGCCGAAATCTTTCAACACGTCCTGCAGCTGCCCCGCGCGATATGCCACGCTATCGGTAAATCCCTCGACCCGCACCAGCACCTGACCGTCTGCCGGAACATAGGCCGCCCCGGTCACGTCATAAGGCGATCCCAGCGCCGCAGACATCGCCCGCACCGCACTGTCATCATCGGCAGGCGCGTGCACGATCACAGTGGCCAGCGCTTCGGGCTTCGGCAGCACCTTCAACGAAACTTCCGTCAAAACGCCCAGAGTCCCCCGCGCGCCCGACATCAGCTTGACCAGATCATAGCCCGTGACGTTCTTCATCACCCGACCACCATTCTTGATGATCTGCCCGGCCCCATCCACATATCGCACGCCCAGCGCAAAATCGCGGCAGGCCCCCACGGATATCCGACGCGGCCCCGAGACATTCGCGGCCACCACACCACCAATCGTGGGTTCTCCGCTTGTGCCCAGAAGACCGCGATAATCCATCGGTTCGAATGCCAGACGCTGATTTTCCGCATCCAGCGCAGCCTCAACCTCGGCCAGGGTGGTGCCCGCCTGCGCCACGATGGTCAGCGCGCCCGGCTCATAAAGCGTGATACCGCTCAGCCCTAGGGTCGTCAGCACCACACCGTCGGGCGTCATGCCTTTCGTTCCACCGCCCTGCACCGCAAGCGGCTCTGACGTTCCGGCGACGATCTCGGCCAGCTCGGCCTCTGTCTCAGGTCTCAGCATATTCTTCTCTTTTCAAATACCGGCGGGGGTGAGCCGCACAAGCGGCGAGGGGGCTGGCCCCCTTATTCCGCAGCAATGGCCTGCGCGCGCCGCGTTTCACTTTCAGACAGCGGGAAAACCTTGGCGGGGTTAAGCAACCAGGCCGGATCGAACACGTCCTTCACGGCCATCTGCGCCTCCAGGTCCTCGGCCGTGTATTGCACCAGCATCAGATCGCGCTTCTCGATCCCCACACCGTGCTCTCCGGTCAGGCAGCCGCCTGCCTCAACGCACAGCTTCAGGATCTCGGCCCCGAAGGCCTCGCAGGTTTCCAGATCACCGGGCTTGTTGGCATCGAACAGGATCAGCGGGTGCATATTGCCATCGCCCGCATGGAACACATTGGCCACATCCAGGCCGAACTCCTTGGACATCTCGCCAATCCGGCGCAGCACGTAAGGCAACGAGGACACCGGGATCGTCCCATCCAGACACATGTAATCGTTGATCTGCCCCATCGCCCCGAAGGCCGATTTCCGGCCCAGCCAGATACGGCCGGCCTCATCGGCATCGGCAGCCTCGCGCAGTTCAACCGGGTTGTGCTTCTGCGCAATCTGCTTGATCAGACCCAGTTGCATGTCGATTTCGGCGTCCGAGCCTTCGACCTCAACGATCAAGAGCGCCTCACACATCGGATAGCCCGCCTTGGCGAAGGCCTCACACGCCTCGATACAGGGGCGGTCCATGAACTCGATCGCCACCGGCAACACACCCGCCTTGATGATGTCCGACACTACGGCACCGGCCGTTTCATTGCTGTCATAACCCATTAACACAGGCCGCGCGCCTTCGGGCTTGCGCAGGATCCGCAGAGTGGCTTCCGTCACCACACCCAACTGCCCCTCGGACCCGCAAATGACGCCCAGCAGGTCCAGACCACCGGCATCCAGATAGGCGCCCCCGATCTCCACCACAGTGCCATCCATCATCACCATGGTGACACCCAGAAGGTTGTTCGTCGTCACCCCGTATTTCAGACAATGCGCCCCGCCCGAATTCATTGCGATGTTCCCGGCAATCGCACAGGCCAGTTGGCTGGACGGATCGGGCGCATAAAAGAACGCTTCTTCCTCAACAGCCCCCGTCACGCTCAGGTTGGTGCGGCCCGTCTGCACCCGAATGATCCGGTTCTCGTAATCCGTCTCCAGCACATCATTCATCCGCGCCACGCCCAGGATCACGCAATCGGCCGTGGGCAGCGCACCGCCTGCCAGCGACGTACCCGACCCGCGCGGCACCACCGGCACGCCTTCTTCGTGGCAGATGCGCAAAATATCCGACACTTCCTGGGTCGAGGACGGCAAGACCGCCGCCATCGGAGGGCATTTATACGCCGTCAACGCATCGCATTCATATGCGCGCGTCTCGGCCTCATCATGGATGACGGCGTCTTTGGGAAGAACCGACTGCAACCGTTCGACCACACGGGCCTTACGCGCCAAAATCGCCGGGTTCGGGGCGGGCATTTCCATCGGCGTCTCCTCCAAACAACGCAAACTGGTAAAAATATATTACCAATTTCGCGATCTGACAAGCGATTCTGCCACGCACAGGAAAGTGACACCCGCCATTCTCAGCTATGAGATAGGCTGAGACGATGAAATATCTCCTCCCTCTCCTCCTGCTGGCCAGCCCGGCGCTTGCCGATCCCGTCACCATAAACCGGGTGGAGGCGACCCCCACCGGCACCACCTGGCGCTTTGACGTGACCGTAACCCACCCTGATACGGGCTGGGACCACTATGCCGATGGGTGGCGCGTGCTGGATATGGAGGGCAACGAACTGGGCTTGCGCGTCCTCTATCACCCGCATGTGGACGAACAGCCCTTCACCCGGTCGCTGTCAGGCGTGACCATTCCATCAGGCCTGACCGAGGTTCAGATCGAGGCGCGCTGCTCCGTGGACGGCTGGACAACCCGGAAGGTGGTGGATTTGCCAGGGCGCTGATTTCTGGCATCTGCGCAAACCGCGCTGCGCCAGACCGCAGAACGGCGATCCAGCTTCGCCCCAGCACGGTGCAGGCACGTAACTGACAACCGCTTCTTCCGTTGTCACTGACGCAGCAACTGCTACGCTTTTCCAATGAGAAGCAGATCACTCATAATTGTGATGGGATTGGCGCTCTTGCTTGCTCCTTTGGTTCTGCCAGCCCCCGGTCGAATGACCGAGCTTGAGTGGCGTGCATTGGGGCTGGCTCTGGTGATGGCGCTTTGGTGGCTGACCGAAGCGATTCCACTTCCGGCAACAGCACTTCTTCCTCTGGCAGTCGCGCCGCTTACCGGTATTGCCTCGCTCGAAGACGTAGCAACCTCCTACAGCCATCCGCTTATCATTCTTTTCCTCGGGGGATTTCTTATCGCGAAATCGATCGAGAAATCAGGTCTGCACAAGAGACTGGCAGGGACATTGCTTGGTCTGGCCGGAACGAGCCCGCGCAGAGTTCTCGGTGCCATTATGCTGTGCACGGCTTTCCTGAGCCTTTGGATCAGCAACACAGCCTCGGCAATGGTCGTCGCGCCGATCGCCGCCGCGATCTCAAGCTCCCAGAGCGATCGATTGGGCTTCGGCACTGCCCTCATGCTTGGCGTGGCATTTTCGGCAACCATCGGAGGGATGGGATCGCTGATCGGCACGCCGCCAAATGCGATATTCGCCGCTTTTGTCAGCGATGAATACGGGGTGAACGTAGGCTTTGCGCAATGGGCGGCGCTTGGTATTCCGGTCGCACTGGTACTTCTGATTGCAGCCTGGATCATCCTCACATGGATCACACCCGGAGTACCGACAGAAGCGCTTTCAACATCCTTCGGGACGCAAGGATCGCCAATGCAACCATCAGAGCGTCGCGTCGCGTTCGTGGCCGGGCTCACAGCACTTGCGTGGCTTTCCCGACCGTTGATCGAATGGCTGTTGCCCTCGGTTCCAATCTCCGACGCAGGTATCGCAATGATGGCGGCACTGGCCCTGTTCATCTTGCCTGACGGAAACGACGGCAGACTGCTTGATTGGAATACTGCAGCGTCATTGCGTTGGGATGTTCTGATCCTCTTTGGCGGTGGCCTGGCGCTGGCCAGCATTATCGAAGGAAATGGTCTGGCAAGTTTGGTGGCTGAAAACCTTCGCGCGACAACGTACGTTTCCGAGCTTGCTCTTCTTTTCATAATCGCGGCGCTCATTGTCTACATCGGAGAGGTTGCAAGCAATACCGCGATGGCCGCAATCTTTCTGCCGATTGCAGGGGCCGTGGCGATGAACCTTGGAGTTGACCCGGTCGCCTTTCTTGTTCCGATAGCTTTGGCGGCATCAATCGGATTCATGCTTCCCGTGGCCACTCCGCCGAACGCGATCGTTTTTGCCGACCCGTCGGTAACCCGACTGGATATGCTGCGTGCTGGCGCACCATTGGACGTGATCGCGTTACTGATAGCTGTCGGCGCAAGCGCGTTTCTTGCTCCCGTCCTGTTCTAGCGAACGAAAGTTGCGTCTCTGATCTCGTGGTTTCCGCTTAGGGCTTAACCCCGCCCCGCCCTGCGTCCCCCGTCCGGATCGCGACCGCCTTTACACCCGGTGGTAAGGGCTCCCCGCCAGAATGGACGCCGCGCGATAAAGCTGCTCGCTCAGCATTACCCGTGCCAGCATGTGGGGCCAGACCATCTTTCCGAAACTCAGAAGCTGGTCGGCTTCTGCGCGGAATTCAGGCGCAAGGCCGTCTGCGCCGCCAATCACGAAGGCCACGTCGCCGCGGCCGTCATCGCGCCACCGCGCCAGCAGATCCGCGAAGTCGGGCGAGGACATCGCCTTGCCGCGTTCGTCCAGCGCGCAGATCACCGCACCGCGCGGCACGGCTGCGCGCAGCAGATCGGCCTCCGCCTGCTTGCCGCCACCTTTACGGTCTTCCACCTCGACCACGCGCAGCGGGCCAAGGCCCAAGGCCCGGCCCGTCCGGTCAAAGCGGGTCACATAATCGTCAATCAGGGATTTTTCCGGGCCGGCGCGCAAACGTCCGACCGCGCAAAGATGGATGCGCATATCGCGTCCTTGTTCCCGCGCAGCGCGCGGGGTACTCCGCTCAGTTCGCCTGAGCGGTTGCTGGCACCCACATCTTTTCCAGCTGATAGAATTCGCGCACTTCCGGGCGGAAGATATGAACGATCACATCGCCCGTATCGATCAGCACCCAGTCGCCGGCATCCTTGCCTTCGACCCGCGACAGCCGGCCGAACTCGGTTTTCAGACGATCCACCAGCTTTTCGGCGATGGCCGAAACCTGCCGGGTCGACCGCCCGGAACAGATCACCATGTAATCGCCAATGGCGGATTTGCCGCGCAGATCGATCTCAACGATCTCTTCGGCTTTGTCGTCAGAAAGTTGCGAAAGGATTGTCGCCAGCAGCGTCTCGCTGGTGGGTTGGGCTGGGCCTGCACCGCTATGAGAGGCCCGATCATCAGCAGCCTGTGCCGCCTCTGCATGGATTGACAGAACAATGTCCTCCTTTGCTGCGCGTCGGGATGATCCCGCGCTGTCCATAAGACAAATCTAGCAAGACACGCATGACATTTCAATGAAACTGCACGCACTGTTTCCAACACCGCGCCAATAGCAGCGAATTGTTGCCCCAAGGCGTGCTGCGCCCTAACCTTCCCGGTCTGTGTAACGATTATCGGGGGAAACGTGCGGCATTTTCCGGTGCTTGGCTGTCTGGCGATCATCGCCGCGCTGTTCGGCGCGTCCAGGGATGCGGCGGCCCAGCCGATCGACCGCTGGCATTACATCGACGCCGAAAGCGTGCTTCACGCCCCGCGCGTGGACGGGCTGCAGGGCGCGGGCATCATCCAGAACGACGCGATCTTCGCCATGCTTTACCTGGGCCTGCCCGAGGAAAACGGCGTGATTTCAATCGTGCTGCCCACACCCGAGCCCGCGGCAGAGCTCAAGTCGACCCTGGTCTCCACCCGCGGCCAGCGTTTCGAACGCGTGCTGCGCGCCGAAGATCTGGACATCGTCCGCACCAGCGACAGCTCGCACGCCTATTCCTTCCCGATCTCGGCCATCGACATCGACCTGTTCAAACGTGCGCAGACCTGGATGCTGACCATTGGCGACACCACATGGCCCGTGACCCTGCGCGGCAGCCGCAAGGCCATCGAAGAGGCCGAACGCCGGCATATGTCCCTTTTCAAAAGCCTCGCGACCGCCCCGGCCGGCAAACTCGCCGTTTCGGATTAATCCAGCGCCGTTGCAGGTTCGCCCAGCATCCGCACCTCGCGCTGCGGGAACGGGATCGAAATGCCGTTCTCCTTGAACGCATCCCATAGCGCCAGATACACATTGCCCCGGATATTCGTCAGCCCCTGCGTTGGATCCCGGATCCAGAACCGCAGGATGTAATCCACGCTGCTGTCGCCAAAACCCACGATATGGCACACCGGCGCCTTTGGCTGGGTCAGCACCCGGTCCACGCCCTGCGCCGCCTCAATCGCAATGCGCCGCACCGCATGCGGGTCATCGCCATAGGCCGTCCCGAAATAGATATCGAGACGCACGAACTCGTTCGAATGCGACCAGTTCACCACCTGACCGGTGATCAGGTCTTCATTCGGGATCAGGTACTCCTTCCCGTCCCGCGTCACCACGCTGGCATAGCGCGCACCCAGCGTCTGGATCCACCCGAACGTGTCGCCCAGAGAAATTACATCCCCGGGCTTGATCGACTTGTCCAGAAGGATGATCACCCCCGACACAAGGTTCGACACCACCTTCTGCAAGCCGAAACCAAGGCCCACACCGATGGCCCCCGACAGAACCGCAAGCCCCGTCAGATCGAAGCCCAGCGTCTGCACCCCGACCACAATCGCCAGCCCATAGACGATCACCTGCACGGCCTTCACCGCCAGCACCTGCATCGACGGCGACAGGTCTTCGTTTCGCCGGATATTAGCCGCCGTGGTCTGCGAAATCAGCCGCGCCGCGGTCACCACCACACCGATCACCGCCAGCCCGATGATCACCGTCAGCACCGAAATCCGCACCTCGCCGATGGTCAGCGCCAGACTGTCCAGAAACTCCGAAACCGGCTCGATCAGGTTCAGGTAATAGAGCGTCGCATAGATCCACACCGCCCATTTCACCACGCGCCGCAGGAACGGATTGCGCACCAGCCGCGCGGCAAAGGCAATGAACAGCCAGGCCGTGGCCAGCGTCGCCGCCAGCCCGATCAGATAACTGCGCGAAGGCCAGGTGACCTCCTGCATCACAAGATAGGTCACCCAGGCAAAAACCGCGAAATAGATCAGGATCAACCGCCGCCGCACCTGCACCAGCACGCGATAGCGCCACTTGGCCCAGCCTTCCCGCGTCCGTGCCCAGGCCTCGATCCGGCCATCTGTCAGAAACCGCATCAGCCAGGCGATGCCAATCAGCGCAAGAATGATCAGCACCTGGTTTTGGCGCCAGCCGGGCGTCACGACGCTTTGCAACAACAGCAGAGCGTCGTTCCAGACAGCCACCGCCATCTGGGCCAGCGTTTCGGTATCAGGCAGGTCCTGCTCTTCCATTATGCCCCCTCATCTACACTCTGCCCGGAAATCCCTGGGCAAACAACATGCCGATGCGCAGCAATCAGATGTCCGCGCCGCTCAGAGTTGGGGGAAGGATGGCCAACTGCGACCCATAGGCGGGATCGCTTGCCGAAATGCCATGCACACTCAGTGCCAGCACGACAAGCGAGGCGATCAAAAGCAGCATAAGAGGCGAAGCAGATTGGGTCATGCCCCTAATACGAACGATATCCGCCCCTGGATCACCGCAACGAAGAAAACGCACGCGCCAGGTCCCGCTGTCAAAGCGGTCCGACAGCCCGCCTCTTGCCTCGACTCGGCGAAAGCCTTATGCGCATCGCCATGACACGTTTTTTCGATATGGATGACCGCGCGCGCCTGCGCGAACGCTTTTATGGCGCGATCCATACGGTATTGGCCCGCCTATAAGGCGGCCCCACGCCCAAAACCATCTGCCAGTCAAAAACAAACGGGAGAGGACCAATGTCCCCCAAGACACTCTATGACAAGATCTGGGATGCCCATGTCGCCCATGAAGACGAAGACGGCACCTGCCTTCTTTATATCGACCGCCACCTTGTGCACGAGGTGACCTCGCCTCAGGCCTTCGAAGGTCTGCGCATGGCGGGCCGGTCGGTGCGCGCACCCGACAAGACGATCGCGGTGCCCGATCACAACGTGCCCACCACACCGGGCCGCGAAGATCCCAAGAACATGACCGAAGACAGCGCGATCCAGGTCGCCGCGCTCGACAAGAACGCAAAGGATTTCGGCATCCACTATTATCCGGTGTCCGATATCCGTCAGGGCATCGTGCATATCGTCGGCCCCGAACAGGGCTGGACGCTTCCCGGCATGACCGTTGTTTGCGGTGACAGCCACACCGCGACGCATGGTGCCTTTGGCGCACTGGCCCACGGCATCGGCACGTCCGAGGTGGAACATGTTCTGGCCACCCAGACACTGATCCAGAAGAAATCGAAAAACATGAAGGTGGAAATCACCGGCAAACTGCGCCCCGGTGTGACCGCGAAAGACATCACGCTTTCGGTGATCGGCAAGACCGGCACCGCTGGCGGCACCGGCTATGTCATCGAATATTGCGGAGAAGCGATCCGCGATCTGTCGATGGAAGGCCGCATGACCGTCTGCAACATGGCCATCGAAGGTGGCGCACGCGCCGGCCTGATCGCGCCGGATGAGAAGACCTTCGAATACGTCAAAGGCCGCCCGCACGCCCCCAAGGGCGCACAATGGGAAGCCGCACTGGCGTGGTGGAAGACGCTGTATTCCGATGACGACGCCCATTGGGACAAGGTCATCACCATCAAGGGCGAAGATATCGCGCCGGTCGTCACCTGGGGCACCTCGCCCGAAGACGTTCTGCCCATCACCGATGTCGTCCCCTCGCCCGACAGCTTCACCGGCGGCAAGGTGGGCGCTGCGAAACGTTCGCTTGACTACATGGGGCTCGAGCCCGGCACACCGCTGTCGGAAATCGAAATTGACACCGTCTTCATCGGCTCCTGCACCAATGGCCGGATCGAGGATCTGCGCGCCGCCGCCGAGATCCTGAAGGGCAAGAAGATCGCCGTGAAACGGGCAATGGTCGTGCCCGGTTCCGGCCTTGTGCGCGCGCAGGCCGAAGAAGAAGGTCTGGCCGACATCTTCCGCGACGCGGGCTTTGAATGGCGGCTTGCGGGCTGTTCGATGTGTCTGGCGATGAACCCCGACCAGTTGCAGCCAGGCGAACGTTGCGCGGCCACGTCGAACCGCAACTTCGAAGGCCGTCAGGGCCGGGGCGGACGCACCCACCTGATGAGCCCCGCGATGGCCGCGGCAGCCGCCGTGACCGGAAAACTCACCGATGTTCGGGAGCTGATGTAATGGATAAATTCACCACCCTCACCGGCATCGCTGCCCCGATGCCTCTGGTCAATGTCGACACCGACATGATCATTCCCAAGCAGTTCCTGAAAACGATCAAGCGCTCGGGACTTGGCGTGAACCTCTTTGACGAGATGCGCTATGATCAGGACGGCAACGAGATCCCCGATTTCGTGCTGAACCAGCCCCAGTATCGCGAAGCCGAGATCCTTGTCGCGGGCGACAATTTCGGCTGCGGTTCGTCGCGCGAACATGCGCCCTGGGCGATCAAGGATTTCGGCATCCGCTGCGTCATTGCACCCAGCTTTGCCGATATTTTCTATAACAACTGCTTCAAGAACGGCATCCTGCCCATCGCCCTCCCGCAAGAGGCCGTGGACGTTCTGATGAAGGACGCCGAGAAAGGCGCGAATGCCCGCGTGACCGTCGATCTGGAAGCGCAGACCGTGACCACCTCGGATGGTGAAGTGTTCACCTTCGAACTCGACAGCTTCAAGAAGCACTGTCTGCTGAACGGTCTCGATGATATCGGCCTGACGATGGAAAAAGCTGCCTCCATCGACACATTCGAGGCCCAGGCCGCCCAGGCACGCCCCTGGGTCTGAACCACTTCCTTTTGGAAAACCGCCTCCGCCCGCTTTGGGCGGGGGTGGACGCCTCAGGTCTTAACAGTTGTTGAAGACTTGGGCATTGCGGATGATCTTTGACCCACAACATATTGTGTTTCCAAGATTTCCCCGCACCAAGCCCCCCCCAATTTGATGCAAAGACGCACCACTTCCACCACAAACTCGCCCTAATCCGGGGGCCAAGTTGGTGGGCAGTTGAGCAGCTGTCAGAAACAAGGCACAAATGTGTCTAAATTGAGGCAACCCGTGTAAAACGCGGGATCAAAATGGAAATAGGCGCGGCAGAGAACCAAGCCAGTCCAGTTTGAAGAGGAGCGGAGCGTGGTTTTGAGAATCACAGGGGCAATCTTCCGTGCATTATTGATCGCAGCGACTGTGGTCGCGCCGTCGCTGCTGCTGTCGCATGCCGGGGTCAATGCACCGGAATTCATCATTTTCATCGCTCTTGCCGCCGCGATCTTCATCTTTGCCGAATATTATTCCGTCTTCCCGTCAATCCTGGAGTTCCGCGATGCGCCGCCGTTGAACCGCCTGCGGTTTCTGGCCTTTTCGCTGACCATCATCAGCCTGACACTGGTCGCCAAACACGAGATGAGTCCGACCGAGATAACGCTGATCATGTCGCAGATCGGGGCGTCTATCGGTCATTCTCTGGATTTCCCCTATTCGCCCGTGCGGCTTCTGGTGTTGATGCTGCCTGCGGACGCACCTGCGTCTTTGACCGACAGTGTGCGCATGGCGGCTGGTATGGCTTATCTCATTTGCCTGATCGCGATCATCGCTTTTATCCTGTCCATCCGCGTCAAAGGCTGGCCTACCCGGAAAGGGGCGTTCAACGTCTGGACAAACCTGCCGCTGTTCGACCCGACGACCGGCGGCGATGTGGTGGACCGACTTTACAACGATGCGCGAACGAACGTCATTCTGGGCGTGCTGTTGCCGTTCATCATTCCGGCCGTGGTCAAGCTGGCCTCGCAGATGATCGATCCGATCTCGCTTGAAGATCCGAACATGCTGGTCTGGACGATCTGCGCCTGGGCCTTCCTGCCCGCCAGCATGATCATGCGCGGCATTGCACTTGCGCGCATCGCCGCCCTGATCGAGGACAAGCGCCGCCGCGCCTATGCCGTGGCCGAAGCCGAGGGCGTTCAAACCGCATGATCCGCGCCGCGCGGGCCGTTTGTCTGAGCTTTGCGGGCATTCTGGTATGCAGCCCGGCCCAGGCCGAAACCATCCGCATCGCCACCTATAACGTCGAACTGACACGCGATGGCCCGGGCCTTGCGCTGCGCGACATTCGTTCCGGCAATGACCCGCAGATGCAGGCGATTTCCGAAGTGATCGACACCGCCGCACCGGATATCCTGGCCGTTCAGGGGTTGGATTATGATTTCGGGCTTGAGACGCTGACGGCCTTCAACCAAGCCCTGCCCCTCCCGTTTCCACATGTCCTGGCCCTGCCCACCAATCGCGGGTTGCAGACCGGGCTTGATTTGGACGGCGATGGCCGCGCCGGAGATGCGGCAGACGCTCAGGGCTTTGGCCGCTTTTACGGACAGGGCGCCATGGCCGTCCTGTCACAGTTGCCAATCGAACGCGAGGCGGTGCAGGATTTTACCGATCTGCTGTGGGCCGATCTTCCGCAGGCGTCCATGCCGATGAACGCAGATGGGTCGCTTTTTCCATCCGAACGCGTGGCGCGCCTGCAGCGCCTGTCCTCCAGCGGGCATTGGGTTGTTCCTGTTCGGCTGCCGGATGGCGGGCTTTTGTCGGTGATGACCTTCCACGCCAGCCCGCCGGTTTTCGACGGCACCGAAGACCGCAACGGTCTGCGCAACGCAGCCGAAATCGGATTCTGGATGCTCCATCTGGATGGCGCCGTCGGCGCACCGCCGGAGGGAGAATTCATCATCGCCGGATCGGCCACGTTGGATCCCTACGACAGCGAAGGGCGTCACCGGTCAATCAGGGATCTTCTGGCGGATCCGCGCCTGCAAGACCCGGCGCCGGTCAGCACCGGGGCAGCGCAAGTGCCCGATCAGGGACATGTCGGACCGAATGCGCAGGACACGGTTGATTGGGATGGCGTGGGCCGCTTGCGGGTCGATTACGTTTTGCCTGCGTCCACTGTGCAAGTGACAGACGCCGGGGTCTTTTGGCCGGAGGAGGGCACCCCCGGCCACGAGGCGGCCTTACGCGCGAGCCGTCACCGGTTGGTTTGGGTCGATATCCTGCTGGAGTGATCCCGGCCGAACCCCGATGGATGCCTCAAGAGCAAGACGGACAGGGGTTGCGCGGAACTCGGGCAGAAGATCGTCAAAGCGCTGACCGTCCAGCCAGTGCGGCGTGTTCCAGAGATAGCGCATCTCAAGCAGGCAGCGCGCCATGGGCCAGACCGGTTTCGCCAAATGAAGCAGAAGCCAGTTCATCCGTTTCAGGCGCACCGGATGCCCGGTCAGATCCTGCAGATGGGCGGCAATCTCGTGCCCTGTCAGGGTGTACCCAGGAAAGGGCAGGTCCACGAAATCCGGCAGGCTGTCGCGCTTTTCCGCCAGCGCTACGGCAGCGCGGGTGAGATCGGGCAGATAGGCCCAGGCATGTGGAATATCGGGATTGCCCGGATAGACGAATTTGCCTTTGCGCAAGGATTTGATCATCACCTGATCAAACCAGTTGCCCGAAGCGCGCGTGTCCAGAAAATCACCGGCGCGCAAGATGATGGTTTTCACACCTTCTTCGGCATAGGCCCGTTCCATCCTGCGGCGGATCTGACCCAGCGGATTGGTCGCGCGATGCGGACTGCTTTCCGACCAGGGCGGCGCGACATCGGGGCCAAAGACATAAACGTTGCCTGGGATGATAACCGTGGCCCCGACCGACTTGGCCGCCGCACGCACCTTGGCGTGGATTTCGGGAACCTGTTCGGCCCAGTCTGTATAAAGCGGGTTCCATGCGTTCACGATCACATCGACACCCTGCGCCGACTGGTGCAGCGTATCGGATTTACGGTCGAACCCTTTCACCTGCCAGCCCGCCTGACGAAACGCCTTGGCTGCGTTGTGGCCGAAACGGCCGGACTGTCCAAGAATAAGAACTGTTTGGGTCATCTGAACCTCCTGTAAGCTGATGTCCCAAACACTATGCGCCAACAAGAACTCGAAATATATTGTATGAATTTCTGCATTATGTATTCATTTATGAATGGATAATTCGGCCCCCTTTACCGACTGGTCCCATGTGCAAAGCTTCCTTGCCGTGGCTGAAACCGGCTCTCTTTCGGCCGCCGCACAAAGGCTTGGCCAAAGCCAGCCCACGATTGGCCGCCATGTCAAAGCGCTGGAAGACGGCCTTGGGGTCGAACTGTTTCACCGCCATGCGCGCGGACTGGTCCTGACCGATATAGGGGCCGAGATGCGCCCCGCCGCCGAAGCGATGCGCGCAGCCATGGCCACCATCGCCCTGCAGGCCGAGGCGCATTCGGACACATCAAGCGGCACCGTGCGCATCGCCAGCAGCGATTTCATGGCCCATCACGTTCTGCCACGCATGCTGGCCGAAATCCGGCGGGAACATCCGATGATCCAGCTTGTGGTCGTACCCAGTGACAGCAGCGAAAACCTGCTGTTCCGACAGGCCGATATTGCGATCCGCATGTATCGGCCCGACCAGCTGGAACTGGTAACACGCCACGTGGCGGATATCGAACTGGGCACCTTCGCCGCGCGCAGTTATCTGGAACGGCGCGGCAGGCCTGAGACAGCTGAAGACCTGCTTGACCATGATCTTGTTGGCTATGACCGGTCGACCCTGATCGTCGATACGATGCATGAACTGGGCTGGCCCGGTGGGCCGGAAAGTTTCGCGGTGCGCTGCGATCATCACCCGACCTATTGGGAGATGGTCCGCGCAGGTTGTGGCATCGGGTTTACCCAGGCCCGGGTCGGGCGTGCCGATCCTCTGGTCGAGGAACTGCATCTGGACCTGCCAATACCGCCCCTTGAGATCTGGCTGACTGCGCACCAGACGGTACGCAAAGCGCCGCGTGTGGATGCGATCTGGCGGGCGCTGGACAAACGGCTGACGGCAGAATTCGCCTGAGACACCTTTCTCCAGCTCTTTCTTCAGGGCTTATTGACCCGGCTGCGCCTGCGGGGTACGCCGCCCTCGCGAGATTTGCCAAGGAGATCCTCATGTCGAACCCTTCCCTTCTTATCCTGCCCGGTGACGGGATCGGCCCCGAAGTCATGGCCGAGGTGAAACGCATCATCGACTGGTACGGCGCAAAGCGCGACATGGTGTTCGACGTCAGCGAAGATCTGGTGGGTGGGGCGGCCTATGACGCGCATGGCACGCCGCTGCATGACGACACCATGGCCAAGGCGCAGGAAGTGGATGCGGTGCTTCTGGGTGCCGTCGGCGGTCCGAAATACGACAGTCTGGATTTCAGCGTGAAGCCCGAGCGCGGCCTGCTGCGCCTGCGCAGGGAGATGGACCTTTTCGCAAACCTGCGCCCCGCGCAGTGCTTTGATGCGCTGGCGGATTTCTCATCGCTGAAGAAAGACGTGGTCGCGGGCCTTGATATCATGATCGTCCGCGAACTGACTTCTGGCGTGTATTTCGGTGAACCTCGCGGGATCTTCGAGGAAGGCAACGAACGCGTGGGCATCAACACCCAGCGTTACACGGAAAGCGAGATCGACCGGGTTGCACGGTCTGCCTTTGAACTGGCGATGCGGCGGGGCAAGAAGCTGTGTTCGATGGAAAAGGCCAACGTGATGGAAAGCGGCATCCTGTGGCGTGAGGTCGTCACACGGGTCGGCGCGGATTATCCGGAGGTCGAGCTGAGCCACATGTATGCCGACGCAGGTGCAATGCAGCTGACCCGCTGGCCCAAGCAGTTCGACGTCATTGTCACCGACAACCTCTTTGGCGATCTCCTGTCCGATCTGGCCGCGATGCTGACCGGATCGCTGGGCATGCTGCCTTCGGCATCGCTGGGCGCGCCGATGGCCAATGGCCGTCCCAAGGCGCTGTACGAGCCGGTGCACGGATCGGCCCCCGACATTGCAGGGCAAGGCAAGGCCAACCCCATCGCCTGTATCCTGAGCTTTGCGATGGCGCTGCGCTATTCCTTTGATGCCGGTGCCGAAGCGGACCGTCTGGAACAGGCCGTTGAGAAGGTGCTGGCCGATGGCGTACGCACAGCCGATCTTCTGGGCGAAGAAGGCGTGGCACCCGTGTCGACCACGGAAATGGGCGACGCGATCCTCGCGGCGCTGGACGCAAGCCTCTAAGCCTGTGGCCGCACCCCGTCGCGGCCATTATACCGCTTGCAAATTCAAATGACCGGCGCTACTCACCGCGCCACGGTCGGAGTGTAGCTCAGCCTGGTAGAGCACTGTCTTCGGGAGGCAGGGGCCGGAGGTTCGAATCCTCTCACTCCGACCAAATCCAATAATGCCTGCGTTTAGCGATCCGCGCTTTTCAGGAAGCGGAACAGTTCCAGATTGAACGCATCCGGCTGGTTGAAGAACGGCGCATGACGGCCGTTGGGAATGTCCTGGGGCGAGCCATTCCAAAGATTTCCGTATTTCAGCCGCGCGATGTAGTCGTGGTTCAGGAAGGGATCGTCGCTGCCATTCAGAATGGCGAAGGGAATGCGCCCCTCGCGCAGCATCCGCATCTGGCGCGGCCAGTCCACCACGCCCAACCGGCCCAGCATGTAGAACCGCGCGCGCCCGTCGGTGCGGCGCAAGTTCCGGTGGAGGAAAGCTGATTCTTCGGAAATCGGGGCGGTCGCACTGTTGGCATAATTGTCTGACTCCGTGCGCGAGAAATACTGCTTGCTTGCCAGCACCAGATGGGAATCCGGATTATAACCACGCCCGAAATCATCCGGCACCATATTCAGCGGAGAGGTCCCGGTGATGCCCAGCGCCTTGACCGTGATATTCCCGCGCGCCGCAAGCTCCAGCGCGACATAGCCACCCAGAGACCAGCCAAAGACATAGACTTCGGAGATGCCGCAATCGGCCAGAACAGTCTCGGCAATCTCGGCATAGGCGGGGATGTTGTAGCTGGTTTCGGGATCGGCGTTGGACGACACCCCGTGGCCCGGATAATCGAACGAGATCACGCGATAGGCGTCTGAAAACGCGCGGAATTGTTTGCAGAACGCCTCTTTGCAGGCGGAATTGCCGTGCAGGAACAAAAGCGCCGGTTTGTCGCCACCTGTATCTGCAATCGCGATGCTGCCATGAGGCGTTTCCAACATGCGTTCCGGGGCACCGGTCAGCGCCTCCCGGGCGGGGCGTTCGCGCCGCCGCCAACGGGCCATCAGGCTGGTGCGCGCTCCATCAGCGGCCTGCCGCAGTTCCTGCAACGCAGCCCAGAGACCGCCGGGATAGAACACGACGATCAGAATGATCGCCAGCGCGATGATGATGTTTTGCCAGGCGCCAAAACCGCTGAGCCATTCACTGGCGACCGAAATGGCAAACGCCGCCAGAACCGGGCCCCAGATCGTACCCGCGCCGCCCACCAGCAGGATCGACAGAAGCAGGGTCAGAAACCCGATCCCGAACGCATCGGGTGAGGCCACGCGCAGATAGGCCGCGTAAAACGCACCCGCCATACCGGTGAACACCGCACTGGCCATCAGGGTCAGGGCACGGGTCCGGGCCTCGGATATTCCGCGGGCAATGGCATAGTATTTGTTGTCACGCAGCGCGACGATAGAGCGGCCCAGGCGCGATCGGGTCACCCAGTACAGAAAGCCAAGATTGGCCACCAGCAGCGCCAGCCCGACAAAGTAATACCCGATCCGCCCGTCGCGGGAGAGGCGATAATCCCCGATGGTCAGCGTCGGCAGGGTGACCATGCCTGAAGTGCCACCGGTCACATCCGACGAAGAGATGACGACCAGATAAATCAATTGGCTCAGCGCGATGGTGACCAGGATCACATAAATCCCGTCCAGCCTGAGAACCGGCAAAGCGATCAGCAGCGCAACGAATGCGGCCGTGCCCCCACCCGCCAGGATCGACAGCCATGGCGAAAAGCCCAGTGTCTTGGCCAGGATTGCGTAAGTGTAGATGCCGACCGCAAACAACGCCACATGGGCAAAGTTGAACAGCCCGCCAAATCCCAGGCTCAGATCCCAGCTGGTGGCAACGATGGCAAAGACAAAGGCCAGGATGACCACGTGGCGGAAATAGGTGGCATCGAAAACAAACGGATACACGATCAGCGCAGCCAGCGCGATCAGCAGCGGCAGCAAGCCCTGGGTTCGGTGGAGGGACGGATCATAGCGCATGTCAGAGCGTTCTTTGATATTTGCCGAACAGCCCCTCGGGCTTGATCAGCAAGACGACAATCATGGTCAGGAAAAGGACCGCAGGCGCCCAATAGAGGCCAAAGACATAGATCGAGAAGGCTTCAAGCAAGCCGATGATGAAGGCCGCATAGATCGGGCTGGAAAACCGGGCGATCCCGCCAAAGATCACGACGATCAGCGCTTTCATCAGCGGTTCTGCCCCCATGGCGGGGTTCATGAAGCGGATCGTGCCGACAAAGACACCGGCAAGTCCTGCAGTGACAGCAGACAGTCCGAAGGCCAATGCGAAATAGATCGGGACATCCAGCCCCAGAAGCTGCGCCGCTTCCCTGTTCTGCGACACCGCCCGCATCGACCGGCCCGGGCGTGTGTATCTGAGGAACAGGCCCAGACCAATCAGGATCGCCAGCACGACGACCAGCAAAAGAACCTCGGACCAGGCAAGCTGAAACTCGGCCACTGCGACGGTGCCTTCGACCAATTCCGGGATCTGCTTCGATCTCGGCCCCCAGATCAGCAGCAAGGCGTTTTCCAGAATGGCGGAACCGGCCAGCGTGGTAATCACCGTGATCAGGACGACATCGGCGCGCCGCTCGAACGGTTTGACCAGCAGAAAATGGATGACGGCCCCGATGGCAAACATCACCCCCGTCGTCACCGCCAGCGCCAGACCCAGCGGCAGGCCGTATGCATCCGCACTGGCGAATTGCCAGGCGACATAGGCTCCCAACGCGATGAATGCGCCATGTGCAAAGTTGAAAATGCCCAGCGTCGTCCAGACCAGCGACAAACCCGTGGCCATAAGCGCATAGAGCGCGCCCAGCACCAGCCCGCCCTTGATGATCGAGAAAAGGGTGATCGGATCCATCAGGTCACCTCTCCGAAAAGCATGGCCATCAGGCCCTCGTGGCCGGGTATCTCATCCCGCTCCATCACGCGGGAAATGCGTCCGTGGTCGAACAGGTAAAGCCGGTCGATAATCCGTTCGAGGAACGCCACATCCTGGTCAATCAGGATGATCGGCAGGCCGGTTTCGCGCACAGTGACAATGGCGTCACACAGCTCGGACCGAACCTTGGGTGACAGGCCCAGGGTCGGTTCATCCAGGATCAGCATGCGCGGGGCCGACAGCAGACCGGCCGCGACAGACACCATCTGCCGCTCCCCACCCGACAGAAACCGGATCTTGTGGACCAACCGCTCGGACAGACGGGGGAAAAGGCCCAGAACGTCCGCACGGCTCCACCCCTGCCTGCCGGATGCGGCACGGGTCGAGATCGACAGGGTCTCGTCCACAGTCAGCTCCGGAAACAGCAGATTGCCTTGCTGCACATGAATCAGCCCCGCCCGCGCGACAGTCTTGGGATCCATCCGGCGGCGCGTGATCGCATCATAGTTGAAGTTCTGCCAGCGGCGGCTGCCACGCGCGCCGGAGCGGTTCATCTGCTGGCCGTCAAAGCGGATATCGCCGCTCCACGGATCAATCAGGCCGCTGAGCGTTTTCAGAAGCGTTGTCTTGCCGTGGCCATTGGGCCCGAAAATGCCAATGCTTTCGCCCGCACCGACCGACAGGTTGATATCGCGGAAGATCTGGACCGGGTCATACCCGCCAGAAAGGTCTGTCACTTGCAGGATCGGATCAGCCATGCGCGACCCCCAGATAGGCTTCAACCACCTTGGCATCGGCAATCACCACCCGTGGAGCGCCCGATGCAATGACACGCCCCTGATCCAGAACGATCAAGCGATCGGACACCTCCATCAGAAGGGACAGGACATGTTCGATCAGAACGACCGTCACACCCGAGGCGCGGATCGCCAGGACAATATCGCGCATCCGGTCAATCTCAGGTCCGGTCAGGCTGGAGGCGGGTTCATCCATCAAGATCACCCGCGGCTTCAGCGCCAGGGCCGAGGCGATCATCAACTGCTTGCGATAGAAAATCGGCACCCCACCAGCGAGCATATTGTGCATGGTCGGTGGGTACCCGACCAGATCAAGGATCTGGCCCGCCCGCGCGACCTGCTGATCGAACTGCAGCTTGGGCGCATGTGCCTCCACGGCGACAAGCACATTGTCGACCGCGCTGAGGGACGCAAACACGTTTTCCCGCTGGAAGGTGCGTGCAACGCCAGAAAGCGCGATAGCATGTGCGCCCAGCCCGCCAAGGCTGCGCCCGTCCAACGCAACCTCTCCGGCGGTAGGGCCGAAGGGGACTTTGGTGATGATGTTGAACAGCGTGCTCTTGCCGCTGCCATTCGGGCCGGCGATGCCCAGGATTTCCCCGGGATGCACGTCAAAGCTGACATCATCGACGGCCTTTAGGCCGCCAAAATGCTTGGTCAAGCCACGGGCTGAGAGAAGCGGTTCGGACATGGGTGCAAAAGCCCCCGCCGCGCTTGGGCGCAGCGGGGACACCTTCATTGAGTTCAGTTGCCGCTCACCCAGGGCGGCAGGCGGAATTCGCCATTGGCGAATTTCTCCGGGCCGACCAGAACGCGTTCACCGTCCCACAGCTGCCAGAAGGACACCGGGATGTGGTCATTGCTTTGCAGGGCAACATGGGTTTCGGGGTCGAACTCGATATTCCCGGCGACAGTCTCTTGCTTGATGCTACCGATGGCCTTGCCGATCGCGGTGCGGTCTGTCGGATCGCCGACTTGTTCCAGCGCCATGAAGTACATGTTGGTCATCTCATAAAGGCCCACACCATAGGCCCCGGATTCAATACCGAACTTGTCGCGATATTCCTGCATCAGCTGCTGACCGCGCGGCCATTTCGGTGAATCGAGCGGGCCGCCGATCAGGTTGTACAGAACACCTGTGGACTGATCGCCTGTCAGCTCGACGAATTCCGGGACCGAGGGCGCATATTGCAGGAAGACAAGGCTGTCGGTCGGGTTCTCAAGGAATTGCCTATGGAACAGGGCCGAGTTTCCGGGGATGTAATCGGTATTGATCACCAGGTCGGGATTGGTTTCGTTCACCTTGGCAAGGATGACCTTCCAGTCACTGACTTCTCCAAAAGGGACCAGTTCATCGACGACAACGTCCCATCCGCCTTCGGTGAAGGACAGTTTCACCCCCTCCGAGATGGTCTTGGAATAGGGGTTGTCCGACGAAATGATCGCAACCGTCTTGCTGTCCAGCGTGACTTTGCCCGCTTCTGCAAGGCTTTCCACCATGGGCAGAACATCGGTTTCATAACCTTTGAAAGACGCGGTGTAGGACCAGCAGCAGGTATAGTAATCGGGATCCTGGCTGACGATAGCCGCAAAGCCCGGACTGGGCCCAGCCGCGATATAGGGCATGTTTTCTTCGGCCATCAAGTCGACTTCGAACATCGACAGGCTGGCATATCCGGTCAGGATCACCTCGACCCCGTCCGTGCCCAGAAGGCGTTCAACCGCGCTTGAGACATTTGCGGCCGAGTGGTCTTTGACATCGGCCACTTCGATTTCGAACGTGTATCCGGCCACGCCCCCCTTGGCGTTGGCTTCCTCTACGGCCCATTGCACGCCGCGCAGGAATTCTTCCCCATCTGACGCGGTCGGTCCGGTCAGAGGGGCAAGGACGCCGATCTTCATGACCTCGGCCGATGCCGCCCCTGCACCCAGCGCAAGCAGGCTGACCGTCGCCAGCGCCAGTGATTTTGAGTTCAGTGTTTTCATTGCGAAAATCTCCCTGTTGTGGGGAAAGGATCGCGCGGCACCTGAATTCGGCACAACTGGCAAATCTTGCAAAAAGAACGCCCTTGGCCAACAATCACGTCCAAAGATGGACCCAACACTGGGTGGCATCGGAGATCACATGACCGCACAACTGGGACAGATCAGTTTTTTCGACAGGGCCACCGACATCCCGCTGGCCGCGTTCCAGGGCGAGATCGACGGCTTTCTTGCCCGGCATGATCTGCACCATTACAGCTTTGTTCAGCTCATACGCGGGGCCAACCAGCAGAAGGCGCAGGATCTGAACCTGCATACCAACTACGACGGGGCCTGGATCGAACGGTACACCAGCCGCCGCTATGACCAACTGGACCCGGTCTGCGATTTGGGACGGAAAGCGAAGGCTCCTTTCTGGTGGGGTGGGGCGAAATTTCTGTCCGATTTCGAAAAGCGCCAAAGACGCGTTTTCTGGGAGGCTGAGGACTTCGGTATCGTTTACGGCGTATCCATCCCGGTACGGTCGATGGATGGATCAATGGGGCTGGTGTCCTTCACAGCCGGAAGCGCCAGCGACATTCGCGACATCTTGAGGGAAGCCGGGCCCGAGCTGCACGTGGCCGCCCATCAGATCACCGATCGCCTGATTGAGCGAAGTGACGAAGACGCGCCCGCGCACAGCCCGCTCAGCCCGCGCGAGCGTGAAAGCCTGATCTGGGTCGTTCAGGGCATGACCAGCGAAGAAATCGCCGAACGCATGTTGCTGTCAGTTTCGGCGGTTAACTACCATTTGGGCAACGCAACCCGGAAGCTGACGGCCCGGAACCGGCACCACGCTGCCTTGCTGGCAATGTCAAAAGGGCTGATTTGACCCAGGGCCTTGATCGCGCTCATGCCTCCTGCGCATCCGCCTTCACCTGTTCCATAACCACCGTGCGCGTCGGAAACGGAATATTGATGCCGGCTTCATCCAATGCTTCTTTCACCTTGCGCTTCATGTCCGCCTGATAGGCGAAGTAATCACCGCTGCTACACCACACGCGCGCAAGGAAATCGACACTGCTGCTTCCAAGATTATTGACCTGAAAGAAGGGCTCGGGCGTTTCCAGCGACCGCGGATCGGCCATGATCGTGTCACGAATGACTTTTTCGGCGAGAGCCAGATCAGCACCATAGCCAACGCCAAAAACCCATTCGGCACGCCGCTGGTTGTAACCAGAGTAGTTCTTGATCGTGTTCCCCCAAACTTCGGAGTTTGGGACGATCACCTTCACGTTCCCCATATCGGCCAGTTCGGTATAGTTCAACGTGATGTCTTTGACCGTTCCCATAACATCATTGATCTGAACGAAATCGCCGATTTTCAGAGGGCGGAACAGGATGATCATGACCCCCGCAGCGACGTTCGACAGAGTGCCCTGCAAGGCCAGACCTACCGCCAGACCGGCTGCACCGATCACCGCGATGATTGACGTCGTCTGAATGCCGAAGGTGTTCAGGATGAACAGGAACGTAAAGCCAAGTATGGTATAGCCGGCCAGATTGCTGAGGAAATTAAAGAGCGTACTGTCCAGCCGCGAGTGGCTTTCCCCAATGGCCCTGATCCGACGGCGCACGATACGCGACAAAAGCAGACCGACACACAGGATAAAGACAGCCGCGACGGTGTTTCCCAAGATCCCAAGAATGGCCTCAAGGGTCAGCAGATCGCTTATCGACGTCCCGTTGTAGATCTCCGCATCCAGCAGGCCCGTCAGCCTTTCCCAAAGGCCTTGTGCAATCTCGCTGCTCGTCTCGACGATTTCGTTTTCCATGCAATCTCTCCGTCCCGTGGGGGCAACCCCACGGGTATTTTCTTTCCTGGGTGTTCGGGGATTAGACTTTGATCGCTTCGCTGCTGGCAAAGAACATGGCTTGGCTCACGGCCGATTTCACCTGTTCTTCGGTATAGGGCTTGGTGATCAGAAATGCGGGCTCGGGCCCTTTGCCCGTAAGCAGACGTTCCGGGAACGCCGTGATAAAGATCACCGGGCAGTCCCCGTGTGTATCAAGGATCCTGTTTACCGCATCAATTCCGCTGGAGTTATCTGCAAGCTGGATGTCAGACAGGATCATGTCGAAATCCTGCGAGGCGGCCAGATCAATCGCACCTTTTTCCGTGCGTGCAATGCCAACAACATCGTGACCCAGATCCGACACCATGGATTCAAGATCCATGGCGATGATTGCCTCGTCTTCGATGATCAGAATACGCCCCGATACACTGCGCGCCATTTCTGCATAAGCGATGTCCACAAGCTCGGCCGCCTCTTCTTCTTCGACGCCAAGAATGCGCGCAATTTGTTCGACCCGGAACTCTTCGATTGTCCGCAGCAACAGTGCTTCACGCGTGTTCGGCGTAAGCTGGGCCAGCCTTTTCTGCGCCTGCTTTTCCAATCCCGTATCGGCCGATGATGGATCGACCGTTGCCCCCGTCGATGCCCAGATGTTGTGGAACGCACGGAAAAGGGCAACACGCAAATCGGTCTCTTGGCTGATAGGTGCCGGATCTGACAGAATTGCTTCCAACGTTGCCACAGCGAAGCTGTCTCCGCTCTGCTGCCGACCGGTCAGGGCACGTGCATAGCGCCGCAAATATGGCAGAAGGTCGCCGATTTCATTGGCAAGCTCATCACCAGTCAGTCCCGTCATTTTTTGTCTTCCTCAGAAAATTTGCTATTTCATGGAACCAAACGCCCCGTGATGCGTTTTGTTCCAAAGTAGGGCAAAAAAAGTGATGGCACAGAAAATGGCTAAACCGGAGCATCCGCGGCGCAACCGGAGAGATCTCGACGATGAGATCGATCAGAACCTGAAACGGGCCTTTGACAAGGTCGCGGAAGAGCCGCTTCCCTCCCGCTTCACGGACTTGCTGGAGCAGCTTCGCAATACAGAAGCCGGAGGTAAGTCATGAGCGATCCCAAGGAAGAAATTGTTGAACACATCGGTGCGATGCGCGCCTTCGCCATCAGCCTGTGCCGCAACTCCGCGACCGCAGACGATGTTGTGCAGGATGCCTTGGTCAAAGCCTGGAGCAATCTGGACAAGTTCCAGCAAGGCACCAACATGCGAGCGTGGCTGTTCACGATCGTCCGCAACACATATTTCTCTCTTCACCGGAAACGGAAGCGCGAAGTCGAAGACGTTGACGGCGTAATGGCTGAAAAACTGTCCCAAAAGCCTGAACATGACGGCAAACTGGTCTTGCGCGACTTTTCACAGGCTTTCGATCAGCTGACCGATGATCAGCGCGAGGCGCTGGTTCTGGTTGGGGCACAAGGCTTCTCCTATGAGGAAGCGGCCGAGACCTGTGGCGTCGCTCTGGGCACTATCAAAAGCCGGGTGAATCGCGCCCGCGCCCGCCTGATCGAGCTGATGGATATGGACGAAACCGAATCGATCGACATCACGGACGCCGTGACCACCGGCGTGGTTCAATCCCGACCCGCGGCATGAGAGAGGCCGCATGCAGCGCCCTCAACGCCTGACGGTATATCTGGCCGCATTAATGACGGTGGCCCTTTTGCCATTGGGTGTCATCTCACTTCTTCAGACGCGGGCCGTGATTCTGGATGCTGACCAGCTGTCGCGGAACCTGGTCCTGGCGCGCACCGTTGCAGCGGCCGGACTGGACCGGGAGTTGCTGCAACGCGCGCGCGGGGCGGCCAAAGCGCTGGGCGTTTCCATCGTCAACGATGATCTGGACGATGCGGCGTGCAACAACCTCATGCGATCCTATCTGAATGCTCAGGAGACATTCGTTCTGGCCGCGTGGATCGACACCTCGGGGCGGATGACGTGCTCATCCAGCGGAGGATCTTTCGACTTCTCATCATCTGACCGCTTCCAAACGATGATGGAAAACCCGGAACTGACCTTCGAGCTGACGCTTTCCGGGGCGGTGACCGGGCAATCCGTGATTATCGTAACCCAACCGGCTTTCGACGGGGGCAATCTGGCGGGCTTTGTTTCCCTGTCCATCCCTCTGCGGCTGTCTGTGGATGAAGCCGATCAGGATTATGCAGATAGCGGTATCGCAATCGCGTTGGTCAACAAGAGCGGAGAGGTGCTTGCCTCGAATGTTGCGATGGAAACGCTGGGGTCCCTGCTGCCGTCCACGGGGATCAAGACCGCTCTTGAGCAAACGGGTGAGCACACCTTCTTTGGAACGAGCTTTCGCGGCGAACGTCGGCTCTTTGCCTTTTCGGAACTTTTGCACGACGAGGTAGCGGTCATCGGCAGCTGGCCAATGGATGCAGTGCCGTCATCAGTGACACCCATCAATGCAGGTCTGACACTTATGTTCCCGATCCTGATCTGGTTGGCGGGCTTGGCCATTGCCCTGTGGGGTTTGCACCGGCTGGTGATCCGGCACCTGAACGAATTGCGTTCGGCCTTGCGCCGTTTCGCCCTGGGCGAGCGCGGCCAGGTCCTCAATCTGGACAGCAGTACACAGGAATTCGAATTCATACAAAAATCTTTCAACCGGATGGTGATCCTGATCGAAGAAGGCGAACGCCAGAAAGAGCAGGATTTGAAAGAAAAAACCCTGTTACTGCGGGAGGTTCACCACAGGGTGAAGAACAACCTCCAACTGATTGCTTCCATCATGAATATGCATTTGCGCAACGCCAACACATCCGAGACGCGGCGCATGCTCACGCAGTTGCAGCGCCGGGTGCGCGGTTTGGCGATGGTTCACCACACGATGAACAACACATCCGAAATGGTCACCGTCGATACACAGATCCTGGTCGAACGCCTTGTGAACGAGCTGGGACAACGCCCACCGATCAACGGAAATCCAGTTGGGACACAAATCGACGCCGTCTCGGTCAGGCTGAACCAGGATCAATCCGTCACGCTTTCCATGCTGTTGGCCGAAGCGCTAACGAACGCAGTCAAGTATGTTGGTGTGCCGCCGGGCGGCAAACCCGAAGTGGCGGTCACGCTGGAAGAGTTGCCGGAAGACCGGCTGCGCCTCGTCGTATTCAATACGCGCGGCACCACAGATGATACCGACGACGACTCCGAACTGTCTGCCAGCGGGGGGATCGGTCAACGCCTGATGAAAGCGTTTGTGAGCCAGCTGGACGGCACTCAGCAGGTCCATGAGACGGAAAGCGACTACACACTGGAAGTTGTTTTCAGGGTCGAAGCCGTCACACGTGAAGAACCGCCAGCCCTGACGGAAGAAATGTCCTGACCATGTTTGCTAAAGCGGCCCTTTGCGGTGCGCTGGGTTGCTGCCTGAACGCAAAAGACTGCCGTCTGTGGCCGCCTTAGCTTCATAACCGTTAGCCGTGGCGCGGGGCTGCTTTCGGCCCGAAGATTAGCCAGAAGATAAAGCCCAGGACAGGCAGAATAAGCACGAAGAGGATCCACAAGATTTTTGTTCCTGTGCCGGCAGCGGAGCCGACAATCGAAACGATAGCCCAGATGGATAGAACCAGGACGATAAGCCCGCCAATACCATAAATCTCAACCATGAGTTTTCCTCCTCATCTGTGTCTGCAAGTAAATCCGATAAAGCGCCATTAACTGCCGGACCCAGACTCGATCATCTGCGGCCCTGCTGTAGTTGCAGCATCATCGTCATCCGCTGCGCTGAAGAAAATCGTCAGGAACATGACAACGCCAAATGCGACGGCAATGGCGATGCCAACAAGTGGTCCCTTATGACGTTTCGTTTGCGTTTCGACATTTGTGTCAGGTGCTGACATGGAAAACTCCTTCGTTCGTTATCTGTTATCAATCAACGCGTCACGCCCCGCAAAGTTCCAATATTAGTTCGGTGACATACATCGAAATGCAATCAACCCGTCAGAAGAAGCTATGGATTTGGTTTATTTTCAATGACTTATACAAGTCCCGGAACTTTTTCGCCATGTCTGCGTTTGTCACAAGACAATTATCAGGAGACATTGAGTGACTGACACATCGTCTGACAAGAATGCAGAACTGGTGCGCGAGGAGCGCGAAAAAGAAGCCGTTGAAGAGGCATCCGGACTTTCTCCCCGTCTGATATTCGAAACGATCCGCCGCAATGGCGAAGAAGAGTTGGAAAGGCCGGTCCGTGCCCTTTTCTGGTCGGGTGTTGCCGCCGGTGTGCTGATCAGCTTCTCGGTACTGGGCGAAGCGTATCTGCGCGCGCATCTGCCTGATGCTGAATGGCGCTATATCGTCGAAAATCTCGGCTATTCACTCGGGTTTCTGCTGGTCATTCTGGGGCGGATGCAGCTGTTCACGGAAAACACGATTACGACCGTTGTGCCCGTTATGATACACCCAACCAGCACCTGCATCTGGCGCACGGCCCGATTGTGGGGAATTGTACTGGCCGCAAACATCGTCGGCGCCTTCATCATCGCGTCTTTCCTTGTGCACACGCCCGTGCTCACAGATGAACTGCTGTCGGTCGTCAATGACCTCAGCCGCCACGCAACCGGCATGCCCCCAGCAGAGGGTCTAATGCGTGGCATTCCGGCAGGCATCCTGATCGCGGCGATTGTGTGGATGCTGCCGTCTGCGCTCAACAACGAGGTCTTGTTGATCGTGATTTTCACATGGCTGATCGCGCTTGGCGATTTCACTCACATCATCGCCGGCTCGGTCGAAATGGCCATCCTGATGGTGCAAGGATTGCTACCCGCGGGGCAGGCTGTATTCGGATTTTTTCTGCCCGTTCTGATCGGCAATGTCCTTGGTGGAACCGCCGTTTTCACGATGCTGACCTATGCGCAGATCAAACCGGAAATAGAATAACAGAAAGGGCACTTCTTCAGAGTGCCCTTTCTCTTTATCTCTCTTCTTTTTCCGATTTTCTTTCGGAAGGGAAAAGATCCTTCTTGATGTCTTCCGTATTCTGCTTCCCGACAAACGCCCACAACAGGACGGCGGCAAATGTCAGGCCGGCAAATACAGGAATTAGAACCTCTGCCGACATGTTGACCTCCTTTGGCTGAAACGCGCGGAACCGGCTGACGAATTGGCCGCAGGACCTGAATTTCGTTGGGAAGGCGCGGTGAGATACCGGTCTTCCAGGGTCATGTTCCGCGCTTGTTCGGCTGACCCCGCGAAAACCGAACGCAGATGTGCGTCCGTGCACCAGGAAAAGATTATCGCCGCATGCGTTTTTGGCATTTCCACGTTCCTTCCGTAGAGTGAACGCAAAAGAATTCCTTAAGTTCCACCGGACGTTCGGAACAATCAACGCGGTTAAACGTTCATGATGCATCCACAAACAGTGAAAGGGTTTTGACATGTTGTATTGGGCCGTTGTTTTCTTTGTTCTTGCCATCATTGCCGGCGTCTTCGGGTTCGGCGGTATTGCATCCGCCTCAGCCGGGATCGCTCAGATTCTGTTCTTCGTTTTCCTCGTCCTGCTGGCCTTTGCGATCATTGCCCGACTTCTGCGTGGCGCCAGCCGCTGAAGCACTTCCAGGTTTCCACAAACTAAGGGGCCTACGGGCCCTTGTTTTTTGAAAGGAAGATGAAATGGACAGAGCTACGGCATTGACCGACACATTCCTCAGCAAGATTGACGGTGACGCCGCCGCCCAACCGAATTTCTGGCAGGCGCTGGAAGAAGTGGCGCGGGACGTCCTGCCAATCGAAAAGGCACATTCCGAGTTCGCCAAAGCACGCGTTTTGCACCGATTGGCCGAACCGGACCGCATCCTGTCCTTCCGCGTCGTGTGGGAAGATGACGCGGGCGACGTTCAGATCAACCGCGCATGGCGCGTGCAGGCATCGAATGCGATAGGGCCTTACAAGGGCGGGCTGCGCTTTCACCCGGATGTCACTGTCGACACGCTGAAATTCCTGGCCTTCGAACAATGCTTCAAGAACGCGCTGACCGGGTTGCCTCTGGGCGGCGCCAAGGGCGGCGCGAATTTCGACCCCCGGGGCCGGTCGAACGCGGAAATCATGCGTTTCTGCCAGGCGTTGATGCGTCAGATGGCGCGGTTCATCGGCCCGGATCTTGACGTTCCCGCGGGTGACATCAACGTCGGCACGCGCGAGATCGGGTACCTGTTTGGGGCCTGGCGGCAATTGTCAGACAGCTATGCCGCTGCACTGACCGGCAAGGGGCTGTCCTATGGCGGCTCACAGATGCGCATCGAGGCAACAGGATATGGTCTGATCTATTTCGTGGCCTGCATGCTTGCGGAACAGGGCAAAGGCCTAGACGGCCAGCGCATCGCGATTTCGGGCCGTGGTAATGTGGCCACCCACGCTGCCGGGAAGGCCATCGACCTGGGCGGCACTGTCATAACGCTCTCTTCCACCAGCGGAACGCTGTACGCCCCTGACGGTCTGACAAAAGAGGCGGTGGAGTGGGTGCAAGAACGCAAAGCCGCAGGCGAAGAGATGAACGCGCCGCCGACATCCCTGGGTGCCAGCTTTCACGCCGACAAGACACCATGGGAGTTTGAACCAGACATCGCCCTGCCCTGCGCCACGCAGAACGAATTGACCCGTGACATGGCGTGCATGCTGGCAGAAGCAGGAACGCAATTGGTCGCCGAAGGGGCGAATATGCCGCTGACATCTGACGCGGCAGCGTTGCTTGCCAGGAAAGGCATTCCCCGCGCACCGGGCAAAGCGGCCAATGCCGGCGGCGTTGCGGTCAGCGGGCTCGAGATCTCGCAGAATGCGCACGGTCGGTATCTTTCAGCAGACGAGGTAGACCGCGCATTGAAAGACATCATGCAGACAATCCATTCCCGCGTTGCCGAAGAAGGGCGGAAAGATGGTCAGATCGACTATCAACTGGGCGCCAACATTGCGGCCTATCGCAAGCTGGCCAAAGCCATTGCGGAACAGGGCATTGTTTAAGGAGGCAGGAATGAAAGATACGGACGACACAGAACAGACCGGGGCGGACCTGCTGATTGCCTGCCTCGAGGCAAACGGCATCGACACCGCATTCGGTGTGCCCGGCGAAGAAACAACCGACCTGATGCGCGCGATCGACCGATCCTCCATCGACTTCGTTTTGTGCCGGCACGAACAATCGGCGGCTTTCATGGCATCGGTACACGGCCGCATCACGGGCAAGCCCGCTGTCTGCCTGGCCACATTAGGCCCGGGCGCCACGAACCTGGTCACGGGTGTGGCAGACGCCACGCTGGACCATGCGCCGCTGATTGCACTGACCGGGCAAGGCGCGCGGAACCGGCTGGGGCTTCAAAGCCATCAGATCATCGACCTTGAAGCGCTGTTTCAACCGGTAACCAAGCAAAGTCGCACGCTGTCCGTTCCTGAAGAGATCCCGCAAGCGGTTGCAGAAGCCGTGCGCCTGTCGATCGATGAAACCCCGGGCGCGGTACATCTGTGCCTTCCGGAAGATGTCGCGGGAATGAAGACCTCTGGCACAGCGCACAGCGCCGCCGCTTCACCCATGTCGGTGGCGGAGGAAGCAGGCCTGCAAAAGGCCGCAAAACGCATTGGGGGCGCGGAACGGCCGGTCATTGTCGCAGGTCATGGGGTGGTTCGCGCGGGCGCCGCGAAGGGTATCGAGGCGTTGGCCACGCACATCTCTGCACCTGTCCTGACCAGCTTCATGGCTAAAGGCGTCATGCCGGCCGATCATCCGCTGTGCTTCCACACTGTGGGTCAACCGCAGGACGACCTTGCCGATGATGTGCTGTCTCATGCCGATCTGATCATCGCCATCGGCTTTGACGCCGTTGAGTACCCGCCGGAGGCGCTGACCCGTGGCGGCCAGATTGAGGTTGTACATATCTCCGAAACCGCACCCGAGGCGAACCCAGGTTGGCCAATGGCGCAGGCCGTCTTGGGCGAGCTGCAAGACGCTGTGGACAGGCTGCGACAGGCTCTGCCCAGCCGCGCGTTGCCGGATGCGTTTGCAGACGTGAAAACCCGCATCGACGCGTCATTGGCCAAGACACTCACAGACCCATCCGACAGGTGCATGGCGCCGCAGGATATTTGCCGCGTTGTCTCGGACGCCTTGCGGCCCGAAGACACTGTGTTGTCCGGCGTCGGGTTGCACAAGCTTTGGATCGCGCGGAACTTGCAGGCGCGCCGCCCGGGTCAAATCATCATCCCGAACGGACTGGCGGGAATGGGGCTTGCCCTGCCCGGCACGATTGCCGCCGCGCGGTTGTCGCCCAAAGGCCGGGTCATTGCCATCTGTGGCGATGGCGACTTCCTCATGAACCTGCAGGAGATGGAGACCGCCGCGCGCCTGTGCCTGCCCGTAACCGTCATGGTCTGGGAAGATGGCGGGCTGGGCCTGATCGACGAAAAGCAAAGCGACGGACAGCAATTTGCTTTTGGCAATCCCGATTGGTCGGCGCTTGCGCAGGCTTTCGGGTGGGTTTTCTGCGATGTCACGTCCTTTGACCAACTGGAGCCAGCTTTGACCGCAGCGGCAGAGGCCGCCCTGCCGACCCTTCTGCGCGTCCGTGTGGATTATGCTCGTGCGGGCGGCATGCCCGGAAATGCCTCCTGACGTGCCGCAAAACAGGAACAATGCGGCCCGTCATGCGTTTATCTCACAAGCAATAGAAAGGAGCATGACATGACAGACGCATTGAAAGTTGTCCCCAGTTCGGATTCGGTTTCCACCGGCGTGCGCGATACCGGTGCACTGGCCGAAGGGCTGGCAAACGTGCTGGCCGACACCTATCGCCTGACATTCAAGACACATGCCTACCACTGGAATGTGGAAGGGCCGCTGTTCTATTCGATCCACAAGCTGACGGAAGAGCAGTATGAAAACATGTTCACCGCTGCTGACGAACTGGCAGAACGCATTCGCTCTTTGGGGCATCTCGCGCCGTCGCGGATGAACGACATTCTGCAGGCTTCGGTCATTGAGGACGTCGAAGACGAGCTGGATGCAGCAGGCATGATCGAAGATCTGGCCAAAGACCATGAACGCATCGCGCACCGGATGCATGCCCTGGTGGAGATGTCCGGTGGCCGCAAGGACGTGGTGACCGAAGACCTGGCTACCGAACGGTCGGCCTTCCACGAACAAGCCGCATGGATGCTGCGCGCGATCGCAAAATCCTGACGCGCATTGAAACTTTGGGCTTTCGAATTTCCCATCGAAGGCCGCAACCCGCCGGCCCCAGCCGGCGGGCTTTTTCGTCCCTGCATGAGTAGGTGCATTTAACGCGCCAGCGCTTCGATCTCATCCGGCGACAGATGGCTGACGTCGGCCCAGCTGCGCGATTTACCGGGGTTCAGCAGCCCCTTCGGATCCATCCGCTTCTTGACCGCCAGGTGCCGGAAATCGGGTTTCATCCCCCCGCCTTCCACCTGATAGGTATGGGCATCATAAACGGTGCATCCATTGGCGCGGTACAGCGCATCGACCGACCGCAATTCGCTTTCATCCTGCGTCCAGATGATTGGCAGATCAGACGCCGTGACTGCCCCCTCATAGCGCGAAAATTCGTGATGCATCCATGCGCGGCGCCCCAGTCTGGCATGCAATGCGGCCACGCGCTCCACGTCCGACGGGTCATTGACACCATATTGCTGATAGGTGGCGCTGCGATCCGATTTCAGAACCTGCAGCGTCGTGTGGTTCCAGCCGAATTCGAACACATGCGGAATGCCCGCGGCGGCGCGTTCCGCGTCATCCATGGAAAGCGCAACCGTACCTCCATGCGCCCGGATCAGATCGTGGAACGCATCCAGCTGTTCGCGCGGCACAAGGCTGACCATCAGATCACGGCCCTTGGGGATATGGCCTTCGAGCCGGGGGAAGTAAGCGGCAATCCTTGCGTCAACAACGCTGACCAGCTTGCGGTCAATATCCTGCCTGTTGGCCAGGGCATACCCCGCACGATAGGCGTCGGCATAGCTGTCGAACGTGGCCATGCAACTGATCCAGTCGCGCGTCGGCACGGTGCGCAGGGTCACTTCGGTAATGACTCCGTTCAGCCCCCAGGCATGGTGAATGCGCAGCACGTCTTCGCCCTGAAAGACATGCTCCACCGGCGTCTCTTCAACAGAAAGAGCACGGATTTCGCGGATGTTGCCCGGCTCCCGCAGGGGGCCATTGGCGACCGATCCGATGCCCGCAGAACCGCCAGCCACAAAGCCTCCAATCGTTGCGATATCCTGCGTTGAGGGGAACATAGTCATCTCGCGCCCATGTGCCTTGAGCGCCGCATTGATATCGGCCATCAGCGCCCCGGCTTCGACGCGAACGAAATCCGGCCCGATCTCGAGGATACGGCTCATCCCCAACGTCTCGATGATCAGCCCGCCATGCAACGGCACGGATTGTCCGTAATTCCCGGTCCCGCCACCGCGCAGCACAACGGGCGCGTTGTGCCCAAACGCAACCGACAGGCACTGCGCCAGCTCGTCCTTTGTCTTGGGCTGTGCCACCAGATCGCCAAAGGACCGCTTCAGCTGCGCGTTCAGCACCGGGGAATACCAGAAGAAATCGCGCGAGCGTTTCTTGACCAACACCGTCTCGTCGATGATCGCCACGGGCGCCAGGTCACGCTTCATCGCTGCCCAGTCAACTGCATCTGCATCGGGGGTAGGAACGGGTTTGGTCATTTGGGCAAGCTCCTCTGGTGATCAATACGAGACGGCGGGTGTTGCACCCGAGGTGGCCCGTTGAACCTGTGCCAGAGACATCACCCGATATGGCAAAGCAGGCGCAGGCAATCAACCCTTGGCTTGACTTGCAGGGGCGTTTGGCACCAACCAATGGGCAAATGGAGGATCCAGATGCCCAAATTGCACACAACCGCAGCAGACCTGGTCGCCGCAGCCCGCGCCCGGATCGCAGAGGTCGAAACCACAGACCTGATTGCGGCCGTCAACGATCCGAACACGGTGATCGTCGATATCCGTGACATTCGCGAACGCAAGAAAGGCTTCATCCCCGGTTCGGTCCATGCACCCCGGGGGATGCTGGAGTTCTGGGTCGATCCCGACAGCCCCTATTACCGCGATGTTTTCGGTCAGGACGGGAAGCGGTACGTGCTGCATTGCGCCTCGGGCTGGCGGTCGGCGCTTGCCACGGCGGCGCTGAACGACATGGGCTTTGACGCGGCCCATCTGCGCGAAGGCTTCAGCGATTGGGTCAAGCAAGGCGGGCCTGTCGAAACGCCCGATGACTGAACCGATCCGCTATATCGACCGCACGCGCGCCTATTATCGGGCGCTGGGATACGGTGCGGCCTATGAGTGGGCGCAGAATGACAGCGCGCCGTTTGCGCCCGCACCGGATCTTGCGGCGGCCACTGTCGCCGTGGTGACAACCGCAGCCCCCTTCCGCCCCGAGGCTGGCGATCAGGGGCCCGGTGCGCCCTATAACGGGCAAGCCAAATTCTATGAGGTCTACGCGCTGCCTTCGGATCCGGTGCCGGATCTCAGGATCTCTCACGTGGCGATTGATCGCGACCACACCACGGCCGAAGATCCCGGCAGCTACCTCCCGCTGGCCGCGCTGAAACGGGCCGAGGAAGCCGGGCGCATCGGACAGGCCGCGCCGCTTGTCTTTGGCTTGCCGACCAATCGCTCGCAACGCCACACGGTGGACGTCGATTGCCCCGAACTGGTGGGCCGGCTGACAAGCGCCGGGATCGACGCTGTCATCTTCGTGCCGAATTGCCCGGTCTGCCACCAATCCTGCGCTCTGGCCGCCCGCGCGGTCGAGGAGGCCGGCATTCCGACAGTGATCATGGGCTGTGCCCTCGACATCGTTAAGCGTGCGGGCGTTCCCCGGTTTCTTTTCAGCGATTTTCCTTTGGGCAATGCAGCAGGGCGGCCCAATGACGTGCCTTCGCAGGACCAAACGCTTGCGATGGCGCTGGACCTTCTGGAAACCGCTCAGGGCCCTCGCGCGACACATTGGTCACCGCTGGTCTGGCCCGGCCCACCCGACTGGCGGGAAGATTATTCGAACCCTGCCAGATTAAGCGCGGACGAGATCGCCCGCAGGCGTGCTGAATTTGACAAAGGCAAGGCTGCGGCCAAAGCACGGCGGACGGAAACGCTCTAGTTCTCCGAACCGATTTCAGCGGCCTCTGACACCCCAGGGTCGCAGCCGCATTGTGCTCCGGCATCCGGTCAGGACCTGTAAGCGATTTGGCCTTTGCCGTTCCCCCTGATTGCCAAGCAGCTCAAACTGCCTGCTAAAATCAGTCGAAACTGAACTGCGGCAGCTGTCCAAAGGCGTTTTTCAACGCCTCCCCCCAGCCGTTTGAAACCGTCGTGTAATAGGGGTCATCATCTTCGATCCGGTCCTGGTACCCAATCTGCATCTCGTCGACGCGGCAGATCACGTAATCCAGCGGCAACCCGACCGAAAGATTGGATTTGATCGTGCTGTCAAAGCTGACCATCAACAGTTTGATCGCGTTCTCAAACGACATGTCCGGGTCATAGGCGCGCACCAGAATGGGTTTGCCGTATTTCGTCTCACCGATCTGAAAGAACGGATTGTCGTCCGAGGCTTCGATGAAGTTGCCTTCGGGATAGATCAGGAACAGGCGCGGTTCGCTGCCCTTGATCTGTCCGCCTACGATCATCGTCGCCCCGAAGGCCGAGGCCATGGCCTGATCCTGCCCGGTCATGTTGTCGGCAATCACTTCTTTCAGCGTTCGTCCCACAAGGCGTGCGACCTGAAACATGGATGGCGCGGCCAGAATTGACGGGCTCCGTTCCTCCGGCGCTTTGGAGCGTTCGTCGATCAGCCCGATCACCGCCTGCGTGGTGGCCAGATTGCCGGCAGTCATAATGGTGATGACGCGTTCACCGGGCACCTGCCAGGTGTGCATCTTCTTTGCCGTCGCGATATTGTCCAGACCCGCATTCGTGCGGGTATCCGACATGAAGACCAGCCCCTGGTTCAGGCGCATGCCTACGCAATAAGTCATGTGTTAGTCTGCCCGCCTGCTTTACCGGATCGCTATGTCATCAATCACATACGATCCGGTTAACACTTTGGACCATTATTGCTGCTCTACCTGCAGTTTGACCAGCATATTTTCCGTCCCATGCCCGTAACGCATACCAGATACAGGTGCTGCGCCCAGATAATCCAGCCCGGTCGCAACGCGGACATAACGCGCATCGGGCGATATTCCGTTGGAAATGTCGAAGCCAACCCAGCCCAATCCGGGCGTGTGGGCTTCTGCCCAGGCGTGGCTGGCATCCTGGCTGACACGGTCATCCATCATCAGGTAACCACTGACGTACCGCGCAGGAATGCCCAGGCTGCGCGCCGCCGCGATAAAGACATGGGCATGATCCTGACACACACCATGTCCCGCCTCGACCACCTGCTCCGCCGTCAGTTCCGAGCTGGTCTGATCCGTCGAATAGGGCACCTTTTCAAGGATGTGCGCTGACAACTCGTGCAGCATCTCAAGCGTATCCTTGGGCTTGTCGAACTCGGACACAAGGCCGCGCACATTGGGCCCAGCCACTGTCAGAGGGGTAGAGCGTTCGAACAACCACAAGGGCACAAAGCCAAGATGCTTGCCGGTCACGCCCGCATTGTCTGATACGTCGACCTCGCCTTCGCAATGCACCGTGATGTCCTGTACGCCAGGCTCAAAACTGATCAGATCGACAGTGTTTGCATGCTCGTCCTCGAACGACACCTGACGGCGTCCGCCCGCGATGTTGATGTCCCACGCCAGCACGGCCTGGTTCGGCCGCGACTTGGGGCGCAGGCGCAGTTGCTGCAGCGCATAGGGCACAGGTTTGTCGTAGTGATACGAGGTGGTATGCGAAATTTTCAACTTCATCTTGTTATTCATAGAACCTGTAGTCGATTTCGATCTGGCGGCCCAGCGCCTGGCTTTCGGACAGGAATTCGGTCACGAATTCATGCAGGCCGTATTCGAAGATCTTGTCGATCGTCATTGTTTCAAAGCGGTGGCAGATCTTTTCGACCATGCCATGGCACGGCATCCGGTCCCCATAATCCTTGGCGATATAGTCCAGATTGTCCGAGATTTTCCGGTAACAGAACGCCAGCGATCGCGGCAGACGCTTATCCAGGATCAGGAAACGCGCGATCATGCGCGGGTCGTACTCGCCCTCATGCAGGGTCTGGTAGGCCCGCGCCGAGGATGTCGCGCGCAGGATCGTTTCCCACTGCACGTTGTCACTGGCCGATCCCACATGCATGATCGAGGGCAGCAGGATGTAATACTTCACATCCAGCACGCGCGCGGCGTTGTCGGCCCGTTCAAAGAACGTCCCTATCCGCGCAAAGTCATAGACATCGTTACGCACCATCGTGCCGTGCAACGATCCGCGCACATAGGCGCTGCGCTGGCGGATCACCTGCAGGATATCCGGCAGGCTTTGTTCCCGCACCGGCCGGGCGAGCAGATCGCGCAGATCCATCCAGCATTCGTTCACCGCCTCCCAGACCTCGCGGGTCAGGGCTGTGCGCACAAGCCGCGCGTTGGTGCGGGCAGCCTCAACGGCCGACATAACGCTGGACGGGTTACTTTTGTCGCGCAAAAGAAAGTTGACGACCTTACCGCCTTCAACGGTCTCATGTTTCTCAAGATAGGCGCTGAGAAGCCCCATAGCCGTCAGGATCGACGTCCATTCGCTTTCCGCCGCACTTGACCGAGTTAGCGAAATCCGCAGGCCGGCGTCGATCATCCGGGCAGTGTTTTCGGTTCGCTCCATGTATCGCAGCATCCAGAAGACGCCGCCTGCTGTTTTGCCTAGCATTGCGTCAGTCCTCCAGAACCCAGGTGTCTTTCGTGCCGCCGCCCTGGCTTGAATTCACCACAAGCGATCCTTTCTTCAGCGCCACACGGGTCAACCCGCCAGGAATGATCTCCACCCCCTTGGGCGAGGCCAGAGCGAAGGGCCGCAAATCAACATGGCGCGGCGCCAGCCCGGATTTGGCCAGGATCGGCACCGTCGACAGCGACAGCGTAGGTTGCGCAATGTAATTGCCGGGTTTCGCTTCCAATTTGGCGCGGAACGCGGCCAGTTCTTTCTTGCTGGCCGCAGGCCCCACCAGCATGCCATAGCCACCTGATCCGTGGACTTCCTTCACGACCAATTCAGGCAGATTATCCAAAACGTATTGCAACGCCTCAGGCTCTGAGCAGCGCCATGTAGGAACGTTCTTCAGGATCGCCTTTTCGCCGGTATAGAACTCAACGATCTCGGGCATATAGGAATAGATCGCCTTGTCGTCAGCAATCCCTGTACCCGGCGCATTGGCAATGGTGATGCCACCGGCGCGATACACATCCAGAATTCCCGGCACGCCCAGAACGGAATCCGGGTTGAAGTTCATCGGGTCAAGGAATTCATCGTCAACACGGCGATACAGCACGTCGATCGGCTCATAACCTTTCGTCGTGCGCATGGCGACGCGCCCATCGATCACACGCAGATCCTGGCCCTCGACCAGTTCCACGCCCATCTGATCGGCCAGGAACGCATGTTCATAATATGCAGAATTGTGAATGCCGGGCGTCAATACCGCAACAACCGGGTTTTCCAGACAAACGGGCGGCGCACAGGCCGACAGGGACCGGCGCAAAGATCGCGGGTAATGGCTGACACGACGCACCTTGTTGCGGCTGAAAAGCTCGGGAAACATGTGCAACATGGTCTCCCGGTTCTCCAGCATGTAGGACACGCCTGAAGGTGTGCGGGCGTTATCCTCAAGTACGTAAAACTCGTTTTCGCCCGTACGCACCAGATCCGTACCGACAATATGAGTATAGATATTGCCCGGAGGCGCCACGCCGATCATCTGCGGCAGGAAGGCGTCATTCTTGGCAATCATCTCTTCCGGAATACGTCCGGCGCGCACGATCTCCTGACGGTGATAGATATCATGCAGGAAGGAATTGATGGCCCGCACGCGCTGGTCGATCCCCTTTTCCAGCATGGCCCATTCCTTGGCCGTGATGATGCGCGGCACGATGTCGAAGGGGATCAGACGTTCTGTCTCCTCCTCCATACCGTAGACGTTGAAGGTGATGCCCGTCAGGCGGAACAATGCTTCGGCCTGAGACGACTTGCGCCTTAGGTTGCCGACCTCTTCGCCTGAAAACCATTTTGCGTAATCGGAGTAAGGCACACGCGCGGCGTCCCCATGTCCGTACATTTCATCATAGAACTTTGGCGACTCCGCCATCGTTGTCCCTGTCTTTTTTGTTCTTCCCAACACCCAAACTGCGGAAACTGCGAAAAAGTTTCAAACAGATCGCAGGATTTCTCAGGATTTGCTCAAAAACACAGCGAATCCCGCGGTATTTCCGCCCAAAAATGCGGCAAACGTTGCTCAGGCACGAACCTGAGCGGCATCCAACTCGTTCAAAAGATCCAACAGGGCCTCATAACGCTCCGGCCCCATCTCAGCCTTGATCCGGTCCATGATCGCGATACTGGTGGCCAGGTTGTCTTCAATAAGCATGGCCCCTGCCGCCGTAATCGACACAACCTGCTTGCGCCGGTCTGTTTTGTCCGGCGTGCGCTCAATGAACCCTTTTTCGGATAACTTTTGCAGGATCCGCGTCAGACTGGGCAAAAGCAGGCACGCTTTTTCGGCGATCACCGTCGGCTCCTGCGCGCCGCCTTCGTCCAGAACGCGCAACACACGCCATTGCTGTTCGGTAATTCCCACATCGGACAGCATCGCGCGGATCGGTCCCATCACGCGTTCCCGCGCGCGCAGAAGCGCAATCGGCAAAGACCGCGAGGTCAAAGGCATGTGGCCGTCTTGTGACATGCGCCTGACTGTGCCTTGCTTGTCGGTGTGAAGCAATATGGCAAAAAGACTTGACCCATTCCCGGGTTTTTATTACACATGTTAATTAATTTCGGGAGGAGTGGGATGCCCCACATCACGCTGGATTATTCCGCGAATATGGAAAAGCGCACGGATATCCCCGCGCTGTGCGACCACCTGCGCCGCGCCGCGATTGAAACCGGTGTCTTCCCCATGCCCGGTATCCGCGTGCGGGCCTTTGCAGCAACCCATGTCTCTATTGCGGATGGCGATCCCGAACACGGCTACATCGATATCTCGATCCGGCTGCGCGAAGGACGCGATCAGGAAACCCGCGAAGCAGCCACACAGGCGATTTTCGAGGCGGCGAAAACGTTCCTGCAACCCGCTCTCGACACCTATTCCATCGCGCTTTCGGTCGAGATGCGGAACATCGACGCCAGCCTCTCACCGAAAACCGGAACCATCCGCGACCACCTCACTCGAAAGGGGTAAGATGTCAGACCTCAGCAGCAATCTTGAAAAACTGAAGCCCCATCTGGAAAGGTTTTCCAACAAAGGCGTCATGAACCGGATCGCAGGACAGGTCGTACCGGCCGCCTCTGGCGCGACATTCGACAACAGCTCCCCTGTCGACGAAACCCATATCTGCGCGGTTGCGAAAAGCGGGGCCGCAGACATCGACGCCGCAGCCCAAGCCGCCAAAGAGGCGTTTCCGGCCTGGCGCGACATGCCCGGCACCGAACGCAAGAAGATCCTGCATCGCATCGCCGACGCCATTGTCGAACGTGCGGACGAAATCGCCATGTGCGAATGCTGGGACACGGGTCAGGCGATCCGCTTCATGTCGAAAGCCGCCCTGCGCGGGGCCGAAAACTTCCGCTTCTTCGCTGACCGTGCGCCCGGAGCGCGGGACGGGCAAATGCTGCCCTCTCCCACGCTGATGAACGTCACCACCCGTGTGCCCATCGGCCCCGTGGGCGTCATCACGCCCTGGAACACGCCCTTCATGCTGTCGACATGGAAGATCGCCCCGGCGCTGGCCGCGGGCTGCACGGTTGTGCACAAACCGGCCGAGTTCTCACCGCTCACCGCCAGCCTTCTGATCGAAATCGCCGAAGAGGCAGGCCTGCCCCCCGGCGTCTGGAACCTGGTCAACGGTCTGGGGGAAGAGGCCGGCAAAGCCCTCACCGAACATCCCGACATAAAGGCCATCGCCTTTGTGGGGGAATCCAGAACCGGATCGATGATCATGGCCCAAGGCGCACCCACCCTGAAACGCGTGCATTTCGAACTGGGCGGCAAGAACCCCGTGATCGTCTTTGATGACGCCGATCTCGACCGCGCTTTGGATGCGGCAATCTTCATGATCTATTCGCTGAACGGCGAGCGCTGCACGTCTTCCTCGCGCCTCTTGGTGCAATCGACCATCGCCGAGGAATTCCTGGAAAAACTCCGCGCCCGCGTCGAAAAAATCCGCGTCGGCCACCCGCTGGACCCGCAAACCGAAGTCGGCCCGCTGATCCACAAGGTGCATTTCGACAAGGTCACCAGCTATTTCGATATCGCCAAATCCGACGGCGCCACGATCAGCGCCGGTGGCAGCACGCTGGATCAGCCGGGCTACTACGTCCGCCCGACCCTCTTCGAAGGGGCCACCAACGATATGCGCATCGCGCAGGAAGAAATCTTTGGCCCCGTCCTGACGGCCATCACATTCGACACGGATGAAGATGCCCTGCAGATCGCCAATGACATCCCCTATGGCCTTACCGGCTATGTCTGGACCAACGACCTGACCCGCGCCATGCGCTTTACCGACAGGCTTGAGGCAGGCATGATCTGGGTGAACTCCGAAAACGTCCGCCACCTGCCCACGCCGTTCGGCGGCGTCAAAGCCTCCGGCATAGGGCGCGACGGCGGGGATTGGTCATTTGAGTTTTACATGGAACAAAAACACATCGGCTTTGCCACAGGCCACCACCCCATCCCCAAACTTGGAACCTGATCTTCTGCTATTTCCAAATACATCCGGGGAGTTTGAGGGGCAGCGCCCCTCATCAAAAACAAGAACAACGCGCCGCAGGCGCACATTTTGACAGGAGCACATCGCATGCCCGTCCCAGCCCCAAACCTCTACCCGCCGTTCAACATCCTGCGGCTAAGCCACGTGGATTACGGCGTCACGGATCTGACAGCGTCGAAAACTTTTTACGAAGACGTGCTGGGCCTGCAGGTGACCTATGAGGACGACACCCGTGTCACCTTCCGCGCGATGGAGGAACGGGGCCATCACTGCATCAACATCGTGCAATCCGATACCGCCGATGTCCGCGCACTGGCCTTCAAGCTGTTCGATGAGCCCGATCTGGACAAGGCCGAAGCCTTCTTCAAATCCCGCGGCCTGCCCACAGACTGGGTCGACCGCCCCCACATGGACCGCGTGCTCAGAACCCAGGATCCCTGGGGCATCCCGCTGGAATTTTACGTCAAGATGGACCGCCTTCCGACAATCCACCAGCAATACAAGCTCTATCGCGGGGTCAAACCGCTCAGGATCGACCATTTCAACATGTTCAGCGCGGATGTGGACGCCTCGGTCGCCTTCTACAACGACATCGGCTTCCGCGTGACCGAATACACCGAGGATGACGACTCTGGCCGCGTCTGGGCCGCCTGGATGCACCGCAAGGGCGGCGTGCATGACGTGGCTTTCACCAACGGCCTCGGCCCCCGCCTGCATCACACGGCGTTTTGGGTGCCGAACCCGCTCAACATCATCGACCTTCTCGATCTGATGAGCACCACCGGATATGTCGCCAATATCGAACGCGGTCCCGGCAGGCACGGCATCTCAAACGCCTTCTTCCTTTATGTCCGCGATCCTGATGGCCACCGGATCGAGATCTACTGTTCGGATTACCAAACCGTCGACCCCGATCTCGAACCAATCCGCTGGAGCCTGACCGACCCGCAACGCCAAACCCTCTGGGGCGCGCCCGCCCCGCGCAGCTGGTTTGAGGAAGGCTCGCTCTTCGCCGGTGTCACCCCACAGGAAAGCGCGCTGAAGGCGCAACCCATCATCGCCCCGTAACCCCCGTCCCGGGCTTGACCCGGGACCTCCACCTGACACGAGGCCCCGGATCAGGTCCGGGGCACAACCGAAAGCCAAGACGATGGACTGGAACGATTTCGAACGCTGGGGCCAGAAGGCCGCCACCTGGGGCGCAGACTACCACCGCACGAAACGCGACCGCCCCGTGCGCGCGCAGGTCAAACCGGGTGAAACACTCGCCCAGCTGCCGGACAGCCCGCCCGAAGCCGCCCAACCCTTGGAGGACATCTGGGACGATTTCCAGAACATCGTGATGCCCGGGATCACCCATTGGCAACACCCGCGCTTCTTTGCCTATTTCAACTCCAACGCCGCGCCCGCCAGCGTTCTGGCCGAATTCCTCACCTCCATCGTCGCACCCCAGTGCATGCTCTGGCAGACCTCTCCGTCTGCGACGGAGATGGAAACGCGCATGATGGACTGGCTGGTCCAGGCGCTGGGTCTACCCCCCACCTACAAGGGTGTCATCCAGGACAGCGCATCCTCCGCCACCCTCGCCGCCGTTCTGACCATGCGCGAACGCGCGCTGAACTGGGCCGGCAACCAACAGGGTCTCGCCGGGCAAAGACCCCTGCGGATCTACTGCTCCGACCAGGTGCACAGCTCCATCGACCGCGCCATCTGGGTCGCGGGCATCGGGCAAGACAACCTCATCAAGATCCCCACCAAAGGCCCCCTGCGCGCCATGGACACCGACGCGCTGCAAGCCGCCATCACCGCGGACCGCGCCGCAGGCTACCTGCCCGCCGGGATCATCGCAGCGACCGGAGCGACCGGCATGGGCGCCTGCGATGACATGGCCGCCGTCGCCGATGTGGCAGAGCGCGAAAACCTTTACACTCATCTCGACGCCGCCTGGGCGGGCACTGCCATGATCTGCCCCGAATTCCGCCATCTCTGGGAAGGCGCCGACCGCTTCGACAGCATCGTCTTCAACCCGCACAAATGGCTGGGCGCACAATTCGACTGCGCCGCGCATTTTCTGCGCGATCCCGACCTTCTGCGCCAAACCCTCGCCATCCGGCCCGAATACCTCAAAACCCACGCCGAAGCGGACATCACCGACTATTCCGAATGGTCGATCCCCCTGGGCCGCCGCTTCCGCGCGCTGAAACTGTGGTTCCTCATTCGCGCCTACGGTCTTGACGGCCTCCGCGACCGCATCCGCAACCATGTCAGATGGAGCCAAGAACTCTGCGACCGCCTCCGCGCCGAGCCGGAGTTTGAGATCGTGACCGACCCCATCCTCTCACTCTGGACCTTCAAGGTGAAAGGCGCGGATAACGACGCGACCCAAGCCCTGGTCGATGCGATCAACGATGATGGTCGCATCTACATCACCCAAACGCTGGTCGATGGCCAAAAGGCCATCCGTTTCCAGGCCGGGCAATTCGACTGCACCGAGGCGGATTTTGACACCGCCTTCGACACCATCACGGAAATCGCGAGGCGCGCATGAAACTGGCCACCGTCACCGCCGATGGCGACACGCTCTACGGCACCATCACCGATGCAGGCTTCACCGCCCTCTCGCCCCATTTCCCGCAATGGCCCACGCTGCGCGACGTGATCGCAGCGGACGGCCTGCACGATCTGGCCAAAGCCGCACAATCGCAGGCCCCGACCCATCCGCCAGACAGCTTCACCTATCAGATCCCAATCCCGAATCCCGAAAAGATCATCTGCGTCGGCGTGAATTTCCCCGACCGCAACGCCGAATACAAAGACGGGGTCGAGGCTCCGCCCAACCCCTCCCTCTTCATCCGCTTCCCGCGCAGCTTCACGGGCCACGACCAACCGCTGATCCGCCCCAAAGCATCTGACCAACTGGATTACGAAGGCGAGATTGCCGTGATCATCGGCAAAACCGGCCGCCACATCGCCCAGGAAAACGCGCTGACCCACATTGCCGCCCTCAGCCTCACCAACGAAGGCACCCTGCGCGACTGGGTCCGCCACGCCAAATTCAACGTCACCCAGGGCAAGAATTTCGACCGCTCGGGCGCGATGGGCCCCTGGATCGTGCCCTTCACCCACCCAGCCCAGATCGAAGACGTCCGCCTCACCACCCGCGTGAACGGAGAGCTTCGGCAAGACGACCGCACCTCCCGCATGATCTTCCCGGTGGCCAAACAGATCGCCTATATCTCCACCTTCACCACGCTGGTGCCCGGCGATATCATCGTCTCCGGCACGCCCACCGGGGCTGGCGCGCGGCTGGATCCGCCGCAATACCTGCGCCCCGGCGACGTGATCGAGGTCGAAGCGGAAGGCATCGGCATCCTGCGCAACACGGTTGAGGACGAATGACACCAGACGACATCACCCGCGCCGCCGCAGACCTTTTTGCCGCAGACCATCTGGGCCAACAGATGGGCCTCCTGTCACGCCGCCACCCTCAGATGACCATGGACGATGCCTATGCCGTCCAATCCGCTCTGGTGGCCCAAAAGATCGCCGCTGGCCGCCGCAAAATCGGCTGGAAAATCGGCCTCACCAGCCGCGCTATGCAGGACGCGCTGAAGATCGACACCCCAGACAGCGGCGTTTTGCTGGACGACATGGCGTTTGAAACCGGCGGCACCGTGCCAAAGAACCGCTTCATCCAACCAAGGATCGAGGCCGAGATCGCCTTTGTCATGAAATCCCCCCTGACGGGCGATGTCACCCGCGACGACATCATCTCCGCAACGGATTACGTCTGCCCCAGCCTGGAAATCCTCGACACCCGCATCCTGCGCGCCGATCCGGAAACGGGCCAAACCCGCACCATCGTGGACACGATCTCCGACAACGCTGCCAATGCAGGCGTCGTGCTGGGCACCGACCGCCACGCCCCCGACACTGATCTGCGCTGGGTCGGCGCCATCGTCACCCGCAACGGCACGGTCGAGGAAACCGGCCTCGGCGCAGGTGTGCTGAACGATCCCGTCACCTCCGTCCTCTGGCTCGCCCAGCGAATGGAGCAATACGGCCAACAGATCGAGGCCGGTGACATCGTCCTCTCCGGCTCTTTCATCCGCCCTGTGGAATGCCCGCCCGGCAGCGACATCCACGCCGATTTCGGCCCCTTCGGCCATGTCTCCATCGCCTTCGCATAAGGACCAGCCCCATGCCCGCACCCACAAACACCTTCAAACAGCGCCTCAAGGCAGGAGACCGTCTGATCGGCTGCTGGATGACGCTCGCCGATATCTACTCCGCCGAAGTGCTGGGCACCGCCGGGTTCGACTGGGTCGTCGTCGATGGCGAACACTCCCCCAACGATATCCGGTCGATGCGCGACCAACTGATCGCGCTTGAGGCCTCCGACACCCACCCGGTTGTCCGCGTGCCCATCGGCGAAACCCGCCTGATCAAACAGGTGCTCGATATCGGTGCGCAAACCGTGCTGGTGCCGATGGTGGAAACCGCCGAACAAGCGCAAGAGCTTGTGCGCGCCTGCCGCTACCCGCCAGAGGGCACGCGTGGCGTCGGAGCTTCCGCCGCCCGCGCCTCCCGCTTCGGGTCCATTCCCGACTACATCGCCACCGCCGACGATCAGATCTGCCTCTTGGTTCAGGTCGAAAACCGCGCCGGCATCGCCAATATTGACGAGATCCTTGCAGTCGAAGGCGTCGATGGCGTCTTCATCGGCCCGGCCGACCTTTCCACCGATATGGGCCACCAGGGCAACTCCAGTGCGCCAGAGGTCGAACAGGTCATCCTCGCCACGCTCCAGCGCATCAAGGACGCGGGCAAAGCGCCCGGCATCCTCTCCACCAAAGACGAAACCACAGCCCTCTACCGCGACGGCGGCGCACAGTTCCTCGCCGTGGGCATTGACCTGCTTATGCTCGCCCGCGCTACGCGCGAAGCTGCCGCCAAATGGAAAACCTGACCCCCGCCTCTTTGGGGTTGTAAACACCCTCGGGGGTCAGCCCATTCGAAACCAAATCTACCGGGCCTTCATACGGGACGCCGCCAATGTATACCCACCCGCGGCGCCGTCGATGAAGTGAACGTGATCGTCCTGCATCACGCTTGGAACGATGCAGGTCATCATCGCCTCTGCCTGCTCGGAAATGCCATAGCGCAAGAAACCGTCCTCGCGCGCCTGCTCAAGCAGGTGAACGATCCTGTCGCGCGTGCCCGCATCGCAGTCAATTGTCATCTTCAGCCCATCTTCGAACTTCCGGAAATCCGCGTTCTCGCCCGTCAGCCGGGCATAGCGGCGCGGATCGAAACTGCCCAGCTTTGCTCCCAACCTGATCAGAAGCCAGGCAAGGAAAGTCTCGAACAGAACTTTCCTATAGCTTGATTTCAAAGGGGAATTCCCACGTTGCGCATGGGCTTCCAGCATCGCGCCGGAAGGGGGCCAGGATGTGCCCGGCCCCTCTGCCGGCACCGGATGGCCCTGGAGTTCCAAGGGGTAAGCCAGCGCGATCACCTCGGCGGCCACCTGCGTAAAGGCCGTTCCCGCCCCATCAGCAGGCACAGCGACCAAAGACAGGATCAGCCCATTGCGGGCCGTCATATGAGACCAGCGGCAGGACAGCCCGGTCAGATCCGGCAGCGCCCCTTCAGGCGCGGGCAGAACGCCGTATCGCCCCGATTTCATCTGCGCTTCCGCCCAGCTGAGACCGCCACCCGCGAACATCGCATACTGCGCATGAGGCGATGCCTGATACTTTGCCACGCGCACCGGATGGCCAGCGGCCGCGCAGTCCGATGCCGGAACCAGGGCCGCGCGCAGGGTGATGTCGAATTCGGCCTTCGCCCAGCGCACAGTGGCGGACAGCGCATCTGCCACGGATTCCTCCGCACCGGGCCAGATCGCAAATCCGGCGCCGTCACCACCAAAGATGAAGGGAAAACTGCGGCCGCCCAAAGCATTCATCACCGCCGAAATCACGGCCGCGCCAACCATATTGACCGTTTTGTACATGCCCGCGTCGACCAATTGTGTGGATTGTACAATATCGGACACCCCTACAAGCCAGTCTCCCGGCAGCGCGGCATAATGTTTGGGATCGGCCAGGTCGCGGAAATCCAGGCATGGCGGCAGGTCGTCGAAAAAGGGTTCGCTTCCGGACATGGCACCAGCCTAAGCACAGGCGGCGTCCCCTTGCCAGCGATCCCGCATCATGTCACGCAGTCGTCAGGAGGAACACATCACGATGAAAGCCGGTCTGATCATGCTGTGTCTGGCCTATGTGCTCAGCCAGTTTTTCCGCGCGTTCCTCGCCGTTCTGGCCAGCGTGCTTGAGACCGACATCGGCGCCACGGCCGAAGATCTGGCCTTTGCCTCGGGGCTCTGGTTTCTGGTTTTCGCGGTGATGCAACTGCCCGTCGGATGGGCGCTGGATCACATCGGGCCAAGGCGCACGGCGGCGACGCTTCTGGCCATCGGTGCGGGCGGCGGATCCCTGCTGTTTGCGCTGGCAACGGCTCCCTGGCAAATCGCGGCGGCGATGGGGTTGATCGGGCTTGGCTGTTCGCCCGCGCTGATGGCATCCTATTTCATCTTCGCGCGCGAATTTCCCCCGGCGAAATTCGCCACGCTGGCCGCGCTCATGCTGGGTGTGGCCTCTCTTGGCAATTTGCTGGCCTCCTATCCCACGGCTCTGGCCAGCGACACGATTGGCTGGCGGGCCACGCTGGGCACCCTGTCCGGGCTGAGCTTTGCGATTGCCCTGGGCATTTTCCTGACCGTGCGCGACCCCAGACATCTGGGAGGGGAGACCAAGGGATCGCTTCTGGATATTCTCAAGATGCCGGTGGTCTGGCCCATTTTCGCGCTGATGCTGGTGAACTATGCGCCCACGGGCGCGATCCGGGGTTTATGGATCGGTCCTTACCTGACAGACGTCTACGGATTAAGCGCCACGCAGGTTGGCCAGGCCACACTGGCGATGGCGGTGGCGATGATCCTGGGCACTTTTGCCTTTGGCCCGCTGGACCGTCTGCTGGGCACGCGGAAATGGGTGATCCTGACAGGCAACCTGATTTGCGGGCTCAGCGTGCTGACCCTTGCCATCTTCATAGAATCGGGCGTGCTGGCGGCGGTGGTCCTTCTGGCACTGGCGGGATTCACCGGGGCGACCTATCCCATCATCATCGCCCATGCGCGCGCGTTCTTTCCGCCGCATCTGACCGGGCGCGGCGTGACACTGACCAACCTGTGCGCGATGGGCGGGATCGGCGTCATGCAGTCTTTTTCGGGCAGGTTGCACACACAGTACCAGGGCGCCGAGGCCAGCTTGCCCTATCAGATGATCTTCGGATTTTTCGCGGTCAGCCTTCTGGTCGGTGTCGCGATTTATCTGTTTTCCCGCGACTCCGTGGACTGATATCCCCCCTTTCCCCGGAAGCGGAACAGGTATATCAGGCCGCGCGGGCGGCGGAGCGCCTCCCGACAGATCGGAGAAAACAAAATGGGTTACAAAGTCGTCGTCGCGGGCGCCACCGGCAATGTGGGCCGCGAAATGCTGAACATCCTGGCCGAGCGCCAGTTTCCTGTGGATGAGCTTGCCGTGCTGGCGTCGCGCCGCTCGCTGGGCACGGAAGTGACGTTTGGCGACAAGACGCTCAAGACCCAGGATATCGACCAGTTCGACTGGGCCGGCTGGGACATGGCGCTGTTTGCCATCGGGTCCGAGGCCACGAAAGTGCACGCGCCCAAGGCCGCCAAGGCGGGCTGCGTGGTCATCGATAACTCCTCGCTATATCGCTATGACCCGGATATCCCGCTGATTGTACCCGAGGTGAACCCCCAGGCGATCCACGACTATTCCAAGAAAAACATCATCGCGAACCCCAACTGCTCGACTGCGCAGATGGTTGTGGCGCTGAAACCGCTGCATGACCGCGCGACGATCAAACGGGTGGTGGTGTCGACCTATCAATCCGTGTCCGGAGCGGGCAAGGACGGCATGGACGAGCTCTGGGATCAGACAAAGGCGGTCTACAACCCGACATCTGACGTGCCGCCCAAGAAATTCACCAAGCAGATCGCCTTCAACGTGATCCCGCATATCGACGTCTTCATGGAAGACGGATCGACCAAAGAAGAATGGAAAATGGTGGCCGAGACGAAGAAGATCGTCGACCCCAAGATCAAGGTCACGGCAACCTGCGTGCGCGTGCCCGTGTTTGTTGGCCATTCCGAGGCGATCAATATCGAAACCGAAGACTTCCTGGATGAGGACGAGGCCCGCGATATCCTGCGCGAAGCGCCGGGTATCATGGTGATCGACAAGCGCGAGGACGGCGGCTACGTCACGCCAGTGGAATGCGCGGGCGATTTTGCGACCTTCATCAGCCGCATCCGCCAGGATTCAACCATCGAAAACGGTCTGAACTTCTGGTGCGTCTCGGACAACCTGCGCAAGGGCGCGGCGCTGAATGCGGTTCAAATCGCAGAGCTTCTGGGCCGCGAGGTTCTGAAAAAGGGCTGACGCCGGGATAGACTGCAAAACCAATCAGGGCGCCCGCCGGGCGCCCTTTTTCTTTCGGCTGTGCAAAGAGCCGCGGATTTTGTGCAACAGTTTTACACCAGCCGTTGTCATTGTCCTGATTTCAGACACAATTTCTGATTTCACTATCTCCACAACAAAAATCCGAGGCAGAGTTTCTATAGGGATAGGAGACGGACATGTTCGAGGAAGAGCGCTTGCACAGCGCCGCACAGAGCGCAGCATTGGACAGCGAAACCGCGTGCCTTCTGCGCAGCTTTCTGGTTCCGGCCATCAACGCAGCACGCGATTGGCACGAACTGACGGTTAAACTGCATGACATGGGGTATGACCTGAGCTTCCGCGACGGGCGTTTGATCTTCAAGCGCGCCAATGACGGGGCCGAGATCGGAACCGGCGAATTCATGGGCACGCCGCTGCGCAGCCTGGTGGACAAGCTGGGCCGCCCGTCGATCCGGGTCAGCCCGGATGGGCATACCGGGTCGCTGACCGTTTGACGCGAAAGCCGCTTGCAAGCGGCTTCAAAGCGTTTTGCAAAACGCTTTGAAGCCCGGCTCAGACCGGTTTGAAAGACTGCGAATTGGGGTCGAAATAATCCAGCCCCCCTTCGCCGATATCCGTCCACAATCCGTGCAACGACAGCTCCCCGCTTTCGACCGCCTCGGCGACAAAGGGGAAGGTCATCAGGTTGTCCAGTGACGTCAGCACGGCTGTTTTCTCGAAAATCCGGGCTTTTTCCTGCGGATCCGCGATATCCGCCACCTGCTGATAGCGCGCGCGCAGGATATCCATCCACCGCCCGATAAAGCTGGTCTTTTCCTCCAGCTCGGGCGCGCGACCTTCACACATGTCGATGCAGCCCTGCACCCCGCCGCAGCTGGAATGGCCCAGCACGATCAGATGGGCAACCTTTAGATGCGTCACCGCATATTCCACCGCCGCAGATGTGCCGTGATGGTCACCATCGGGTTCATAAGGGGGCACCAGATTGGCGATATTGCGGTGAATGAAGAATTCCCCCTGATCCGCGCCGAAGATCGACGTGACATGCACACGCGAGTCGCAGCAGGAAATCACCATCGCACGGGGGCGCTGGCCTTCTGTGGCCAGACGACGATACCAGGCACGGTTCTCGGAATATGATGTCGCCTTCCAGCCCTGATAACGCTGCAAAAGGTAATTGGGCAAAGGCTTGGCTGCGTGCATGTCCCGGGTCCAGTTTCTTTTTCTTGCTGCGGCGCAACAGGCCGCCTAGTCGCGATACTCTGATTTATCGCAAAATTCGAGGGATAAGACAGCACAGGTTCAACCTTTTGCAAACCAGCAGCCTGCATAAACCCCCATGCCGTGGGGGCATTATTCAGGGGTGAGTTCTTGGTGGAACAGGTAACGACACTTGCGCAGACGGAACAGGTCCGTCTTGATCCGGATTGTCTGGGCGCACTGTATCGGCAGATGGGCGACGCAAACGCCGAAGACTTCATCTGCCGCGCCGTGGAAGAGCTGGCCGTGCGCATGTCACATTGCGAAAAGCTGTGGCGTGCGGGCGACTGGCCCAGGCTGCGCAAAAGCGTGCGGTCGCTGATCGCGATTGCCGATCAGGTGGGCATGACGAAACTGTCGCGCGTGGCGAGCGATGTGACAGTGGCAATCGACAATAATGACGCCGTGGCCGCGGCCGCGACGCTGACGCGGCTTTTGCGGGTGGGCGAACGGTCGCTGACGGCGGTGTGGGATTTGCAGGATATGACGATCTGAGCGCTTGCAGGCAGGCGCAGTCCGGTTACCTTGGCGGGAAACACCGCAAACCCGGAAAGCCTGATATGACCCTGACATTCGCGCCCGAGACAGATGATGCCATCCCCGTCACCATTCTGGATGCTGATGCGCTGACTGACTGGCTGGACGCGCAGCCGGAAAGCACGCAGGCCTGGGTCGACGCGCAGGGGTTCAAGGCGGGACTTGGCAGCGCAATCGCCGTTCCGGGGGAAGGTGGCAGCATCGCCCGGGCCGTCATCGGGATCGGCACCGCCTCCACGCGGGAGCGTGCGCGCTTTGCCGTGGCGGCGGGGGCTGCGAAACTGCCAAAAGGCACCTATCGCATCACCGAGGGCCTGCCCGCCGATCAGGCTGAGGTAGAGGCACTGGGATGGCTTCTTTCAGCCTACAGCTTCGATCGGTACCGCGACCAGAAACACAGCTTTCCCGGCCTGATCGCGCCAGAAGGCGTCGATTCCGCGCGGGTGGAAGCGATCGCGGCAGGCGAAAAACTGACCCGCGATCTGATCAACACACCCGCCTCCGACATGGGGCCGGACGCGCTGGAACAGGCCGCGCGCGATCTGGCAAAGATGTTCGGCGCGGATATCTCGGTTACAACCGGGGAGGATCTGCTGGCGCAGAATTTCCCGATGATCCACACGGTCGGCCGCGCCTCGGCCACGCCACCACGTCTGATCGACATGACATGGGGCAACGAAGGGCCCGCGCTGGTTCTGGTGGGCAAAGGGGTCTGTTTCGACACCGGCGGCCTGAACCTGAAACCCGGCGCATCCATGGGCCTGATGAAAAAAGATATGGGCGGTTCCGCCACGGTTCTGGGACTGGCGCTGATGATCATGGCGCTGGACCTGCCTGTTCGGCTGCGCGTCCTGATCCCGGCGGTGGAAAACTCGGTCTCCGGCAACGCGTTCCGCCCGCAGGATATCCTGACCTCGCGCAAGGGCCTCACGGTCGAGATCAACAACACCGATGCCGAAGGCCGGCTTGTGCTGGCCGATGCGCTGGCTCTGGCGGATGAAGGCAAGCCGGATCTGATCATTTCCATGGCAACGCTGACAGGCGCGGCGCGCGTGGCAGTTGGCCCCGATCTTGCGCCCTTCTATGCGAATGAAGACACAGATGCTCTGACGCTTGCTCAAGCAGCCGGCGCTCAGGCCGATCCGGTCTGGCGGATGCCCTTTCATGCGCCCTATGAAAAGATGATCGAACCCGGCATCGCCGATCTGGACAACGCGCCCAAGGGCGGTTTCGCCGGGTCGATCACCGCCGCTCTGTTCCTGCGCCGCTTCGTGACCGAAACGCCGCGCTACATGCATTTCGACATCTTTGCCTGGCAGCCCACCGCGGCCCCGGCCCGGCCCAAAGGCGGCGTGGGCCAGGGGGCGCGTGCGGTTCTGGCAGCCCTGCCCGATCTGCTGAAGCTGTGAGCGATCCGCGCCTCACCCCGGCCAATGCGCGCGTGATGGCGGATCACCTGCCAGAAGATGACAGCGGGCGTGCAAGGGTGACACCCGTCGCAATGCAAGTGGCCTGGCCCCTGGTCGACCTTCTGCGCACCTCCGATGGCCCCCGCGAAAGACAGCTTCTGCTGGGCGACGCGGTTGATGTTCTGGAACGCCATGACGGAATGGCCTTCGTGCAGGCCCGAAAAGACGGCTATGTCGGCTATGTCCCGGAAGAGGCCCTGGAGCCTGACGCCCCCGCCAGCCATCTGGTCAGCGCCCCGGCCACGCATCTTTATGAAAAAGCGGATCTGAAAAGCCCCGACCTTGCGACGCTCAGTTTCGGAACGCGGGTGGCAGTGACCGATCAACAAGACGATTTCGCGGCGACAGCTTTCGGATTCATCCCCGTGCAGCATTTGCAGCCAGTGGATCAGCCCTTTGACGATCCGGTGTCCGTGGCCCAGTTATTCTTGGGCACACCCTATCTGTGGGGTGGAAATTCGCGTGCCGGTATCGACTGTTCCGGCCTTGTGCAGGCGGCCTGCCTGGCTTGTGGAATCCCCTGCCCCGGCGACAGCGACCTGCAGCAATCCACGCTGGGCCAGCCCGTGCCAGACGGGGAACCACCGCAGCGGGGGGACCTGCTGTTCTGGAAAGGACATGTGGCCTGGGTGGCAGGGCCGGACCTGATCCTTCATGCCAACGCCCACACGATGTCCACGAATTTCGAGGGTCTGCAGACCGCGATCGCCCGCATTCAGGCCGCCGGCGACGGGCCCATGACGGCGCATAAACGGTTGCGATAAACGCTACTCGACCGCGCGGATCAGTTTGCGTTCCAGCACGCGCAGCACCGATCTCAGATCGCTGCCGCGTTTCAGGATACGGCCATCCATACCAATGACCGAATACATGCCCTGACGGTTGCGCAGCCTGGGATGCTTTTCGATCCGGTAGAGGGGGTTTTCAGCGGTGCGCCGGAACACCGAGAAAATCGCACAATCGCGCAGGTTCGAAATGCCATAGTCGCGCCATTCACCTGCGGCAACCATGCGTCCGTAAAGGCCAAGGATCACAGACAGCTCACGCCGATCAAACGAAACCTGTTGAGGCGCCATGCCGATGGGATGCTGCACTGTCATGCTGACAGAGTTGCCCCGAACGCCCCCGAAATCAAGAGCCGACAGCACCGCCAAAGCGCGCAGCAAAATCGGGAGAGGCCGCGGGCATCGCAGGCAGACCTTCAAGGGGCTGATCCAGCCAGGCTTCAGCCAGGGGGCTGAGGCTGCGGTAAAGCGCTGCGATTTCGGCGCGCGGATTGGTCAGCCCGATGTCTTCCGGCATCAGATCAGGCACCGGTTCGGGATGGCGCAATACCAGCCTGCGCCAGCGGTGGATCAGCAAGACCCGCGCCGCCGCCGCGTCCAGCTGATCAGAGGGGGCATTGCTGCGCAGCGCGTCGACATCGGCGGCCAGCGCTTCGATCGCTGCGCGCATTTCGTCCCCAAGGACGCGTTCGCGATAGGCCGGGGAGATCTGATCGAGGCTCCCGGTGACGACACAATCGGCCCGCTCGGGCACGCGGCCTGCCGGCACTAGACCTATCGTGGGCGTGGCCCCGTCCAGCGTGACATAAAGCGACCAGTTTTGCACCGGCTCAGTCTGCGGCGCGGCATAAATCAGGCTGGTTGCGGGGGCGAAGCGTTCCACGCCCTGCGGGCTCAGCCGGTAAAGACTGGTGCGCCCCGTGCGTTCGCTTTCCACCCAGCCGTCGCGCCCCAGCCGCGACAGCGCTGTGCGGAGCGTGCCCGGTTCCACCCCGATACGCGACATCAGCGCGCCCAGCCGCGCGGTGGAAATTACGCCGCCACGGTGCTGGACCATATCCCCGAAGACGGTGATCACCAGCGACCAGACGCGCAGGCGGCCCTGCGCATGAAGCGCGTCGATAAGAGGTTTCAGCGGATCCATTTGGGTCGGTTTAGCCGCTGCGCCTGGAATTTGGAAGATGGCGCCGGGGGCTGGCTGAGGGAGCCTCCGGCGGGGAGTATTTGCGGCCAGAAAGAAGCAGGGAGGCCTAGTCGGGGCGGTCGTAGCTGACCATCGTCAGAAGCTCATATTCCGCGACTTGATCGCCGTCCTGATTGGTCAGCGTCACGTTCCAGGCCACTTCGCCATAGCTGTCGGTGCGGCCCGTCTTGCGTTTGCATGTCAGCCGCACGCGGATCGTGTCGCCGGGGCTGACGGGTTTCTGGAAGCTGAGGCCATTAAGGCCGGTATTGGCCAGAACCGGACCGGGATCGGGTTGCACGAAAAGCCCCGCCGCGAAGCTGAGCAGCAGATACCCATGCGCCACGCGGCCCGGGAAGAAGGGGTTCGCCCTGGCGGCGTCTTCATCCATATGGGCATAGAAGGTGTCACCCGTGAAATGGGCGAAATGCTCGATATCCTCCAGCGTAACCTGGCGCGGTTCTGTATGGATCGTCTCGCCGATCTGGATCTCGTGGAAGGTGCGCTGGAACGGGTGCTGCGGACCCGTCGTTTCGGCAGCACCTTGGATCCACTGGCCGGTGATGGCGGCGATCACATCGGGACTGCCCTGCACGGCGGTGCGCTGCATGTAATGCAGAACGCCACGGATGCCGCCCAGTTCCTCCCCTCCACCTGCGCGGCCCGGCCCGCCATGGACCATATGCGGCAGCGGGGCACCGTGGCCTGTCGCCTCTTTCGCGCTGGCGCTGCCGGTGATGTAAAGACGGCCATGCCACGCGGCCGACCCCAGCGTGACCTCGCGCGCGACCTGCGGGTCGTCGGTGACCAGCGACGCCACAAGTGATCCGCCCCCGCGATTGGCCAGCGCACTGGCGTGGTTCAGATCGCGATAGGGCATGAGGGTCGAAACGGGGCCGAACGCCTCCAACTCATGCACCGCGCGGGCCGCGTCCGGGTCGTCACAGCGCAGCAGCGTGGGTTTCATAAATGCGCCGCGCGCATCGGCGCCGACCAGATCAAGCGTTTCGGGATCGCCGGTCAGCGTGACGGTTTCCCCGGCCAGCGCCTGCATCTTGGCCAGCACATCGGCTTTCTGATCAAGGGAGGCAAGCGCCCCCATACGTACCGCCTCCGAGGCCGGATCGCCCACCGCGACGCCCTCAAGCCGCGCGATCAGCGCCTGTGAGACCGCATCCAGCAACGGCTCAGGGACGATGATACGGCGGATGGCCGTGCATTTCTGGCCCGCTTTCACGGTGATCTCGTTGCCAGCTTCCCTGATGAATTGGTCAAACGCCGCCGATCCGGGCGCCACATCCGGCCCCAGAATCGTGGCGTTCAGGCTGTCCTGTTCGGAATGGAACCGCACCGAATTGCGCATGAGGCCTGGGTTCTGCCGCAGCATCAGCGCGGTGTCGGCCGATCCGGTGAAGGCCACCGCATCCTGCGGGCCCAGCCGGTCCAGCATGTCGCCAACACCGCCCACAACCAGTTGCACCGCGCCGTCCGGCAGAAGGCCGCTGTCGATGATCATGCGAAAGCAGGCTTCGGTCAGGTAGGATGTTTGCGTGGCCGGTTTCACGATGGCCGGAACACCGGCCAGTAGGGTCGGGGCAAGTTTCTCAAGCATGCCCCAGACCGGGAAGTTGAAGGCGTTGATATGCACCGCGACCCCCTGCAAAGGCACGGCGATATGCTGACCCAGGAACGTGCCGCCGCGCGACAGGCCTTCGACATCGCCATCGACATAGACATGGCCGTCGGGCATCTCGCGCCGCCCTTTGGAGGCGATGACCAGCATCGTCCCGATCCCGCCTTCGATATCCACGGCACCGTCCCGGCGGGTGGCGCCGGTCAGCGGATTGAGGGCGTAAAGCTCCTCTTTCCGGTCCTTGATATAAAGCGCCAGCGCCTTGATCATCTTGGCGCGCTCATGGAATGTCATCGCGCGCAGAGCCGGGCCGCCCACATCGCGCGCCCAGTCCAGCATGGCTTGCACATCCAGCGCCGCGCCCCCCGCTTCGGCGATGGGTTGGCCTGTCACCGGGCCGATAACGGCGCGCGCATCCGCGCCCGGTTCGATCCATTTGGAAACGGCATAGCTGGCTGGTCTGAGCATTGGTCGACTCCCTTCAAACTGACGCGCAGCATGACGGGCCTTTCGGTGGAAATCAACACTCTTGACCGCATGGTCGGTTTTATGCAGAGTGCCCGCGCAGGGGAGGATGACCGATGACACCACAGGACCGCGCCGAAAAAAGCGCCGCCGCCATGTGGGCCAACGACGCCGCCAGCAAATGGCTGGGCATGACGTTGGACGCGGTCGGGCCGGGCACGGCGACCCTGTCTTTCACGGTCGAGGATCACCATCTGAACGGGCACGCGATCTGCCATGGCGGGTATATCTTTACCCTGGCCGACAGCGCGTTTGCCTTTGCCTGCAACAGCTATAACCAGATCACGGTGGCGCAGGAAAACCAGATCACATTCCTGTCGCCCGGCAAGCGCGGGGAACGGCTGATCGCATCCGCGACGGAGACTGCCAGAAACGGGCGCTCGGGCGTTTATGATATCACGGTGACCGGCGAAGACGGCCGCAAGGTCGCGCTGATGCGCGGCCTGTCACGCACCATCAAGGGCCAGCATTTCGAGGAAGAGACATGACAACAGCTTATCTGTGCGACGGGTTGCGGACCCCCATTGGCCGCTATGGCGGATCGCTTTCCAAAGTGCGGCCCGACGACATGCTGGCGCATGTGATCGCGGCGGTGACGAAAGATCACCCCAACATGCCAATCGACGAGGTTCTGGCAGGCTGCGCCAACCAGGCGGGCGAGGATAACCGCAATGTGGCGCGCATGGCCGCCCTGCTGGCGGGCCTGCCCGATACGGTACCCGGGGCCACAATCAACCGGCTGTGCGGTTCAGGGTTGGACGCCGTTGGATCCGCCGCACGGGCCGTGCGCACCGGCGAAGCCGAAGTCGTGATCGCCTGCGGAGTGGAATCGATGTCGCGCGCGCCTCTGGTCATGCCCAAGGCCGATGTCGCCTTTTCCCGCAAGGCCGAGATTTACGACACCACCATCGGCTGGCGGTTCATCAACAAGGCGATGCACAAGCATTACGGCACGGATTCCATGCCGGAGACGGCCGAGAATGTCGCCGCCGATTACGATATCGCCCGCGAAGACCAGGACGCCTTCGCCTTCCGCAGTCAGGAGCGGGCGGCGGCGGCCATCGCCTCGGGACGGTTGGCGCGCGAGATCTTTCCGGTCTCGGTTTCGCAGCGAAAAGGCGACCCGATCATCGTGGATACCGACGAACACCCGCGCCAGACGACGCTGGAGAAACTCGCCTCTCTGCCCGCCCCGTTCCGCGAGGGCGGGACTGTAACCGCAGGCAATGCGTCGGGCGTGAATGACGGGGCTGCGGCTGTGATAGTCGCCTCCGAAGCGGCGGTGGAGAAATATGGCCTGACGCCCCGCGCCAGGATCGCCGGCATGACGACGGTGGGCGTGCCCCCGCGCATCATGGGGATCGGCCCCGCGCCTGCCACGGAAAAGCTGATGGCGCAGCATGGGCTGAGCATCGGCGATATCGACCTGATCGAACTGAACGAGGCGTTCGCCGCCCAGGGTCTGGCCGTGACACGCCAGCTGGGCCTGCCCGATGACGCCGATCACGTGAACCCCCATGGCGGCGCGATTGCGCTGGGCCATCCGCTAGGCATGTCCGGCACGCGGCTGGCGCTGACGGCCTCGATCACCATGACGGAAAATGACATGAACCGCGCGATCTGCACCATGTGCATCGGTGTCGGTCAGGGTATCGCGCTTCTGCTGGAGAAAGCCTGATGAAAGACCTCACCCCCCGCCGCGAAGACCTGAACCCGATCGAGATCGCCTCACGGGACGAGATCGCCTCGGTCCAGCTCGACCGTCTGAAATGGTCGCTCAGCCACGCCTATGAAAACGTGCCGCATTACAAGGCCGCCTTCGACGCGGCGGGCGTGCATCCGGACGATTTGACCGCGCTTGAGGATCTGGCGAAGTTCCCCTTCACGGTGAAACAGGACCTGCGCGACAATTACCCCTTCGGCATGTTCGCCGTCCCGCGCGAACAGGTGGCGCGCATTCATGCGTCTTCGGGCACAACCGGGCAACCCACGGTGGTGGGCTATACCGCCAAGGATCTTGAAGTCTGGGGTGAGGTTGTGGCCCGCTCCTTGCGCGCCTCTGGCCTGACACCTGGCGATCTGCTGCACAACGCCTATGGGTATGGGCTGTTCACCGGCGGTCTGGGCATCCATCTGGGGGCCGATGCGCTTGGCCTGACCACGGTTCCGATTTCCGGCGGCATGACCCAGCGCCAGGTGCGCCTGATCGAAGATTTCAAACCCAAGGGGATCACCGTCACGCCCTCCTACGCGCTGTCGATCCTTGACGAATATGCCGCGCAGGGCCTCGACCCGCGCGAAAGCTCGCTTGAGGTCGGCATCTTCGGCGCTGAACCCTGGACCAACGCCATGCGGGAGGAAATCGAACAGGCCTTCGACATGCATGCGGTCGACATCTATGGGCTAAGTGAAGTGATGGGCCCCGGTGTTGCCAATGAGTGCGTCGAAACCAAGGATGGACTGCATATCTGGGAAGACCATTTCTATCCTGAGATTATCGACCCCGCGACAGGCGAGGTGCTGCCCGATGGCGAGAAGGGGGAACTGGTCTTTACCTCGCTTTCGAAAGAAGCCTTCCCGATCATCCGCTATCGCACGCGTGATCTGACACGGCTTCTACCCGGCACCGCCCGGTCCATGCGGCGGATGGAGAAGGTGACGGGCCGCAGCGACGACATGATCATCCTGCGCGGCGTGAATGTCTTTCCCACCCAGATCGAGGAACAGCTGATGGCCGTCAAAGGCCTTGCCCCGCATTTCCAGATCGAACTGACGCGGCCTGATCGGATGGACCAGATGCGCATTCTGACCGAGGCGGCGGAAGGCCACGCCAGCGATGACGCACGCGCGCAGGCCGCCGCCGATCTGGCGCACCGGGTCAAGGCCACGGTCGGAATTTCGATCAAGGTCGATGTGGCCGATCCCGGCGGTGTTGAGCGGTCCCAGGGCAAGGCGGTCCGCATTCTGGACAAACGCCCCAAAGACTGATGCCGCGCGGGATCGCCAAGGACCACGACGAAAAGCGCGCCGCGATCCGCAAGGGCGCGGCGGGCTATTTCGCGCGGCACGGCTATGACCGGGCGTCGATGACCGGGGCCGCGCGGGAGTGCGGTGTCTCTAAGGCTTTGATATATCACTATTATGACAGCAAAGAAGCGTTGCTGTTCGACATCTTGAGCACGCATCTTTCCGAGCTGGAGGAGGTTCTGGAAGAGGCGCGGGACGAAGGGCTGCCCGGGCTGATCCGCGCGACCCTGATGGCCTATGAAAACGCCGATGCGGAACACAAGCTGCAGCTGGATGCGCTGGCGACATTGCCGGCAGAGCTGCAGACACCGCTGATCCATTCGCAGCGAAACCTTGTGGCGATCATGTCGGATGCAGTGGCAAAGGAACGCGGCGACCTGTCGCCGGATCGGCTGCGGGCGGTGACGATGACCGTCTTTGGCATCCTGAACTGGTTTTACATGTGGCACCGCCCGGACCGGGGGCTGAGCCGGGCGGACTATGCGGCGCTGGCGGCGGATTTCGTCAGGGGTGGAATTGCCGCGGCCTGAGGGGGTTTCGCATGCGAAACCTCTTTTATTAACAATAGGTTAACAAAATTCCTGCCTGAGGCTGGAAATCCCCCCCTCCTGCTTCTTCTTGCTAAAAATACGGAACGCAACGCCTGCCACGGGCCGAACCCCATGAATGGCCAAAACAGGCTCAGGCAAACCGCCCCTGACAGAACCACCCCGACGACATCGTTCCGCCATGGGCATAGTAAAGCCATAACCGCTCCCCCTCGGCGGTGGTGACAACCCAGTAATCCCGCACGCCGCTGCGCCAGTCGGGATCGTCCAGCCACCATTCCGGCGCGATCCGTTCCGGGCCGGTGCCCTGCGCCAGATGCCAGTCGCGCCCGCGCCAGCGGAAGTGGCCGGGCAGATGCGGCTGGTCCCCGGCCTGTACCGGCTCGGGCC
>NZ_JXYH01000030.1 GCF_001262635.1 Aestuariivita boseongensis
AGGTGATCGGATACGCGCAGGGCATGGCCGTTCAAATCGGTCAGGCCAGAGAGGCGGATCGCACCTTCGGCGCAGGCGACGCTCACGTGATCGGCCCCCACCTCCAGCAACGTGCCGGGGGCGCCCGCGCCTTCCTCTGACTTGGCCTGAGCCACGGCCAAGACCCCCGCGCCAATGTCGATCTTGGGCCGGGTCAACGGGTTCCAGTATCCGCCGAACTCCATCGCGCGGTGAAGGCGCAGGAGGTCCACTGCGGGGCTGTTGAAATTCAGCCGTCCGGCGGCCACGGGTCGCCTGTTCTTGCCGAAGTAACTGCGCTGGGTGAAATCCTGCGGGCTACGTTGCATCGTGCCGGAGGCGATCCGGGTGATCAGCCCTTCGAAGCTTTCCATCCCGGCGGCATAGCATTTCGCATTGAGCGACAGCGCGGTGTCATCATCGTTGACCGGCACAGGTTGGGTGGCCACCAGATCGCCCTTGTCGATCCCCGCCTCCATCAGGTGCCAGGAGACGCCATAGCTTGTCTCGCCGTTCAGCAGTGCCCAGACGGGCGCATTCAGACCGGCATAGGCGGGCAGGGGGCCATCGTGAAAATTCACCGCGCCCTTACGGCCCAGCGCCAGAGTGTCTTCGGGGATCAGCTGCAGATTGGCGATGGAGAACAGCCAATCGGCACTGTGACCCGCGTTCAGATCGCCGGGGCTGGCCAGCACGGTCACACCGGCGGCGCGCGCCCAATCGGCCACGTCCGGGTTGCGCGTGACCAGCGCGGTCAGCCGGTGACCGCGCTCCATCAGCATGTCAGAGCAGCTGATGGTCAGCGATTCATCCCCGATCACGATGGCGGAAAAGACGCTCATTTGCTGTCCTTTGCGAAACGATGGGAGGGCAGCCCCTGCGAATAGGGTTTGGGAACGCGCGGGCGGCGGCCCGGCAGATTGGCGCGGATCGCATGGGTCACGAAATCGCGCAGGAAGCGGGGTGGTTCGCCCAAGGGTCGTGGAGAGATCACGCGCCGCGCGCGCCATAGAAGCCCGCCCGCGATCCGCGCAAGCGATGCGCCGATCAGATACACACGCCCGTGGTTTTTCAGGAAGTAATGCCTGCGGCTGTCAAACCAGTAGCGCGGCGCGCGGGTCCAGGTTTTCATGCCGGTGGAGACCGATCCGATATGCACTGCAGTGCTTTGCGGGACAAACCATGTCTCCCATCCCGCTTGCGCGCCGCGCAGGCAGAGGTCGGTTTCCTCGAAATAAAGGAAATAGGTTTCGTCAAAAAGCCCGATCTCATCCAGCATCCGGGACCGGATCATCAGCGACGCGCCCGCCACCCAATCGGCCTTGACCGGCACGTCGGTCGCCGCCATCGGCACCACGGCGTTTTTCAGCGCACGGGTGACAAGGCCCAGTTTGATCGAGGCTTCGAATTCCCCGGCGATCGAGGGGAAGCGGAAATGCGTGGTATGAGGCACATCATCGTCGCCGCGCACCTGACTTCCTGCAAAACCCACCTGCGGATGGGCCTGCATGAACTCCAGCAAAGTGCGGATCGCGCCGGGATCAACAAAGGCGTCGGAGTTCAACAGGTACACGTAATCCGGAGCCTGCCCGGTGCTGAGCCCCTGACGGATCGCGAAATTATTGCCCGCGCCGAAGCCGCCATTATGGCCCGACGCGATCACCCGCACCCGGCCCGATTTGGTCCAGCCACGCAATTGGGCGTTTTCCGCCAGATAATCGAAACTGCCATCCTGGCTGTCATTGTCGACGATCAGGATCTCGCCCGCGATGTCCTTCATCTCGCGCAGCGCGGCGGCGGCGGCCTTCAACGTCATCTCGGGCGTTTTGTAGTTCAGGATCACGGTCAGGAGGGTGGGCTCAGACATCACTTACTCCGCCGCCGTGATGGTTGCCGGTGCTGTGTGCGTTTGCTCGGTGCGGGCGATCTGATCGCGCAGTTTCGCACCCAGCACGCGGACATTGGGGGCCAGAACCATGCTATCGTGATCGCCCGGCACTTCGATCACTGTCAGGTTCGGCGCAAAGCGTGTCCAGTCATTGTCATAGAGTACATATTCCCGTTCTGCGCTGACAAAACGTCCGCCCGAGACCTTCCAGTGCCGGTCCAGCGGCGGGCGGAACAGGATCAGATTGCCATCCCACGGGGTCACCTGATAGGCGCTGACGGCCTGACGGAAGGCCATTTCGATCTTGGTGTTGTTGAACTGCGCCCCGCCATCATCTGCCGCCTGTCCCTGGCGTTTGGCCAGCTCCCAGGCCAGACGGTTCGCCGCCCATTCGCGCAGATATCCCAGGCCCTTGCGGCGGAATTCCTGCAGTTTGATCAGCGCCTTGTCCTGACGGCTGAGCGCCGGGCGCACGGGTAGCGGCGTGTCGAGCATGGCCAGCATTGCCACATCTTCCCCGGCCTGTTCCAGCTGCCGCGCGATCTCATAGGCGGTGATCCCGCCGCCTGAGAAGCCCGACAGCAGGTAGGGTCCGTGCGGTTGGACCTGCCGGATCTCGGCGATGTAATCGCGCGCCATCTCGGCAATATCGGTATGCGGCGCGTCGCCGCCGATCAGCCCTTTGGCCTGCAGGCCGAAAACCGGCCGATCCTGTCCTACCTGCAGCGCCAGCTGGCGCAGGTTCAGCACATTGCCGAACATACCCGCCACGATAAAGAGCGGCGTGCCCGTGTCGCGTTTATGAAGTGGCACCAGATGCGTGAAGCTGGGCGCGCTGGCGACGGCTTCAGCCGGGGCTTTTGGTTCGGTTGCATTCAGGTCGCGGCCTGTCGCCTCGGCAATGCGGGTGGCGATCTCAGAGATGGTGGGGGCTTCGAACAGAAGAGATATCGGGAAATCTGCGCCGAATTCGCGTTTGATCATTGCAAACAGCCGTACGGCGATCAGGGAATGGCCGCCCAGATCGAAGAAGCTGTCCTCCACGCCCACATCACCCAGACCCAGCAGTTTTTTCCAGAACCCTGCCAGCACCTCTTCCACCGTGTTGCGGGGGGCGACGAAATCGCTGGCCAGTTCGGGCCGCTCGAAGCTGGCGCCGTCTTCGGGTTGCGTGGAGTGGCTGCGCCCGGCCTCCTCGATCAGCGCGGGCAGGGGCAGGGAAGAGATCACCAGATCGGGTTTGCCCAGCGCCAGCGCGCGGTGCAGGGCCTCGGGCCCGTCTTCGGGGCGGATGCCCTGGCCGATATTGTGCAAAAGCCGCTCTTCATCCGGGGATAGCGGCGCGGTGGCGGTGCCTTCGTCGAACTGAATTTCCGCCTCGGTCAGGGGAGCGCTGGCGAAACCGGCCTCGCGCGCGATCTGCTGGATCACGAACCCTTCGATTTCGGCAATCACGTCGCCCTGTGCGTCAGACAGGGTAATGTCAAACTGCGCTTGCCCGTCTTCGCTGCTGCCTGTGCGCAGTCGGGCCCAACTGAGGATGTCGGCCGGCAGGGCGCGGTGGATCGCGATGCGGCCATAGCTGAGCGGCACCCAGAGATGCGCGCCGGAATACCCGGGGATCAGCTCCATCGCCCATCCGGTGGCCAGATCCAGCAGCGCTGGATGCATCATGAACCCCTGGGTCAGATCATCGCGCGCAGCCTGCGGCAGGGAAAGGCGTGCCAGCCCTTCGCCATCCCCGAAGGCCATGGAGTGCAGCACATGCCAGCGTGGACCGAAGGCCAGATGCGCCTCTTGCGGGGAGCGGAGGCGGTTGCCCTCGGATCCGGTCACGGCCCGTGCACAGCGTTTTGCAATGGCGCGCGGATCAATATGTTGCCTGCCAGGCGTGTTTTGCAAGGCTGCAAGGCTGGCCTGGGCATTCAGCGCCTTACCGCTGTGTCCGCCAAAGGTGGCGTCACTGCGGATGCTGAGCGTGCCATCGTCTTCCAGGGTCACGTCGATCCGGCGCGGCTGGCTGGCGGCCATGATCGGGCGGATGAAATACAGGTCGCGGATCTCGAACGGGCGGTCGATGCCGTGAAGCCGCGCGGCTTGGGCGGCGAGTTCGATGTACCCCGTGCCGGGCAGCACCGCGTGACCGCCGGTGGTGCGGTGTTCGTCAAAGATCCAGTGATCGGGGGCAAGGGAGGCGTGATACCGGGTCTCGCCCCTGTCGCTGCTGCGCTCGGAAATCAGCGCGGATGTGACCGGAATGCGCGGTGCGGTGTCCGCGCCCACGCGGCGCGACATGGCATCGGCGGCCATGCCCACATCGGCCCAGACGCCCCAGTTGACGGCAAAGACGCGGGTTTTGCCGCCTGTCCGCGCGCGCGCAAAGGCGTTCAGATAGGCATTGGCCGCGACGTAGTCGACCTGGCCCGCAGGCTGTGTCGCGGTGGAGGAAGACGAAAACAGCACCAGAAGATCCAGCGCGCCATCGGGGAAAAGCTGATCAAGCACCCGCAGACCGTGAATCTTGGGGGTAAAGACCGCCTCGATGCTGGATGCATCCTTGGTCAGCATCGGTGCGTCGTTGATATGGCCTGCGGCGTGCAACACGCCATTGATGCGGCCAAACCGCGCCGTCGCGTCATCCACCACGCGGCGCATGTCGTCGATATTGGCGACATCACCCGCCATCGCGATGACCTGACCGCCCAGCCCGTCCAGCTTGCCCAGCGCGCCGGGGCTCGGGGTGCGGCCCAGCAGGATGACATTGGCGTTGTAGCGGGTCAGCAGGTCGGCGGCCAGCGTCTGGCCGATCCCGCCGAATCCGCCGGTGATCAGATAGGTGCCGCCTTTCGTGAAGGGCGCGGCCCCGGCCCGTTCCAACGGGGCGGGCACGTAGCGCGCCTCGTACCGTTTGCCCGCGCGCAGGGCTGCGGTGAGGTTGGCGGGCTCGGCCAGCAGCTCTTCCAGCAGGGCCTCGGTCAACCCGTCTGGCGCCGGGTCGGGTTTCCGGACAAACCGTCCCTTGGGCGCTGGGGCTTCGGGCAGCGTGATATCCAGACTCGACACAGTAAGGCCGGGAAATTCGCGCGGTGCCACGCCTGCGGGTCCAGCGATCAGGGCCTTTTCAGGGTATGGCAGCGGTTCTGACGCGACTTGCGCGGCCCCGGTTGTGAACACGGTGACATGCCGCCCTTCGATCCCCGCATCGCACATCGCCTGCATCAGATGCAGCAAGCTGTAAAACCCGTGCTGGATGTTGCGGTCAAAGAAGCTGGAGCCCGGCCTGTGGGTTTCGCTTGCGGTGATCAGCCAGCCATGGGCGATCCGGTCGGGCAGCAGGTCTTGCGCTGCCAGCGCGTCGAACAGCGCGTCATACCCGGCGCGGCCTTCTTCCGGGGCCAAGGTGAAGCCATCGCCCATTTGCGCGAAACTGTCGCCCGATGTTACGGTGATCACCCGATGCCCGGCGTCGCGCAGACGGGTTAGGGCGGGCGAAAGGAGGCCTGCGTCATCCGTGAAGGCCAGCCATGTCTGTGCCGCTGTGGCCGACAGGTCGCCCGTCAGATCCACGTCACAAGTGGCGTAGGCCGGCCGCCATGCAATGCCATAGCCCCAATCGGTCATATCCTCCTGGCGCATCAGCGCCGTCGCCTCGTCTGACGCCGCCTTGCCCGGTTCGATGAAATAACGGCTGCGCTGGAAGGCATAGCCCGGCAAGGGCACGCGGTTGCGCCGCGCGTCGCCCCAGATCTGGGACCAGTCGGCCTCGATCCCGCTGGCCCACAGACGGCCGATGGTGGTCAGGAACCACAGGTCATCGGCCACGTCCTGATCGGGATGGCGCAGGCTTGGCAGGGCCTGTCCCGGCTTCACGGCCGGTGCCATCTGCGCCAGGGAGCTGAGGGCGCGCCCGGGACCCACTTCCAGAAAGACACGTGGTGCGCCTGCGGAGAGCGTCTCGATCCCTTTGGCGAACAGGACCGTATTGCGCAATTGCCCGACCCAATAGTCCGGATCGATCGCCTCGCTTGCAGAAATAAGCTGGCCCGTGCGGTTCGAGATGAACGGGATCTGCGGTTCCTTCAGCTCGATCCCCTGCAGGAAGGCGCTGAAGTCGGGCAGGATGTCGTCAAGCATGCGCGAATGGGCGGCGATGTCGATCTGCACCCGGTTGTGTTCGACCCCGCGCCCGGTCAGATCGGCGGAAAGACGATCCAGCGCCGCCTGCGGCCCGGACACGGCGCACAGCCCCGGCGCGTTCACGCTTGCGATGTCCAGATCGGCCCCGATCAGTGGGCGCAAGTCGTCTTCGGACAACGAAACGCTGAGCATGCCGCCCTTGGGCACCGTATCAAACAGCCTCCCGCGCAGCAGAACCAGGTCGATGCAATCCTCAAACCGGATCACGCCCGCGACGCAGGCAGCCGTGTTTTCCCCCATGGAATGGCCGATCAGGGCGGCAGGCTTCACCCCCCAGCTGAGCCAGAGTTGCGCCAGCGCATATTCCACGATCATGATCAGCGGCAATTGCACCGACGGTTTCTGCAGCGCCTGTGCGGCCGCTTCCGCCTGATCCGGTTCCGGCAGCCACAGCGCGCGGATGTCATACTCAAGCTGGCTTTGCAGATGGTCCAGCCCCCTGTCCATCCATTCCGCGAAGACCGGTTCGGTCTCGTAGAGGTCTTGGGCCATGTTGGGGTATTGTGCGCCACCGCCGGGGAACATGAAGACGGTCTCGGGTCTGTCGCCCAGCCGGTCATGGGTGAACACGCGGGTCGGTTCGCCGCTTTCCAGAAGGCGGGCGGCTTCCTCATGGGTTTCGGCTACGACCACGCGGCGCTTTTCAAAAGCGCGGCGGCCTTCCTTGAGGGTGAAGGCCACATCGGCCAGATCCTGTTCGGGATGGCTGCGCAGATGGGCGGCCAGATTGGCGGCATTGGCCTCAAGCGCGGCCTTGCTGCGGGCCGAAACGGTCAGGATGTGAAAGGGCCAGTCGCTTTCGTCGGAAGCGGGGCGGGCAGGGGCTTCTTCCAGAATGACATGGGCGTTAGTGCCACCCACGCCCAGGGCATTGACGGCGGCGCGGCGGGGGGTGGGGCCGGCGGGCCAGTCGCTTAACCGGTCATTGACGCGGAAGGGGCTTGTGTCGAAATCAATCGCGGGGTTCGGCGCTTCATAGCCCAGCGAGGGCGGGATCTGGCGGTTTTGCAAAGCCAGGCTGGTCTTGATCAACCCTGCAACGCCTGCCGCCGTATCCAGATGGCCGATATTGGTTTTGACCGAGCCAATTTTGCAAAACCCTTGGGCAGAGGTTTCCTGCCGATAGGCTTGGGTCAGGGCCGAAACCTCGATCGGATCGCCCAGATAGGTTCCGGTGCCGTGGCATTCGACATAGCCGATGCTGTCTGCCGGAACATGCGCGGCATCCAGCGCAGCGCGGACTGCCTTGGCCTGCCCGTCAACGGATGGGGCCAGGTAACCGGCCTTGCCGGCGCCGTCGTTATTTACCGCGCTGCCTTTCAAAACGGCGTGGATGTGGTCGCCATCTTCCAGTGCATCGCGCAAACGGCGCAAAACCACCACGCCCGCGCCCGAGCCGAACACGGTCCCTTGCGCCCGGTGATCGAAAGCATGGCAATGTCCGTCGGGGGACAGGATCTCGTTCTCGCGATACGGATACCCGCGGTTTTGCGGCAATTCGATCGTCACGCCGCCCGCCAGCGCCATGTCGCAATCGCCGTCGCGCAAAGCCTTGGCCGCATAATGCACCGCCACAAGGGACGTGCTGCAGGCCGTTTGCAGGTTCACCGACGGGCCTTTCAGGTCAAAGACATGGCTGACCCGCGTGCAGAGGAAATCCTTGTCATTGCCGGTATGGCGCAGCAGGAACATGCCTACATCGCGCACCAGATCGGGGTTTGAGCAGATGTTGAAATAGAAATAACTGCCCATCCCGCAGCCTGCATACACACCGATATCGCCGCCGAAGCCTTCCGGCATATGGCCCGCGTTTTCCATCGCTGCCCATGACACTTCGAGGAATTTGCGATGCTGCGGATCGAGGATTGCGGCCTCTTTCGGAGAAAAACCGAAAAACTCCGCGTCGAACATGTCGAACCCGTCCATGGGCGCTGCGGCGGGAACATAGTTTTTCCGGCCGATCACATCGGCACGTTCACCGGCGGCCAGCAGGGTCTTTTCGTCCAGCACACGGATGGATTCCACGCCGTCACGCAGATTCTCCCAAAAAGTCCGAATGTCTTCGGCCCCCGGCAGATGGGCGGCCATGCCGACGATTGCGATGTCGTCATCATGGATGGGCGAGTGTGTGGCGTGCATTATGGCGCTTTCGGTTACTCGTTGACGTTTGCCCGTGATCCAGAGCCTGGATCACGGGCGCAACCGGTACTCATACATATCGCCACCACCATCTTTCCTGATACGCCCCCCGCGCCCAAACTTCATGGTCAGATCAGACCTTTTGTAAGGCATTTTTGTGGAATGGTGACACAGAGATATCAATCATTCTGCGAATGGTGGCATTGTTCTGCAATAAGAAACGGGAATTTTGTGCATCGGCAAAGCTTCGCTGAAAACCGGGCTGGAATGGGGCATTCTGAGGACCACGCGGTTTCACATGACGGTCCGTTTTCCGCCGCCTTTCCGACGTCCGATGACGGGGCCGTTCGGGAAAAGGGTACGGGGGCTGTCATCTGGCAAGGTCAGGCGTTCGGCATATCCCAGGATCGCGCCGACCATCAGCAAGGTCATCGGCACCAGCGTGTCATTCAGCAGCATGTCCACCACGGTAAAGCCCAGCATCAGGCAGAGCGGGGCGATCATCGGTGACAGGTCTTCTGCGGCATGTGTCCGCAGCGCGCGCGCCATCAGAACAAGCGGCAGAACCACAAGACCCATCTGGCTGACATAGCCGAACCAGCCAGCGGTGCCGAAGACGATGATCCAACGCCCATCCGCGATGGTCACGATCTCGCCCGAGGTGTCGGCGTGCAGCAGATTGCGCCCCCAGCCGCCCCAGCCGAAAAGCGACCGCTCTGATGCGCGGTCAAGCAGGATCTCTTCGTTCATGAAGCGGAAGCCCAGAGACTGAGCGCGCTCGGCGCTGATCAGTTCGGCCTTGGCCAGGATCAGATCCAGTGGGATCAGGCCCAGATTGCGCAGCATCGGATAAAGGATCGCCACCGCGGCAAAAGCCAGCGCCACCCGGATCTGCCATTTTGGCGCCGCAAGCAGGATCAGCGGCAAAAGCAGCACCATGTAGATCTGGGAGGCCAGGCTTTTGCAAAGATAGATCACCACCACCAGATAGGCCGTGGCCAACATATAGCGCCATCGCGTCTGATGCGTGGCATCCCGCATCAGGGCGGCGCCAGCGGACATCGCCATGACGAAAAACAGCGCCAGCCATAGCGCGTGCGGCATGAACACGATCGGGCGGAACCCGCCATCGCGCACCATCTGTTCAAAGGAATGCTGGAAGAAGCCATAAAACCAGACATTCATCTGCGGGCTGAGCCGGATTTCGATCAGCGCGGGTACAGTGTAAATCAACCCGGCGATCAGGAAGGCCAGCATGAGTTCGCGCAGGCCCTTGTCCGTCGCCAGATAGGCGCGTGCCAGAAAGAAGGGGATCAGCAGGATCACAGTGGAGGCCAGTGCCGACAGCGTATCAATCAGGCGCAGTCCCGGAAGCATCCCGACGGGAAAGTCGATGGGCATCAGGTCGATCCGCTGGTGGAACACGATACCGTCGGTATTGGTCAGGACCGTCAGCACCGCTCCCACAAGCATCATGGCGATCAGCAGGCGCGTGATCCGGTGGCGCGGCAGGAAGGAAGGCCGCAGGCCCAGAAAAGCGACCATGATCACAAGTGCGGCCACGCTGGGGATGGAGTTCTTGTCCATTGCGGGCACAAGCGGCAGGTCGAATTCGGTGACCGGCGGCAGCAGCATGTAAGCGCCAAGAAATGACCAGATCAGCGCGCGTTCAACGCTGAACCGCGCGAACAGTCCAACGCAGATTGCGGGCCAGGCGGCCAGCATCAGATATGCCAATCCATTGCCCATCGGGGGCCTGATACCTTTGTTCTTTCGCCCGTTCCGCCCAGGGCGGTCAGGCGCTGCCGGTTGTCCTCACCCGCTGAGATAGCAGGCGAAGACGGCGAGATGATGGCACGGGTGGTGGCAGAATGCGACCGGTTCGGACCGGTCGCGGCGCTGTTGCTGCAGTGGCGATACTGCTTTAAGATTGGATCACAAGATATTATTTATATTCGATTATCTTTCGCTTTCTTCCCATGGCGCGATCCATCCAATACTCCAAGGCGCCCAATGCTTCGGCGCATTTTCCAAAAACCGTAAACGCAGAGCGTGTCATTCCCATGCGGCCGGACAGGCGCAGAATCTGAAGTGGATAGGCCAGAAGCAGTAACCACAGAAGCGGGACGAAAGCGCCGCCAACCAAGGCAATTGCTGGCAGGCCCAGACCCCAGACCATGGCGCGTCGCGTCTCGGTCACCCAGTGGCGTTCCGGGGGCGCGCCGTGCAGCGCAGCACCCTCGGCAAAGGCATAGCCCGCACGCCGTGTCCGGCGCCACCATTGCGAAAACCGCGTCATCTGTGCGTCATGCCAGGTCATTTCGCTGTCCAGCCGCCAGATTTTCCAACCGGCTTTGCGCAAACGGACGCAGAGTTCCGGCTCTTCCCCCGCGATCAGTTCTTCGCGGTAAAATCCCACGTCGCGCAGGGCGGAAAAGCGCATCATCGCATCCCCGCCGCAGGCCTTTGTCTGACCGACTGGCGTATCCCATTCGGCATCGGCCAGCCGGTTGTAGATGCTGGCGTCGGAGAACCTTTCACGGCGACGCCCGCAGACCACGGCCACTTCCGGATGGGCCAGCAGAAAAGTGATCGCGTCGGATATCCAGCCCTGACGAAGCGCGCAATCGCCATCGAGGATTTGCACGAAATCGGTCTCATTATCGAGGCAGCTCAGCCCCGCATTGCGCGCACGTGCCGCCGTGAAGGGCAGCGACGTATCCAGTTCCACCACTTCGGCACCTATGGCCCGTGCCGCATCCACACTGCCGTCGGTCGAACCGGAATCCACATAGATGATGCGCCTGACCTTGCCGTGCAGGCTTTCAAATGCGGCCACCAATCGCGCGCCTTCATTGCGCCCGATCACGACCGCATCAATCACTGGCGCATCAAAGGTTTGTTTGTCTTGCATCTTAGAGCCAGCCTAGCGGGTGAGGGGGTCTTTGCAATCGAGAAGGATGGTTAATTTCCGCAAAATCGGCCCGTTTTTACCCCGCCTTAACCACATTGGTTGAACATGATGCGCAACGCTTTCCTATTGGGGGAATATGCATGCCCGACAGCCGACCATATCAGCAGCTTTTCGAGCTTTGGCATCAATCCAGCCTTTCGGCCTTGTCGGTTAATGCCGGACAGGCCGGGCTGCGCGATTTCCCGTCCCGGGAGGTTGAGCGCGCCTTTCTTGCGCAGGCGCAAAAATCCTGGGACATACCGCAGCGGCCCGCGGATTAACCACGAAAGCCGGTTGCGACCACGAATTTCTCGGAACTGTCTGACCGTGACGAAGGGGGCTTGATATTCACCACCTTGGTGAATTTCTGCTTCAGGATTTTCTGCAGATCCCCCTCGGCGCCGCCGGCCAGCACCTTGGCGACGAACGTACCGCCTTCTTCAAGCACGTCAAAGGCGAAGTAAGCAGCCGCCTCGCACAGGGCGATGATGCGCAGATGGTCGGTTTGTTTGTGCCCGGAGGAGGCTGCCGCCATGTCCGACATCACCACATCGGCCTTGCCGCCCAGCCATTCCTTTACCTTTTCGTCGGCGTCGTCTTCCATGAAATCAAGCTGATGCAGCTCGACCCCGGCGATCGGCTCCATTTCCTGCAGATCGACCCCGATGATCCGGCCCTGGGCCTTGCCCGATTTCTCTCCCAGTGCGTTGATGCGTTTGACTGCCACCTGGCACCAGCCGCCGGGGGCCGCGCCCAGATCGACCACGCGCGCGCCCGGCACAAGGAAGCGGAACTTGTCGTCCAGTTCCATGATCTTGAAGGCCGCGCGCCCGCGATAACCTTCGGCCTGCGCGCGTTTGACATAGGGATCGTTTAGCTGCCGTTGCAACCACCGTGTCGAAGACAGCTTGCGCCCGCGCGCAGTCTTGACCTTGACCTTCAGGTCCCGCTGCCCGCGTCCCGATGTGTTCTTACCTGTGGGCGTCTTGGCCATGATCCATACTTCTTTGGGTTCCAAAAATATTCCCGGGCAGGAGCCCGGCACGGGCGAGGGGGGCTGGCCCCCTCAATACACCCCGTCTTCCAATACGCCATCTGCCGACATCTGTGCAAAAAGCAACCCCTCGCGCAGGCCGCGGTCGGCCACGGACAGCCGGTCTGTGGGCCAAAGCCGCAGTAGCGCCTGCAAAATGGCCGAGCCGGACATGATCAACGCATGCCGGTCCTCTCCGATCCTTGGATCGCGCCTGCGCCCGGTGGGACCCATCGACAGATACTGCCGGATCACCGTGTCGATCTGGTCCGAGGTCATGCGCAATCCGTCCACCTTGGTCCGGTCATAGCGTTTCAGACCCAGATGGCTGGCCGCCACGGTTGTCACAGTGCCCGAAGTGCCCACGATCTGAAACCGCTCTTTCAGGTGTTCCAGTTTCTGATAGGGCGTGAATTCGGCGAGGTTTTCTTCGAAAAACCAGCTCATCAGGGCAAAGCGTGCGGCATCATCCTTCACGTCCGAGAACTGATCGCGCAGCGTGGCCACACCGAGCGGGACCGAGATCCAGTCGACGACCTTGGCGGCGGGAAAGGGGCTGTCGACGGAGTGGAAGCCGGCGTGCAGCCGCATCAGCGCGCGCGGACGGTCACGCCTGGGCACCGCCGACAGGTCGATCCACACCAGTTCGGTCGAACCGCCGCCGATATCGACGACCAGCAATTGTTCTGTCTTGGTCGATACCAGTGGTGCGCAGGAGATCACCGCCAGACGCGCTTCTTCCTCGGGCTCGATGATCTCAAGCCGCAAGCCGGTCTCGCGATGCACGTTCTCGACAAAGGTTTGGGCATTCAGCGCGCGGCGGCAGGCTTCGGTGGCGACGAGCCGCATTCGCCTGACCTTGTTGCGCTTCAGCTTCTGCTGGCAAATCCGCAGCGCCTGAATGGTGCGCGCCATGGACGCGCGCGACAACTGCCCGGTGCGTTCAAGACCCGCACCCAGCTGCACCGATTTTGAAAAGCTGTCCACGACGTGAAAGCCGCTGCCCTTGGGTTGGGCAATCAGCATGCGACAGCTGTTTGTGCCCAGATCCAGAGCCGCATAAAGATCGGTTGGATCAGGCGTTTGAGGCGCGGGTGGCTCAACCGCTTTAGGGAACGCGCCCGCACCATCGGGACGCTTGGGCGCCATCTTTACGCCCTCCATTTCGAGTTGCCTCCAAGCTATGCGCTGAAAGGCCTCCGCGCAAGAGATCAGTCTGGTTCACATCTTTCATGAGAATTTCTGGGACGGGGCCCCATGGCCATGTGGTCGCTCAGCGCTTAGCTTGACGTCGCGGATTGCGTGTCACCTGTCGAAAACCGGCACTGGCAAAGCCCGCGGCTGCCTTAGAGAGGGCGTATCGAAACCGGGAGAATCATCCATGCCTGACGTCACCGTTGTGTATTGGCGCGACATCCCTGCCCAGGTGATTGTTGGCAAGGGGCGGCGTGGGGCTAAAAAACAGCTGGCCGAACGGTTTGAGCAGGCGATCGACCGTGCCGCGATGAAAACAGGCGCGGCGGAAACGGACGATTACCTGGCCGAATGGCGCAAGGCCGAGCCTTATGCCGTGGAGGGTGAACCCGGTGACGTGGCCGAGGCCGAAGCGGCCCGGCTGGAAGCGGAATACGACGCCGACAGGATCAAGGCGCTGATCGCCAATGGCGGCTGGGCAAACGCGTAAATGGGCAATCGCCCACGCAATCTATGGGAGGCCGCGATGGCTTTGTTGAATTTCAAACGGCGTGAGGCGCCAGCGGCAACCCCGGTCAACCCGGATGTCGAGGCCTTCCTGCAAGGCTATTCCATCGAGGTGATGCCGCGCACCGCCGAAAAGGTCGAAAACTTCCGCGACCTGCTGCCCGAAGGCACCCGCGTCTATATCGCCCATATCGAAGGCACGCCCATCGAAGACATGGTGGCCACCGCCAAACGTTTGGCGGCTGACGGTTACCCGGTGATGCCGCATTTCCCGGCGCGCATCATCAAGGATGCCAAGACGCTGGAAAACTGGATCGCCATGTATCAGGGCGAGGCGGGCGTTGAGCAAGCGCTGCTGCTGGCAGGTGGCGTGGCCGAGCCGCATGGCGATTTCCATTGCTCCATGCAGCTGATGGAAACCGGGCTTTTCGACAAGGCGGGCTTCAAGCGTCTGCACGTGGCAGGCCACCCCGAAGGCAACAAGGATATCGACCCGCAGGGCGGGATGAAGAACGTCTCGGAAGCGCTTCAATGGAAACAGGATTTCTCGACCCGCACCGATGCAGAAATGGCGATTGCCACACAATTCGCGTTCGAGGCCGCGCCTATCATCAAATGGGCCGACGATCTGAAAGCGGCTGGCATCGACCTGCCCATCCATATCGGCATCGCGGGCCCCGCGAAGCTGCAGACGCTGATCAAGTTCGCCATCGCCTGTGGTGTTGGCCCGTCGCTGAAAGTCTTGCAAAAGCGCGCCAAGGACGTGTCGAAACTGCTGTTGCCGTTTGAGCCGACCGAGGTGATTGGCGAGCTGGCCGCGCACACGGCCGCAAACCCTGATTTCAACATCACCAATGTGCACTTCTTCCCGCTTGGCGGCATCAAGACCAATGCCAACTGGGCCATCGAAAACGGCGGCGCTTCGACCCGCCCTGCAAACGCTTAAGCAAAAGGCAGATCACATGACCCGCACCGTCATCGAAAGCAAAACCAAGACCGCCATTATCGGCTTTGACCAGCCGTTCTGCGTGATTGGCGAGCGGATCAACCCCACGGGCCGCAAGATCCTGAACGAAGAGCTTGAGCGCGGCGATTTCTCCCGCGTCGAAGCGGACGCGATCGCTCAGGCCGCAGCCGGGGCAACCGTGCTCGACATCAACTCGGGCGCGGTGTTTTCCAACAAAATGGCCGAAGATCCGCGTTACGCCGACAACAACTTTGTCGAACCTACGTTGATGAAACAGCTGGTAGAGGTCGTGCAGGCCGTGACCGACACGCCCTTGTGCATCGACAGCTCGGTTCCCGGCGCGCTGGAAAACGGTCTGGCGGCGGCGGAGGGGCGTCCGCTTCTGAACTCGGTAACGGGAGAGGAAGAGCGTCTGGAACTCGTCCTGCCGCTGGTGAAGAAATACAACGTGCCGGTCGTGGCGATCTCGAACGACGATACCGGCATTTCGGAAGATCCGGATGTGCGCTTTGCCGTGGCCAAGAAGATCGTGGAACGCGCCGCCGATTATGGCATTCCTGCGCATGACATCGTCGTTGACCCGCTGGTCATGCCAATCGGCGCGATGGGAACGGCGGGTTTGCAGGTTTTCACCCTGGTGCGCCGCTTGCGGGACGAACTGGGCGTGAACACCACTTGCGGCGCCTCTAACATTTCGTTTGGGCTGCCGAACCGTCACGGCATCAACAACGCGTTTCTGCCCATGGCGATGGCGACCGGCATGACCTCGGCCATCATGAACCCGGTGGCATTGCCTGTTGGCCCCAAGAAGATTGCAGAAAAGAAAGCCGAAGTTGAAGCCGCCGGTATCATCCTGCCCGCGGATATGGATGACGAAACGTTCTGCCAGATGTTCGGGTTGGGCTCGACCAAACCCAAGCCAGGCAAGGAGATGGAGGCGATCCGCGCCGCCAATTTCCTGACCAACAATGACGAAGGCGGCGCTGCCTGGATCAACTTCAACAAGGTCGCGCCCAAAGCCGGTCAAGAGGGCCGGGGGCGTGCAGGACGCACAGGCGGGCGTCGCCGCCGGGCGTAAGGCCGCAAAAGCGTGTAGGGAGAGGCCGGGGTCACACTCCGGCCTTTTTCTTTTCCAGATCGGTCATTGCCAGCCGGGCCCGCGCTGCAAAAGGCTGGTAATTGAGCGGCTTGCGTGCATTCTCTGCGCAAATGGGACACGCGGACACATGGAGCGCGCCAGATGATAGCTTACGTCACGGTCGGTGTGGACGACATCGCAAAGGCGGAACGGTTCTATGCCGCGTTCCTGCCCGCGCTGGGATACAGGATGGAGCGGTATCACGGCGATCTGAGCTTTGTTCCCCCGGTTGAGCCGGGGCAGTCGCGACTGTCACCGGATTTCTATGTGAAAAGACCCTTTGACGGTGCTCTGGCCTCAGCCGGCAACGGTACAATGGTCGCGTTTCAGGCGCAAAACCAACAGCAGGTGCGCACGCTTCACGCCGCGGCCCTTGCCGCAGGCGGATCGGATGAGGGCCCACCGGGCTTTCGCGCCTCATACGGGCCGCAGTTCTATGTCGGATATCTGCGCGATCCGCAGGGCAACAAGATCGCCCTGTTTTCTTCGGACCCGGATGAACCGGGCCGCGATGACCCCTCGTGACCCGTTCACGGCATTCTGATATGGCAGCAGGGTTGATCTATCCCGCGATGTGCTATCTGCCCAGATAGTCCAGAAAGTTCCTGCCCATGCGCCTCTTGCTTGCCTCTCTTGTCACCGCCCTTGCCATCCCTGTGGCTCTGTCCGCCCAGGGGCGCGCCACCGCTGTCACCGTTCAGCCGGTGGAAACGCGGCTTTTGTCGGAAACCGTGCCGGTTTTTGCGGAAATCAAGACCTCACGCGACGGGACGGTCGCCAGCCGCGTGGCGGGCACGGTGGAAACCGTGCATGTGCTGGATGGCTCAACCGTGGCCATGGGCGATCCGCTGATCGATCTGGATGATGAGCTCTTGCGCATCCAACTGGCCCAGTCGGAGGCCGAACTGGCCGTCGCCCAGGCCAGCATTGCGACGGCTGAGGTGCGCCTGGACCGGGCCGAAACCACCTTTGCCCGGATCGAGGCACTGCGCGATTCCGCCACCTTCAGCCAGGGCCGCTTTGATGACGCGCAATCGGATGTGCTGGAAGCGCAGTCGCAAATGGCCGAAGCGCAGGCCCGCGTGAAAAGCGTGGAGGCGCGCATGGCCGAAGCGCGGTATCAGCTGGAACGCAGTGTGGTCACGGCCCCGTTCTCCGGCGTGGTGATCGACGTCAATGTGATCCCCGGTCAGTTCATCGCGGCAGGCACCGCCGTGGTTCGGCTGCTGGATACCGATGCGTTCGAAGTTCAGGCCAGCGTGCCTGCCCGGTATATCGCGACGCTGCAACCGGGGCAGGAGATGGTGGCGCAAACCGAAGCCGGCGAAGACCTGACGTTGCGATTGCGCGCCGTTTTGCCGGTGGAAGAGGCCTCGACGCGGACGCGCAAAGTGCTGTTTTCCGCGCCCGCGCTTGGGGACCTCAGCTCGATCGCCGAGGGGCAGTCGGTTACCGTGCAAATCCCCGTGGGCGCGCCGCGCAACCTGCTGTCGGTGCCGAAGGACGCGCTGGTGCAGGCGCGCGGAGGCTGGACTGTGTTCGTGGCCGAAGATGGCAAGGCGCAACCGCGCAACGTGACGCTGGGCTTGCCCGTGGGGGACCGGTACGAGGTGACAGGTGGTCTGGCCGAAGGCGATCTGGTTGTCGTGCGCGGCAATGAACGGCTACGCCCGGGGCAGGACATCACCCCCAATCTGGCGGAAACCAACTGATGGATGTGATCCGTTACGCGATTGACCGCCCCGTGGCTGTGGTGGCGCTGGTGGCAATGGCGATCCTGTTCGGGGCGATTGCCTTGTCGCGCATCCCGATCCAGCTGGCGCCGGATGTGCGCAAGCCCATCGTCGTGGTAGAAACCACGTGGCCCGGTGCGGCCCCCTCCGAGATCGAGCGCGAGATCGTGAACCCGCAGGAAGAAGCCCTGCGTGGGCTTGAGGGGCTGGAGATCATGACCTCCCGGTCCCGCACGGGCGAGGCAGAGGTCACCCTGGAATTCGCCGTCGGCACGGATATGAGCCAATCGCTGCTGTTGGTGTCGAACCGGCTGGATCGCGTCAGCGGATATCCGGATGAGGCCAATGAACCGTCGCTGAACACCTCCGGGTCCGACGACAGCCCCATTGCCTGGGTTCTCCTGACTGCCGCCGAAGGCAATACACGCGCCATGCCCACCTATGGCGATTTCGTCGAGGACGTAATCAAGGACCGGATCGAGCGGATCGAAGGCGTTTCGGCCGTAAACGTTTTTGGCGGCGTGACGCGCGAATTGCAGGTGGTGGTCGACCCACGCCAATTGTCGCTTTACGGGCTGACGGTTCCACAGGTCGTCGCGCGGTTGAGGGCCGAAAACATCTCGATCTCGGCCGGTGATGTGGATGAGGGCAAGCGCCGCTATGTGGTGCGCACCGAAGGCAACCTGAACACCGAAGAGGCGATCCGCGATGTGGTCCTGCGCTCGGGCGCGGCGGATGGCGGGATCGGACGGGTGCGTGTGGGCGACGTGGCCGATGTGCGTTTTGCCTATCAGGAGCCGCGCACGCGCCTGCGCTTCAAGGGCCAGCCGGGTCTTGCCTTCAACATTGTGCGCGAGGCCGGGGCCAATGTGATCAACGTCATGGAGGAAATCCGCGTCGTTCTGGACGAGCTGTCGGCAGGCCCCGTGGCCGATCAGGGGCTGAAACTGCAGCAGGTCTATGACGAGACGATCTATATCGACGGGGCGATCGATCTGGTCACGCAGAACATCTGGATCGGCGGCGCGCTGGCGGCACTGGTGCTGATGCTGTTTTTGCGATCGCCGCGCGCCACGCTGGTGGTGTCGCTGGCCATCCCTGTGTCGATCGTGGCGACCTTCGTGGTGATGGCGATCACCGGGCGCACGCTGAACGTGATCTCGCTGGCCGGGATCGCCTTTGCGGTGGGCATGATCGTGGATGCGGCTATCGTTGTGCTCGAAAACATCTTCCGTCTGAGGGAAGAGGGGCTGTCGCGCCGCGAGGCCGCATACAAGGGCGCGAAACAGGTTTGGGGCGCGATCCTTGTGTCCGCGCTGACGACCGTTCTGGTTTTCGTGCCGATCCTGATCATGCAGCTTGAGGCGGGCCAGCTGTTCCGTGACATCGCGGTGGCGATTTCGGTGTCGGTTCTGCTGTCGCTTGTCGTGGCCGTCACCGTGATCCCGGCGCTGTCCAGCCGGTTGCTGACGGCGGGTGATCAGACGCCCACGCGGTTGTGGGGCGTGGATCACCTTGCGCATGGGTTCCGGTATCTGGTGATGGCTTATGTGCGCGTCACCGTGCGGTCGCGCCTGATCGGGATCACGCTGGTGTCGCTGATCGCGGGTGGGGCGGCGGTGGCCAGCTATACCTATCTGCCGCGGCTGGAATATCTGCCCGAAGGCAACCGCAACCTGGTCTTCGGCCTGCTGATCCCGCCGCCCGGCTATAACCTGGATACGACGCAAACGATTGCCGAACGGATCGAACGTGTGGCCGAACCGCTTTGGTCTGCGGCCCCCGCGACCGAGACCGAGGACGGTGTTCCCACCATCTCGCATTTCTTCTTTGTCGCCACTCCGGGCAATTCCTTTGTGGGCGCCGCCGCCACCGACGGCCAACGCGCGGCCGAGCTGATCCCGGTGCTGAGCCGTCCGATCTTTGCCGAACCGGGCACCTTTGGCTTCATGACCCAACCGTCGCTTTTCGGGCGCGGGGTGGGCGGCGCGCGCGCGATTGAACTCAATGTGTCGGGGCAGGATCTGGATGAGATCCTGTCGGTTGCCGGGCAGGCCGCCGGTATCATCTCGGGCCTGCTGCCGCGTTCGGAAGGGCACCAGTTCCGTCCCATTCCGGGGCTTGAGCTGGGCGCGCCCGAGGTGCGGCTTGTCCCGGATAGGCTGCGGCTGGCCGATGCGGGCCTGGACAGTTCCGGGCTGGCCGCTACGGTCGATGCTTTCAATGACGGGCTGCGCGTGGCCGAAATCACCGTGGGGGCGGAACGGGTCAATCTGGTTCTGAAAGGCGATCCGGTGATCAGCGATGCGGTGCGCACGCAGGATGTGGGCAATTACCCGGTTGTCACACCGGGGGGCGAGATCGTGCCGGTATCGGCCCTTGCCGACGTTGTGCTGACCGCGGGGCCCACCGAAATCCGCCATCGCGACAGGCTGCGCACCGTCACGCTGGAAGTGCGCCCGTCAGATGCGCTGGCGCTGGAAGAAGCGGTGGAGCTGCTGCAGGGCGAGGTTGTTGAGGTGCTGGAGGATCGCGGCATCCCCGAGGATATCCGCCTGACCGTCTCGGGCACCGCCGACCAACTGAGCCAGACCTGGTCCGCGATCCAGATCAACCTGGTGGTTGCACTGGTCATCGTCTTTCTGGTCATGGCGATCCTGTTCGAAAGCTTTGTGCTGCCGCTGGTGATCATGGTTTCGGTGCCTGTCGCCGCCGCCGGTGGGGTAGGGGGCCTTGCCCTTCTGAACACCTATCAGGTGCAGCCGCTGGATATGCTGACGCTTCTGGGCTTCGTGATCCTGGTGGGCATCGTGGTGAACAATGCCATCCTGATCGTGCACCAGGCGCTGTACCACCTGCGTGAGGACCGGATGGAGCCGTCCGACGCGATCATCGAAGCCACCCGCAACCGCATCCGCCCCATCTTCATGTCCACGCTGACATCGGTCATGGGCATGCTGCCCCTGATCATCTTCCCCGGCGAAGGGTCCGAGCTTTATCGCGGTCTGGGCGCGGTGGTTGTGGGCGGCCTGTCCATGTCGGCGTTTCTCACGCTTTTGACGGTACCGCCGCTGCTGAAGCTGTGCCTGCGCAAAGCGGAAGAGGAAGAGGATGTGCGTATGCAAGCCGGCGCAAAGGCCTGAGACCCGCGAGGTGATTTTGGTGCCGGGTCCTAAGTGGGGGCTCAGACCATAAAGGTATCAAGAATTGATACGCATATCCCGTGAATGACCGCTTTGTGCCCGTAGCCCAATAGCTTGATGACGGATCACTTTCTTACAGCCACTTAAACTTCTAACGACCGGTCAGTTTCACCACTGCAACAGGCCCGGCTTTTGCGCCTCGAAGCCTTTGTTCGTTGGGAAAAGCGAGCGCATCCGGGCAATCATTTCGATGTCACCATCCAGCATCGTTCGCACAGTGTTCAGCCAGTTCTTGAAAGCTTCAGATTCCCAATGGTTCTGAACAGCTGCTTCGTTCCGGAACACTTCGTAGAAGTAGAAGCGATTGGGGTTTGTCATGTCGACCATGATGTGAAATTGGAAAACCTCCGCCTCCTCGCTGACAACATTTTGCGCTTCGAAGATGCTGGTGTTCAAAAAAGACTGCCTGTGCTCTGGTTTGACATTTACTGCGAAGAACCCCCCGCGCATTCCATCTTCCATACCGAACCTCCCTTGTTGCCCGTAACCCCCGAACTCAGGCCATCAAAAGTTCCGATGCCGGTTGATCGCACAAAACGTGCGGCACCGCTTTAGCCAACACCACCCTAGGCGGATTTCCTATCGGCGTCAGCACCACTCCAACCTAGCGAAGATGACAGTTCATGCGACATTTCGATGAGCAATTGGCCGATCTTGGCTCGCATTGAGGGTGTAAACACCCGAACCGAAGCTGTCGCGCCAATGGAAAGGGTCGAACCAATGCCCGTTTTGGCCAGTGTTGTTGCGACAGAACTTATGCCTCTTTCCAATTCCTCGACACATTCGGCGTACCCTTTGACCCGAATGGCATCGAGTTCTTTCGCCAGATCCTTTCGGTTGGTGATAGTGCGCTCAGTATATTGCTTGAGCTGCCCGCTTAGTTCGTCATGAGACAGCAACTCCGGCGACACTGCAGCAATTGCCTTCGCGCAAGAGCATGCATGCAATGGCCGCTTGCCCATGCCGGGGTGAAGGTAAGACACACCCGTCTCCGGTGTGGCCACGTGGATTATCTCTACAAAGTGCCCCCTCAAACGAGACAAGAAAAACGCGGCACCGTAATCCGTAGCGGCGCTGGCAAGTACCGGAGCAATTAATTCCAGTAAGGCACGATCCGAGTGATCGCTCACCATAATGCCTTTTAATCTTGTCCCGATCACAAACTCTCCTCGCGCAGGAGCCTCGAGCAGGCCTGAGGAAACAAGATCTTGTACCAACCGATATGCAGTGGGTTTGGGGAGATCAGTGTGCGCGCAGATATCGGCCACGGTCGCGCGCCCTTTCTGGCCGACCACTTCCAAAATCAGGATCAGACGCTCGAGATGCATTATTCTCACTATACGATAACTGAATTTTCGATATACGATAAAACTACCAGAATCAAGGGAGGGAGAACGTGATGGATGGAGCATGCTGCGGACCGGGATATGGAAGCCCGCAAGAAGCCATCAAAGCCCCCCGGGAAAAGCTGCTTTACACGATTGCGATCTATACAGGCACTGGCATCCAGAAGCCCGACTACTTGGCAACCGTAGACGTGGACCCGGCAAGCCCGACCTATTCCCAAGTTATCCACCGGCTGGAGATGCCCGGGATCGGGGATGAACTTCATCACATGGGCTGGAATGCCTGTTCGTCCTGTCACGACGACAGTTCGATGTCGCGCAAATATCTGATCCTGCCGGGCGTGCGGTCCAACAATCTTCACATCGTTGATACAGCCACGGACCCGCGTGCGCCGCGGTTGCACAAGGTGATCGACGGGGCCGAGATCAAGGCCAAGGCCGATCTGTCCGGCCCGCATACGGTGCATTGTCTGGGATCGGAAATCATCATTTCCTTCCTGGGCAACGCCAAGGGTGAGGCGCCGGGCGGCTATCTGCATCTCGACAAAGAGTTCAACATCGTCGGTCGCTGGGAAAACTCCATGGGCGACATCAAGTTCGGCTACGATTTCTGGTACCAACCGCGCCACAACGTGATGGTGAGTTCCGAATGGGCGGCGCCCAACACCTTCATGCCGGGGTTCGACCTGGAAGAGGTCGGCCATCTGAAATACGGACGTGAGCTGCATTTCTGGGATTTCGAAAAGCGCGAACCGATCGAAAGCTTCTATCTGGGCGAAGACGGGCTGTTGCCGCTGGAGGTCAAGTTCCACCACGACCCTGACAGCACCCACGGGTTCTGTGGGGCCGCTTTGTCGACCAACGTCATTCACTGGTGGAAGGACAGCGATGACACGTGGAAGTGGGAAAAGATCATCGACGTCGAGAACGAGATGCACCCGGAATGGCCGATTCCGTTGCCGGGGGTGATGTCGGCGATCCTGATCTCGATGGACGACAAGTATCTTTACCTGAACAACTGGTTACACGGCGACATGCGCCAATACGACATCACCGACCCGCATAATCCCAAACTGACCGGCCAGGTGTTCATGGGTGGGTTGTTGGGCAAGGCTCCGGTTGTGAATGGGGTTGAGGTTGCCGGTGGCCCGCAGATGTTCCAGCTGTCGCTGGACGGGCGGCGGCTTTATGTGACGACCTCGCTGTTTTCGACCTGGGACAACCAGTTCTATCCCGAGATCCGCGAAAAGGGCGGTGTGATGGTGATGATAGACTGCGATCCCGAAAACGGCGGCATGAAGATCAACGAGGATTTCATCGTCGACTTCGGCAAAGAGCCGAACGGCCCCTCGCGCTGTCATGAAAGCCGGTATCCCGGCGGTGATTGCACAAGCGACATTTGGCTATGACGACGCATACCGTGACACTCGGCAACCGCGGCGGCGCGATCTATGAGGTGAACGACCGCCGCCCGCTGCTTGAGCAATTGCGCAATCACGGCGTCGATCTGCCCTATGGCTGCGAATATGGCGGCTGCATCACCTGCGCGGCGAAACTGACGGCGGGGACAGTGGACCAGCGCCGGCAGGTCGCACTGAACAATCGGCAGATCGCCAACGGCTATGTGATCTTGTGCGTCGCGCGTGCGACCTCCGACATCACCCTGGAAATCGGGGTCGAGAGCCATGACAAGCTCTACCGAAATCCGTTTCTCGATCCGCTGAAACCCCATGAACTCAAGGCGGACATTGCGACGCCGAAGGAAGGTTAACCGATGCCCGAAGCAGATATTGACCGTATCTACAATTATGACCCCAAATATCTTGCCGACATCCTGAAGTCGGTCAAAACCATTGCGATGGTCGGAGCCAGTGCCGACAAAACGAAATTCAGCTATGGCGTGCTGCGGCAACTCAGCGAAATCGGCTATGATATTCTGCCGGTAAATCCCAACCCGAATGTTTCGGAAATCCGGGGTCTCAAGGTCTATCACTCGCTGGAAGAAATCGACAAACCGGTTGATATGGTGGACGTCTTCCGCCCCAAAGAGGAATTCTATGGCTTCGCCGAGAAAGCGATAGCAATAGGAGCAAAGGTTCTTTGGGGGCAAATCGGCGTATATGACGACAAGGCGGCAAAGCTTGCGGAAGATGCAGGCCTCAAGGTTGTGATGAACCGGTGCCCCAAGATTGAACTCTTCCGTCCGTTTTGGAAGCCGCGCCTCGATCTGAAGATCTGACGACTACCATTTCGATGCCGCCTGATGAGTAGCCGAACAGGGGCTCAGCCAAGTCTGTTGTCGGCTAAAAGATCATAAAAGTCTTTATTTACGTGCACTGATAGAGGGTGTTCGCTCTCAACCTCGATTTGGCCGCTTTGTCCGCAGGGCCGACAAACATCCATTTCGCTCTCGAAAAAACATAGTGGCGGAGAGACAGGGATTCGAACCCTGGGTGGGCTTGCACCCACAACGGTTTTCGAGACCGCCCCGTTCGACCACTCCGGCACCTCTCCGCGGGGGTCTGGGGGCTGCGTTTAATCGCTTGGGCGCAGGCTGGCAAGGGCCCTTTTCCACTAGTTTGCCGACAAGATGACTTTCCCGTGATTTTCATTGTCTGTCCCGGCGAAAAGCGTCACTTTCCCCGCATGTCTATGATTGATGTGTCCCGCCGTCTGTCGCCCGCGCTGCCTTTGCTTCTGGCATCGCTTGCGGCCCTGATTTTCGCTCTTGCACCTGCCCGTGCCGCTGATCGCGACCGGCTTGAGGCGTTCCTGCATGTCACCGGATTTGACGTTGCCTTGGAAAGCATCAAGCTGTCGGCAGGGGCGGCACCGGACATGTTGGGCATTGATCCGGGCATTTTCGGATCGGAATGGACCCGTGTGAGCAGGGACGTCTTTGACGTGCCGCTGATGCATGACATGGCGCTGGATATTCTGGAAGAAACGCTCAGCGACGATCTTCTGACGCATGCGGCCGACTTTTATGCCAGCCCGCTGGGACAGCGGTTGGTCGAGGTCGAGAACGCGTCGCATTTGCGCGAAGATGACGAGGCCAAGCGCGACGAGGGCCGCGCTTTGGTGGGGCAGTGGGTACAGGAAGGCAATCCGCGCCTTGAGACGATCAAACGCATGAACGCTGCCATCGACAGCACCGGAAGCGGGGCGCGGGCCTTTCAGGAAATCCGCTATCGTTTCCTGATTGCCGCCAGCGCCGCGGGAGTGCTTGAGTTGCGCGTGGACCCCGACGACCTGCGCGCGCTTCTGGCGCGGGACGAAGACAGGCTGCGGCTGGCGCTGCAGGAATCGGGGCTGGCGAATGCGGCCTATACCTATCAATCCTTCTCTGATGCTGATCTTGTCGCCTATGCCGAGGCGTTGGAGCATCCGATGATGCAAGAGGTCTATGTGCTGATGAATGCCGTGCAATACGAGATCATGGCCAACCGGTTTGAAGTACTGGCCACCCGCATGGCCGAGCTGCAGCCGGGGCAGGAACTATGAACCTGCGCGCTCTTGCTGCCCCGGTTCTGGCCGGGGCCTTTGCCGCTGTCATGGCCTTGCCCGCCTGGGCCGATGCCGCGCGTCTGGCCGAGGTGCTGAAGCTGGGTGAGGTGGTCGACATCCTCCATGATGAAGGCATGGTCTATGCCGACACGATCGAGGCCGACATGCTGCCCAATGGCGGCGGTGCCTTCTGGACGCAAACCATCGCCCGGCTTTATGACCGGGGCGCGATGACACGCGCGCTGACCGACACGCTGGAAAGCGACATGAGTGATGCGCAGATCGCCGACAGCATTGCCTTTTTCGACACCGACCAGGGGCAAAGCATCCTGAGTTTCGAAAACGCCGCCCGCGCCGCCATGTCAGACCCCGAGATCGAACAGATCGCGCGCGCCGCCTATGCGGATCTGCGCGCGGATGGCGATGACCGGCTGGATCAGATCGACCGCTTTGTCGAAGCCAATGATCTGATCGAACGCAATGTGGCCGGGGCGCTCAGCTCGCAATACCAGTTCTTTCGAGGTCTGGCCGATGGCGGAGCTTTCAACATGACCGATGAGGACATTCTGGCCGATGTCTATGGGCAGGAGCCCGAGATTCGCACCGATACCGAGGAATGGCTGTTCGGGTTCCTTCTGATGGCCTACCAGCCGCTGAGTGACGAAGCGATGGAGGCCTATATCGCCTTTTCGGGCACAGACGGCGGCAAGGCGCTGAACGCGGCGCTGTTTGAAGGGTTTGAAAGGATGTATCGTGACATCTCGTTCGGGTTGGGTCTTGCGGCCTCGCGGGCGATGACGGGCAGCGATCTTTAAAGCGCTCTGCGGGCGGAAAAATCCCGCAAACCCTGTTGACTTGGCGCTGCTTTCCGCTCATAAGCCCGCCACCCGGCAGGGCCTGTCCCGTGCCGGGTTATCATATTCATACGCCCAGACCAGGGCGCGCTGTTCGAGGTGGCATTGGCCAAAACGCCCGGGAAGCCGGGGACCACAGGACGCGAAAGCAAAGGGAAACGACCATGTTCGCGGTCATGAAGACAGGCGGCAAGCAGTACAAGGTTCAGGCGGGCGATACGCTGCGCGTTGAAAAATTGGCTGCAGATGCCGGTGAAAAAATCCAATTCAACGACGTGCTGATGCTGGGCGGTGACAAAACCGTTGTTGGCTCGCCCATGGTGGAAGGCGCCGGCGTGCAAGCCGAAGTCATCGACCAGATCAAAGGCGAGAAGCTGATCCATTACGTGCGTCGTCGTCGTAAGCATTCGTCCAAGCGCACCAAGGGTCACCGTCAGCAACTGACGCTGGTGAAGATCACCGATATCCTGGCAAGCGGCGCGGACAAATCCGGTGTGAAAGCCGCGATTGGCGCGGGTTCGGTTTCGGCTGCGGCTGTGGCTGCTGCGAAGCCTGCCAAGAAAGCTGCCCCCAAGAAAGAAGCCGCGCCCAAGGCCGAGGCGAAGGCCGAAGCACCCGCTGGCGCTGACGATCTGAAAAAACTGTCGGGCGTTGGCCCCGCGCTGGAAAAGAAACTGCATGACGCAGGCGTGACCACCTTCGCGCAGATCGCCGCATGGGGCGAAGCCGAGATTGCAGAATTTGACGAGAAACTGTCGTTCAAAGGCCGGATTGAGCGTGAAGGCTGGGTCGAACAGGCCAAAGAACTGGCAAAAGGCTAAGGAGAGACACCAATGGCACATAAAAAAGCAGGCGGTTCATCCAGAAACGGTCGCGACTCCGTCGGTCGTCGCCTTGGCGTGAAACTCTATGGTGGCCAGTCGGCCATCCCCGGCAACATCATCGTGCGTCAGCGCGGCACCAAGTTCTGGCCGGGCGAAGGCGTGGGCATGGGCAAGGATCACACCATCTTTGCGACTGTTGAAGGCGCCGTGAAGTTTCACAAGGGCCTGAAAAACCGCACCTTTATTTCGGTCCTGCCAGTGGCGGAGGCCGCTGAATAAGCCGAACCGGAAAAGGTATCACATCTTGGGGGATCGGCAGCCGCCGGTCCCCTTTTTCGTTTGCAGTGCATTTGTCATGTCCATCGCTCTTCCCAGTCTGTTTGTCTTCGCCGCGTCTCAGGTCGGCACGCCCGGGCCTGCCAATATGGCGCTTATGGCGACCGGCGCGCGGTTCGGCTTCCGGGCCGCACTCCCTTTTGTGCTGGGCGTGGCCCTCGGCAAACAGCTGATCATCTGGCCCATCGGCTTTGGCCTGATGGGGCTCGCGCAAAGTTATCCGGGCGTGTTTGTCGCTCTCAAATGGGCATCGGCCGCCTATATCATCTGGCTGGCCTGGCGCGTGGCCAACCTGCGCCTGTCAGCCAACCAAGGGGAGGCGGACGCCCCCGGGTTTTTCGCAGGTCTCATCGTGCACCCGCTCAACCCCAAGGCCTGGGCGATGATCGTGGCCGCTTTCACCGGCTTCGTCGGTGCCGATATCCCAACCCTTCAGGCCACAGTAACGGTCGCGGCCGTATTGCTGAGCTGCCAGCTGATCCTGCATCCCATCTGGACACTTGCCGGTGATCGCATCGCTCGAACGGTTGCAGGACGGCCCGAGGAACAATACCTGATGTGGACATTGGCGGCTCTGACCGTCGTGTCCGTTCTCTATGTGCTTATCGGAGGAGGGTCAGCACAATGAAACTGGAACATATCGTGGATCAACCCACAATCGAGACCGAACGGTTCGACCTGCGCCCCCTGCGCCGGTCCGATCAGGGTCTGATCGAACTTTACGCGGGCGATGAGCGTGTCGCGCATATGACCACGTCCATCCCGCACCCGTTGCCGCCTGGTTCGACCGAGGCGTTCATCCAACGCGCCATGGCCGAGGATCGCGACGAAGATGTCTGGGCCATGGATGCCACCAAATCCGGGGGCGGCGAGCTGATGGGCCTGATCAGCCTTGAACGCATGGACCGCAATCAGTCCGAAGTGGGCTATTGGGTGGCGCCGGCGTATTGGAACACCGGCCTCGCCTCCGAGGCGGTCGAAGCTCTGGTGAACGCCAACCCGTTGCAGAACCAGACCATGTTCGCATCGGTCTTTCAGGACAACCCGGCTTCGGCCCGTGTCCTGACCCATTGCGGCTTTGAATATCTGGGCGATGCGGAAAGCTTTTCGGTCGCGCGTGACAAACCCGTGCCGACCTGGACATACAGCCGCAAACTCTGACATTGCCGGGCTGCCGCGCAGCCGCTAGGACATATTCCATGAAATTTCTCGATCTCGCCAAGGTTTACATTCGCTCGGGCGCGGGCGGCGGGGGCTGCATCAGCTTCCGGCGGGAGAAATATATCGAATATGGCGGCCCCGATGGCGGCGATGGCGGCAAGGGCGGGTCGGTCCGCGCGGTGGCGGTCGACGGGTTGAACACGCTGATTGACTTCCGCTATCAGCAGCATTTCTTTGCCAAGAACGGCCAGCCCGGCATGGGCAAGCAACGCACCGGCAAGGATGGCGAGGATATCATCCTGAAAGTGCCCGCAGGCACCGAGATTCTGGACGAAGATCAGGAAACTGTGATCGCCGATCTGACCGAAGTGGGCGATGAGGTCGAACTGGCCCGCGGCGGCAATGGCGGTTTCGGCAACCTGCATTTCAAAACCTCCACCAACCAAGCCCCGCGACGCGCCAATCCCGGCCAGCCCGGTGTGGAACGCACGCTCTGGCTGCGGCTGAAGCTGATTGCCGATGCGGGCCTTCTGGGTCTGCCCAATGCGGGCAAATCCACCTTCCTGGCCGCCACATCGAACGCGCGGCCCAAGATCGCCGATTACCCCTTCACCACGCTGCACCCCAATCTGGGCGTCGTGGGCGTGGACAACGCCGAATTCGTCATCGCCGACATCCCCGGCCTGATCGCCGGCGCGCATGAGGGCAAGGGCATTGGCGACCGTTTTCTGGGTCATGTGGAACGCTGCTCGGTCCTGCTGCATCTGGTCGATGGCACGTCGGAGACGATCGCAGAAGATTACCACACCATCATCAACGAGCTTGAGGCTTATGGCGGCCATCTGGCCGACAAACCCCGCATCACCGCGCTCAACAAGATCGACGCGTTGGACGATGACGAACGGACCGAGGCACGGGCCGAGTTGGAAAAGGCCTCAGGCGGCCCCGTGATGATGATGTCCGGCGTTTCCAAAGAAGGCGTCACCGAGGTGCTGCGCGCTCTGCGCGCCGAGATCACCGAAGACCGCCTGCGCCTGAAAGCAGACAAGGAACCGGAACCGTGGCGACCCTGAGCGACGCGCGCCGCGTCGTGGTCAAGATCGGCTCGGCCCTGCTGGTCGATCGCAAGACAGGCGCCTTGCGCGAAGACTGGCTGAAATCCCTGGCCCAGGACGTCGCCGCCATCAAGGCGCGTGGCACGGATGTGATCCTTGTCTCCTCCGGCTCCATCGCGCTGGGGCGGGGCGTTCTGAACCTCAGCCAGACCGACCTGGCGCTGGAACAATCCCAGGCCGCCGCCGCCGTGGGCCAGATCCGCCTTGCGCGCGCCTATGAAGAGGCGCTGGCCCCCCACGGCCTTCTGACCGCACAAGTCCTCGTCACGCTCGAAGACAGCCGCGACCGCCGCCGTTATCTCAATTCCCGCGCGACGATGGAAACGCTCTTGTCTCTTGGTGCTATTCCCATCGTGAACGAGAACGACACCGTCGCCACCGATGAAATCCGCTATGGCGACAATGACCGCCTTGCCGCGCAGGTCGCCGTGACCGTGGGCGCCGATCAGCTGATCCTGCTGTCGGATGTCGATGGCTTTTACTCCGCCAACCCCGCGCAAGACGCCTCAGCCCACCGTTTCGACATCATCGATGACATCACGCCCGAGATCGAGGCGATGGCGGGTGACGCAGGCTCCGGCCTGTCCAAAGGTGGCATGAAAACCAAACTGATGGCCGCCAAAACCGCCGTGGCCGCAGGCTGTGCCATGGCGATCACCGAAGGATCGCCCCACAATCCCCTGTCCGCGCTGGAGAACGGCGCGCCCGCCACATGGTTCACCCCCCAGCTTGATCCGCAGGCGGCCCGCAAACGCTGGATCGCCGCCATGAAACCCGCAGGCGAAATTACCATCGATGCTGGCGCCGCCCGCGCCTTGCAATCGGGCAAAAGCCTTCTGCCTGCAGGCATCCGCGCGGTCTCCGGCCGGTTCGGCCGCGGCGATGCCGTTGCGATCCTTGATCCGGAAAAGCGCAAGATAGGGCAGGGGCTTACGCGTTATACCTCATCTGAGGCCAGCGCGATCAAAGGCTGCCAATCAGCGGATATCGAGACAATCCTGGGCTATCCAGGCCGTGCCGCTTTGATCCACCGGGATGATATGGCATTCTGAGCCCTGCATCTTCTTCTCTTTCCAAATACGGCACACAGCGCACGCCACATCGCGCCAAGGACGACAAAAGATGAAAGACCTCGACAACATCCCCAGCCTGATGGCCGAGATCGGCGCCCGCGCCCGTGAAGCCTCCCATGCTCTGGCCTTTGCCACGGCAGAGCGCAAACACGCGGCCCTCATCGCCGCAGCCGACGCCGTTTGGGCCGCGCGCGCCACGATCATCGAGGCCAATAAAAAAGACCTCGCCTATGGCGCTGAAAAGGGCCTGTCCAACGCGATGATGGACCGCCTTATGCTGGACGAGGGGCGCATTCAGTCCATCGTCGACGGGTTGCGCGCTGTGGCCGAACAGGCCGATCCCGTGGGCGAGGTCATCGCCGAATGGAACCAGCCCAATGGTCTTCACATCCAGCGTGTCCGCACACCCTTGGGCGTCATCGGCGTGATCTATGAAAGTCGGCCCAACGTAACGGCTGATGCCGGCGCGCTCTGCCTCAAGGCGGGCAACGCCGTGATCCTGCGCGGCGGGTCTGAAAGCTTCCATTCCTCGCGGGCGATCCATGCCTGCCTTGTCGAAGGGCTCAAAGCCGCCCATCTGCCCGAAGACGCCATTCAGCTTGTCCCCACCCGCGACCGCGCCGCCGTATCGGAAATGCTGACGATGACAGACTATATCGACGTGATCGTGCCCCGCGGCGGCAAGGGTCTTGTGGGTCTGGTCCAGCGCGAGGCCCGCGTGCCTGTCTTCGCCCATCTGGAAGGCATTGTGCATATCTATATCGACAAAGAGGCCGATCCGGAAAAGGCGCTGAAAGTGGTGCTGAACGCCAAGATCCGGCGGACGGGCATCTGCGGCGCCGCCGAATGTCTGCTGATCCACGAAGACATCTTGTCCACCATCGGTCAGGGCGTGATCCGCGCGCTGATGGATGCGGGTGTGCGCGTCCACGCCGATAACAGGCTACACAACCTGATCGACGGAACCGAACCCGCCACTGACGAAGATTGGGGGCGCGAATATCTCGACATGGATATCGCGGCCAAGGTGGTCACCGATGTGGATGACGCCATCGCCCATATCCGCCGTTATGGCTCCAACCACACCGATTGTATCCTCACCGAAGATCTCGCCGCCCGGGACCGCTTTTTCGAACGGCTCGACAGTGCCATTCTGATGCACAATGCCTCCACCCAATTCGCAGATGGGGGAGAGTTCGGCATGGGCGCTGAAATCGGTATCGCCACGGGCAAAATGCACGCGCGCGGGCCGGTTGGGGCGGCACAGTTGACCAGTTTCAAATACCTGGTCACCGGAGACGGCACGACACGCGCCTGATGCGCTTGTCTCAATCAGAAACGGATGGTGATTCCGTCCGTCGCCTTATCCACGGTTAGCATGCGCCCCAGGTCACCCGCGCCTTCGGGCAAGAGAACGAACTGTACCGTGCCTGGCGTGATTTCCTCCGGCAGTTGGCCGGATAACAGCGCTCGCCATGCCGGTGTCGAACTCTGGACCCGGTCCGAGATGCCCGAAATGTGCCAGTGATCGGCCTCCCGGTGCACGGTGATCTTGCCGCCAAAGGGCAGGGCAGTTTCAAGGCACAGGATCGCCAGAAACACCAACCGCACCTCGTTGCGCGGCTGGGCCCCGGTCACATGAAAGCCCAGCGACACGCGCGCCCCCCCGGCATAGCCACGCAGGATCTCGACCACCTCAGCCTCGGTCACCGGGGCCGCATCGGCGATCCCGAATGCCAGACGGAAGAACCGGATCCGCGCGTTGGCCTGGGCCACACTGTCTTCAATCAACGCCAGTTCAGGCCCCGCCATCGCACCCGAAAGGCTCAAAAGCTCCATACCATTGCTGATCGCCCCGATCGGACTGATCAGGTCGTGACAGATCCGCGATCCTATGAGAGATGTCAGGTTCTGGGCTTTCGGCGTCATGTCGCCGTTAAATTGTAATGCATCCATCATAACAATCCACGAGAGAAATGGACGATCTGAACTCAATCTTCACGCCCGGTATGCAGGTCCGTCATCCCGATCAGCCCGATTGGGGCATCGGGCAGGTTCAATCCAATGTCAACGGCCGCATCACCGTGAACTTTCCGGACGAGGGCAAAGTCGTCATTGATGGCAGCCGTATCACGCTTGTTCCTGTCTTTGATGGCTGAACATGGTTGAAAAAGGGTTAACGCCGGCGCGCTTGCCCCGCGCCCCCGCTTTGCGTTATCAGCCCTGAACGTCGATCCCTTTCGCGCAAGGCGCCGCCTCTCATGCCTGATCAAGGCCCCGGTTTCACCGTCAAAATCGCAGACACAGCGGATGAGCTGCGCGCGGCCCAGGCGCTGCGATATGATGTTTTCGTGCGTGAACTGGGCGGTGGCGGCGTGATGGTGGATCACGAAGCGGGCCTTGAACGCGACCGTTTCGACCCGTTTTTCGATCATATGATCGCCACCGATAACGCGACGGGGCAGGTGGTGGGCGTCTACCGCCTGCTGCGCGGGGAATGCGCTGAGGCAGCCGGTCAGTTCTATTCCGAGGATGAATATGACCTCACACCCCTGCGCCAAAGCGGCAGGCGCCTGCTTGAGCTGGGCCGATCCTGCCTGCACAAGGATTACCGCGGCGGCACTGCGATGTATCACCTCTGGACCGGGTTGGCCGAGTATGTGGCCCGGCACGAAATCGAGGTGCTGTTCGGCGTGGCCAGCTTCCATGGCACCGATGTGACCGCGCTGGCCCAGCCGCTGTCGCTTTTGCACCACAGCCATCTGGCCCCGCCCGAATTACGCCCGATCGCCAAACCCGATGCGGCGCAGGACATGAACCTGCTTGCCCCCGATCAGATCAATCGCCGTTCGGCGATGCTGGAGGTGCCCGCGCTGATCAAGGCATATTTGCGTCTGGGTGGCTTTGTGGGGCAGGGGGCCTGGATTGACCACGCCTTCAACACCACCGATGTCTGCCTGGTGCTGGACACCGCACGGATGAACGAACGCCAGCGCAAGCTTTACATGCGGGAGGGGGCATGAGCCAAACCTGGGACAGCGACACCGTGCCCGATCCCGTGCGCATTACGCCGCTGGGCTGGCTGCGTGTTGTGGCGCGCGGGCTTGTTCTGGGTACGCTGGTCTTTGGCTGTCTTGCCATCCTGCTGCTTGTCCGCCTGTTTGAACGGCCGCTGTGCGGTCTGCACCGGCCCGTCACGCCGCATATCACCCAGTTTGTCTGCCGGAACGCCTTCCGCATTCTGGGCATGCGCTTTTCCTCCTACGGGGCGCTCATGCACGAGCGTGGCGCCGTGGTGGCGAACCATGCCAGTTGGCTGGATATCTTCGCGCTGAATGCGCGCAAACGGATCTATTTCGTCTCGAAATCCGAAGTTGCGAACTGGCCCGGCATCGGCTGGCTGGCGCGCGCCACGGGAACCGTCTTCATCGAACGCAACCCCCGGCGCGCCCGCGAACAGACCGAGCTGTTCCAGGCCCGCCTGATGGCAGGCCACAAGCTTCTGTTCTTTCCCGAAGGCACCTCGACCGACGGTTTACGCGTGCTGCCCTTCAAAACGACATTGTTCGCGGCCTTCTATGCGGATGCCCTGCGCGATCACATGCATATTCAACCCGTGGCCGTGATCTACCGCGCCCCTGCAGGCGCGCCTGCTCACTATTACGGCTGGTGGGGCGATATGGAGTTCGGACCGCATCTTCTGAAAACCCTGGCAGCCCCACGGCAGGGCGCGGTCGAGGTGCACTACCTACCCCCCGTCCGCGTGGCCGATTTCCCCGATCGCAAGGCGCTTGCCGCGTATCTGGAAAACGCCATCCGCATCACCCACCAAAACGCCCTTCCCGAAGCCGGATAACCCCTCCTGCTTCTTTCTGGCTGCAAATACCCCAGACCGCCGTCGACACGCCAAAAACACGCCGGTAAAACCGGGCTTGCCATTGCCCTGAAACCCCCCTATACGCCCGCCTACTTACTCCGCAGGCGGGGTTGGGCCGTTTGGGGGAGACATCCCCAAAGGTCCGCCGGTTGGCGCATCCCGCGTCGCACCCCCGCTCAGGCTAAACCGGAAAGGAAAAAGGCATGGCTCTTCCTGAGTTCACCATGCGTCAGCTGCTGGAAGCTGGCGTTCACTTCGGCCACCAGACGCAACGCTGGAACCCGCGCATGAGCGAGTTCATCTATGGCGCGCGCAATGGCATCCATATCATGGACCTCACGCAAACCGTCCCGATGCTGGACGCGGCACTGAACGTGATCCGTGAAACCGTCGCCAAAGGCGGCCGCATCCTCTTTGTCGGCACCAAGCGTCAGGCGGCTCAGCCGATCGCCGAGGCGGCCGAGAAATGCGCGCAATACTACATGAACCACCGCTGGCTGGGCGGCACGCTGACCAACTGGCAGACCGTGTCGAACTCGATCTCGCGCCTCAAGCAGATCGACGAAGCCATGGCCGAAGGCGCCGAAGGCCTCACCAAGAAAGAGCGTCTGGGCATGGAACGTGACCAGGGCAAACTGCAAGCCTCGCTGGGCGGGATCCGCGAAATGGGTGGCGTGCCCGATCTGCTGTTCGTCATCGACGTGAAAAAAGAAGCCCTCGCCGTGGCTGAAGCCAACAAGCTGGGCATTCCGGTTGTGGCCGTGGTCGACACCAACTGCTCGCCCGATGGTGTGGACTACATCATCCCCGGCAATGACGACGCAGCCCGCGCCATCGCGCTTTACTGCGATCTGGCCTCCCGCGCAGCGCTCGACGGGATGAGCGCGCAGCTGGGCGCCGCAGGCGTCGATGTGGGCGCGATGGAAGAAGCCCCAGTGGAAGAAGTCGTCGCAGAAGAAGCCCCCGCCGAGGAAGCCCCGGCGGAAAGCTGATCCGCACCTGTCACGGATTTGACATATGGGGCAGGCCAAGACCTGCCCCAAACCCCAATTCGATTTGAGGAGAGCCAAGAGATGGCAATCACAGCAGCAATGGTGAAAGAACTGCGCGACAGCACAGGCGCAGGCATGATGGATGCGAAGAAAGCGCTGACCGAAACCGATGGCGACATGGAAGCCGCGGTTGACTGGCTGCGCACCAAGGGTCTGGCGAAAGCCGCCAAGAAATCCGGCCGTACCGCCGCCGAAGGTCTGGTGGCTGTGCATGTGGACGGTGGCACCGGTGTCGCGGTCGAAGTGAACTCGGAAACCGACTTCGTGGCGAAAAACGCCGAATTCCAGGAGATGGTTGGCAAGATCGCAGCCGCCGCAGCAGGCGTCGACGATGTCGAGGCGCTGAAAGCAGCCGATCTGGGCGGCAAGACCGTCACCGATGTGATCACCGACAAGATCGCCACCATCGGCGAGAACATGTCCGTGCGCCGCATGGCGAAAATCTCGGGCGGGTCGGTCGTGTCTTACATTCACAACGCGGCCACCACCGGCATGGGCAAAATCGGCGTTCTGGTCGCCATGGATGGCGGTGACGAGGCATTCGGCAAGCAGGTTGCGATGCACATCGCCGCCGTGAACCCGGCCGCCCTGTCCGAAGCTGATCTGGATCCGGCCATGGTCGAGAAGGAAAAGCAGGTTCAGATGGATATCGCCCGCGAATCCGGCAAGCCCGAGCAGGTGATCGAAAAGATGATCATCGGCCGTATGAACAAATTCGTGGCTGAAAGCACCCTGCTGAACCAGCAATTCGTCGTGAACCCCGACGTGACCGTGGGCGATGCCGCGAAAGAAGCTGGAGCCACCATCACAGGTTTTGTGCGCCTGGAAGTGGGCGAAGGCATCGAGGTTGAAAAGGAAGACTTCGCAGCCGAAGTCGCCAAAGCCGCGCAAGGCTAAGGACACTCCTTACTGCATGAACGAACGGCGCGTCGGGCAACCGGCGCGCTTTTCTTTTGGCGGAACGAGGCAGGGGCAAAGAAAAGGGGCCGCATCAGCGATGCGACCCCGGGGTGACGGCCCTTGCATTTTGGGGATGGTCGGACCTGTCAAAGATCCGGCCCGAACTGCGGATGAATACACAGCCGGGCCGGCTTCCGGGGAAAAACCGGACAAAACGCAGAGCCCAGTAATCACAAGGATGCGTCTTGGATGTTCCCTTGGCAAAAGCCACCACTCACGGAACAGCATCAGGATGCGTTTTTGCGCGCGCATCCGAAAGTAATGGATTCCTTACCTTGGGTCACTTTCCCGGGAGATTCAGTCCAACCGCCTGATTTTTCATCACAATAACCTCAGCCCTACGCTTCCAGAACAAACATCTGGTTCTGCATCGCCGCTTTCAGCACCGCTTGCGCCGTGGTTTCCACCGACAAGGCCTCGCGGGCCAGCCGCAGGTGCTTTTCCACTGTGGCCGAGGTCAGCCCCATCAGAACCGCGATATCCTGCGTGGTCTTTCCGTCGCCCACCCATTCCAGCGCCTCGCGCTGGCGCGGCGTCAGCGCGCGGTTCGGACCGTAATAGGGCAGGGTCATGATCTTCAGATGCGCGACATTGTTCATCAGGTGAATGTCGCGGCCATGCTCCGCCCAGATGGCGTCCACGTCATCCTGGCTCATTCCGGGCTTCGCCGTCAGCGCGATCGCGCCCTTTGTCCTGACAGAGACCGATTTGAAGCTGACCGTATATCCCGCCGTCACCTGCATTTTAAGATTGAAGGCCACCACACGCTGCTCTTCCGGTGTCAGCACGCGGTTGTCGAACATGTCACCCACCAGCCGCCAACTGCCGGCACCTTCATGATCCAGCGCCCAGCGAGTCATGGGGGCGTGAAAATAAAGACCTTCACCCAGAAACACCTTGGTGTATTCCGGATCGTGATTGGTCAGGATGATGAAATCCTCGGGATCGCCCAGCGACGTATTGGTGCGATAGCGGGTAAAGCCGTACAGCAGCCGGTCAAAGCCATATTCCGCCATCTTCTCGCAATGGGCGGCCCACAGCTCCTCCATTGTCTTGGTGTTCGTGACGTATTGCAGATAAGACCGAAGCGTCATCACATGCCCTCCGTCTCAAGATGGGTCTTCAGAAGATCCAGCGCCTCAACATAGCCCTTGGGCCCTTTGCCGCAGATCTGCGCCAGCGCCACTTTTTCGATATAGGACACATGCCGGAACGGCTCGCGGGCGTGGATATCGCTTAAATGCACCTCAACCGTCGGCACCTCGACCGAGGCGATGGCATCCATCAAAGCGATTGAGGTATGTGTATAGGCCCCGGCATTGATCACCAGACCGTCATGGTGGCCAATCGTGGCGTGAATCGCGTCGATCAATGCGCCTTCATGGTTCGACTGGATGCAGTCGCAGGACCAGCCCCAGTCGGCCACGTGATCGCGGCACATCGCTTCGATTTCCGCCAGGGTGGTGGCGCCGTAAACCTCGGGTTGGCGCCGTCCCAGCAGGTTCAGATTCGGCCCGTTCAGGACAAGTACCGACGTCATTGAAATTCCATCCGTTCTTCCCTTCCCTGTTAGACCGCAGCGCATTGGCCTGTCCAGCCTGAGCAGAGCGTCCTAACGGGCAATCATCGCCCGATTGTGGCATTTCGATGCCGGCCACGTGGCGCATGAAGGATTGGCGAAGCAAGACGCGGTCATGGCGCAAGACCTGGGCTTGGGGCACACTCCTTGCATGGATATCCAGATTCACCCTCGAACCGGCATGCTTGCAGGCGCATTGGCGCAGGTCGCGCGGTTTGGGCGCAGTTGTCTGGTACTGGGGCTTCTGGCGGGGTTGGCGCTGCCTGGGTTGGCGGCTTGGATGAAACCCTATCTGCCGTTTCTGGTGGCGCTTTTGCTATGTCTGACGGCTTTCAGGGTCGGCGCGCCGCGCGCGTTTGGTGGGCTGACGACCGGGGCAGGGGTGCTGGCTCAGGTCCTGGTTCTGCAGCTTGTGTTACCGATGGGGCTTCTGGCTGTTCTATTTGTCTTTCAGATGCCGATCACGCCGTTCTTGCTGGCTGTCATCCTCATGTTGTCAGCGCCTTCCGTCACGGGTGCACCGAATTTCGCGATCATGAATGGGGCCGATCCGGCCCCGGCCATGCGCATTCTTGTTCTTGGCACCGCGCTTTTTCCGGTGCTGGTGCTGCCGGTTTTCTGGTCGTTGCCGCAACTGGGTAGGGCAGAGGGGCTGCGCGCTTCTGCGCTGCTTGTCGGGGTGATCCTTGTTTCGGTCGGGCTGGGCTTTGCGGCGCGGCATTTGTCGGCAGATCGCATCGGGCCAATGCAAGAACGCGCCGTTGACGGGTTGAACGCACTTGCCTTGGCGGTGATCGTGATCGGGCTGATGTCAGCCGTAGGGCCATTGCTGCGCACCGAGCCAATGCGCCTTGCCGGCTGGGCTGTTGCTGTGTTTTGCTTGAATGTCGGGCTACAAGTTATTGCTTTTTATGTATATAAAGGACGGGCGCGCGTCGCCTTTTCGATGATTTCCGGCAATCGGAACGTGGCGCTGTTTCTGATCGCTTTGCCCGAAGAGGTGGTTGAGCCATTGCTGATTTTCATCGGCTGTTATCAAATCCCGATGTACCTCACGCCGATTGTCATGAAACGGCTTCATGACCGGGCATGAAGATGACCGCTTGAAGACGCGACTGACGGCTTGAAGCTTTGTGATGCAGGTGAAGAATCCGGAGAAAATGCAAATTTGTCGTTGGAAAATAATCTGATACCGGTACTCATTCAGGTAGCGTAAGAGGAGTCGTCCAATGACTAATACAGTCGATCTCAACGCCGATATGGGCGAAAGTTTCGGTCCTTGGGTTATGGGTGATGATGCCGCGCTTCTGGATGTCGTCACATCGGCCAATATTGCGTGCGGTTTTCATGCGGGCGACCCGGATGTCATGGCCGCGACCATGCAGAAAGCCCATGAAAACGGCGTGGGAATCGGCGCACATCCCGGATTTCAGGACCTTCAGGGCTTTGGGCGCCGCCGGATCAAGCTGTCCGACGCGACACTTTGCAATCTGATCCGCTATCAGGTGGGCGCAAACCTTGGCATGGCGCGCGCGATGGGGGCTGAAATGCGCCATGTAAAACTGCACGGTGCGCTCAGCAACATGTCGTCAGAAGACGAACATTTGGCGCGTGTCTGCTATGACGCGGCGCTGTCGGTTGCGCCGGAAGCGATCATCATGGTTCTGGCAGGAACCGCGCAGGAGAAAGCCGTGCGCGCGCTGGGATGCGCCTGGGCTGGCGAAATCTTTGCTGACCGGGCGTATAATGACGATGCAACGCTGGTGGACCGATCCTTGCCAGGCGCTGTGATCCATGATCCGGCGATCGCAGGGCCGCGCATGGTCGAAATGGTGCAGGCTGGGGCGATCATCACCGAAAGCGGAAAGCGGATCGAAACTCATATCGACACGATTTGTCTGCATGGCGACACACCCGAAGCGGTGGGCATCGCGAAATCCGTGCGCCGCGCGTTGGAGGCGGCAGGGATCACAGTTCAGAAATTCACCGGAAGACATTGATATCATACGGGAACGCGTTATCTCGGCATGAATACTAATATTACATAATACTGATTATAAGAGTAATCCATATAGGCGGAGCGCGCTACCCTGAAGTG
>NZ_JXYH01000031.1 GCF_001262635.1 Aestuariivita boseongensis
TCATCCTGCGCGCCGAAGAACGCATTCGCCGCCGCCAGGAAAAGGAAACCGCCCGGAAATCCGCGACCAAGAAGCTCCGCCTGCCGGGCAAACTGGTCGATTGTTCGCAAAACGCGCGAGAGGGCACCGAGCTGTTCATCGTCGAAGGCGACAGCGCGGGCGGCTCCGCCAAAATGGCCCGCGACCGGAAAACCCAAGCCCTCCTGCCGCTCCGGGGCAAGATCCTGAACGTGCTGGGGGCGGCGTCGAACAAACTCAGCTCAAACGCCGAAATCTCCGACCTGACGCAGGCTCTGGGCGTGGGGCTGGGCACCAAATTCAACATCGACGATCTGCGCTATGATAAGGTCATCATCATGACGGATGCCGATGTGGACGGCGCCCATATCGCGTCGCTGCTGATGACGTTCTTCTTCACCCAGATGCGCCCGATGATCGACGCAGGGCATTTGTACCTCGCCTGCCCGCCCCTCTTCCGCCTGACCCAAGGCGCCAAACGCGTCTATTGCCTGGACGAGGCCGAACGCGATCAGTGGCTGGAAAAAGGGCTGGGCGGCAAAGGCAAAATCGACGTCTCCCGCTTTAAGGGGTTGGGAGAGATGGATGCTAAAGACCTCAAGGAAACCACGATGGACCCCGCCTCCCGCAAATTGATCCGCGTCACGATTGACGAGGACGAGCCAGGCGAAACCGGCGATCTGGTGGAGCAACTGATGGGGAAGAAACCGGAATTGCGGTTCCAGTATATTCAGGAGAACGCCCGGTTTGTGGAGGAGTTGGATGTTTGAGGGGCGCAGTATAGTTTGAGCCAGACTCTGGTCGAAAAGATGTTGCCAGCTCGATTACTAACGAGCATAGGAATCTATTTGCAGTCTGCAGCTCACCTAGAGTTGGCGATATGGCAAATTGTGATGTTAGCCGAAGGTATTGACGAGACATCCAATGACCAACTTATCCAAACGCTAGAATTCAAGAAAATAACTCAAAAACTCATAAGCAGATTGCGAAAGTGTTCACGCAAGTGCCATGCACCCGTCGGCTTAAGGATCCACTTGTTGGCTAACAAAATTGCTGATGGCGTCGAAAACAGAAATCTTGCAGCGCATGGGGCGTTTTTTATCGACGATAAGACTGATGGGATTAGGGTCGCGCACTATTTTCCCAGAGGCAAAGGCAACGACCGCCGGTGGTTCGAGTATCAGGAGGCTATTTCAGAGCGCGCAATAAGAGTTGCGCTTGAAGAAATTGACCAACTGTTACGCGAAGCCGTCGAGATTCGTTCGGTTTTAGAAAGCAAGCGTAGGGTGGGTGCCAACCCACCATAACCCCGCCGACCCAATGCCGCGCCATCGGTGGGTTAACACCCACCCTACATCGTTCCGCCCCGGTGGGTTCGCACCCACCCTACTCTCCGAAATTCCCGTCGGCGCATGTGCCTGCCCATTCCGACGACACGCGCCCCAACCGGATATCCCGGTGGATCGACGAATACGGCCAATCAATCGCCCGCGCGACATATCCATGTTTTACCGGATTGCCCCAACAATATTCCACGTGCCGCGCATAATCCGTCTCGTCTTGCACCAAATGCTCCCAAAACCGGCGCTGCCACACGCCGCGTTCACCCTTCCGCGCTTTGCTCGAACTGCACCGCCCAACCCGTCCCGACCGCTTGGTGAACGCCGTCTTGATCTCCTTCCACCGGGTCGAAAAATCGCTGTCGCCCTCGGGCATCGTCCAAACCGCGTGCAAATGATCCGGTAAAACCACCATTGCATCGATGTGAAACGGGCGAGCGCCGCGCACCTCCGCCACCGCCGCGCGCAACACGTCCACATCCTCGACCAAGGCGCGCGACCGCCGGTCCGCCAAGTTTACCGTAAAGAAATACGTGGCCCCCGGCACACGCGCCCGAATGTACTGCGACATGCCACCCGATAATCGCGGAACGGTTAATCAAACGTGTAGGGTGGGTGCCAACCCACCATTCCCGGTTTACCCGATGCGCACGGTGGGTTAGCACCCACCCTACAACAACGCCGGAAAACCCATGCCCCGCATCGTCCTCTCCTCCGACCACGCCGCCATCGACCTGCGTCAGGCCATCGCAGCGCACCTAAAAACCCAAGGCCACGAGGTCACCGATATCGGCCCCACCACCTCTGAAAGCACCCATTACCCGATCCATGGCAAAGCCGCCGCTGAACAGGTGGCCGTAGGTAAGGCTGATCTGGGCATCATCCTTTGCGGCACAGGCCAGGGCATCATGATGGCCGCGAACAAGGTTCCCGGTATCCGCTGCGGGGTCTGTTCCGACACGTTCTGCGCCCGCATGATCCGGGAACACAACAACGCCAACATGCTCGCCATCGGCGCGCGGGTCGTGGGTGAGGGGCTGGCGTTCGACATCGTCGACGCGTTCCTCAACGCGGAATTCGAAGGCGGCCGCCACGCAACCCGCGTCGACATGATCGAATAAGGCGGGACGTGTGCCGCCATCCCCTCCAAAGGGGGTACAAAACGCACAATCGCCCGCCTGAACCTTGTACAAAATGCACAAGAATCCCCTGTGCGCCTACTCCATGGGGTATTCGCGCACCTCACCGGCGGCGTTGTCGATTTCCATGAACATGTTGTAAAGCCGCAGCTTCGGCGGCACCCCGGTGCGTTTGGTAAACGCCTCGATCCAGGCGGCGTTGTGCCCCTCCTCCGCCGCATCCCGCGTTTCCCACACATAGACACCCAGAACCTTTGGGCCATCGGTCACAAAATGCTTTCGGATCAATCCCTTAAAGCCCTTCCAGCGGGGGATCGTGCTGCGCCCGTCCTCCAGCAGATCATCATCGGAAAAGCCCTCAGGCCGGTCAAATTCCACGATTTCTATGAACATAACGCCCCCCTTTCACACAGCATTGTTGCGCGCCCTGTCTTGCCCGGCAAGCCCTTGCATGCCTAAGCTGCCCCATGATGTTTATCGCGGAAAATCAACTACTTCTGATCGCCCTGTTCTTCGTCTCAGGCTGCCTCGGCACCGCTCTGATCTTCCGCCAACCGGCCGAGGCGCGGGCCTGGAAATACGCCGATCTGCTCTGGGTCGTGCTGGGCGGGTTCGGCGCGATTACTGCTGTGATTGCAGGGGTTTACCAGACGGACAGCTCCCGTCTCGACCGTCAGATCGACGTGGCCTACGCCGCCACCGCCGCCTTTGATCGCGACGCCGCGCGGTTCCGCCTGCGCTATTGCCAGACGCCCGCCGACGCCCAGACCGCGCTTTTTTGCGAGCGGACCGATTTCCTCTCGGCCTCCACCGCCAGCAATGCCGACCTGCCGCTGTTCATCTCCATCACCGAGGCCGCCCGCCCCCTCAGCGGTTTGCATTTCGTCTTGGGCAGTTCGGGCTCTGACATGGATCTGGCCGACATGCAGGAGGAGGTACAAGCCTTTGATCCCGCAGAGTTTCTTGTCTTCACCGCGCAGGACGACGCGACCCGCGCGGCCATCACCACCCTGCGGGACAGACGGCCTGCAGTGGCGGCGGATTACCAGGTTCTGGCCACGTCCTACGAGGCGCTGATCACCCAGGTCGCCCGGCTGAAAGAGGAATGGGAATTCCTGCAAGCCAATGCCGGGATCCTGCTCCTGCAGATTGCCGCGCTGTGCATGGTGGCCTTCGCCGCCCCCTTCCGGCTGGGCAAGTCCCTGGCCGAAATGCGCTGAGACGATCCCGCGCAATTCCGCCATTGCCTGATGGCGCGCGCTGCGCCACTCTCGCCCCATGACACCGCAAGGCATCCAAACCATTCTGGACGAGAACTTTGCCCCATGGGTCAAGGCTCTGGACATCGAAACCCTTGAAACCGCTCAGGATTACAGCCTTTTCCGCATGCCGCTCAGAGATCATCTGGCGCGCGTGGGCGGGATCGTCAGCGGCCAGGCGCTGGCGGCGCTGGCCGACACGACGATGGTTCTGGCCGCAATCGCACGGGCTGGAGAGCTGAAGCTCTACGCCACGACCAACCTCGACACGCAATTCCTGCGCCCCGGCGTGGGCAGCGCGATCCTGTGCAAGGCGATGATCGTGCGCTCGGGCAAGGCGCTGCTGTTCGCTCGCGCCGAGATGAGCGAAGAGACCAGTGGGAAGCTGATCGCCACCGCCAATGCCACGCTCTACGCCCCCTAAGCACGCGGCCCGCGTCGATAGGTCTTGATTTCGCCGCCACTTGCAGGCCCAATCGGCCCATGCGCCTGCGTTCCCTGATATCCCTCGCCGCGATCTGTGCGATACTGCTGATCAGCGGCTGCGGTCGCCCGCTGACCGAGACGGAACGCGCCTTTGCCCAGAAAATCCACGGGCCCGCCGTCGATCTGGACCGGGTGCGCGTGGCCAAAGGGGCGCTGGTGGGCTCGGTCACGTTCAAACGGCCTGCGCGCCCGCGCGTGACCTGCCGCGAACGCATCCTGCCACCGCCGAAATCCGATATCGTCACCTCCCGGCCCGCAGCGGTGGTGCTATTCAACCGCATCCATTTCACCAAGGACTGGTATCTGGAAGACTATATGCCCAGGTACCCCGAGCGGCTTCATCTGATCGAGGCGATGCTGCTGGCCCATGAGATGACCCATGTCTGGCAATGGCAAAACCGCGCCACCACCGGATATCACCCGCTGAAGGCCGCCGCCGAACATAGCCGCAGCGACGATCCCTATCTGTTCGACGCCACGGTCGACCATGATTTTCTGGACTATGGCTATGAACAGCAGGGCGCGATCGTCGAGGAATATGTCTGCTGCCGTGCCCTTGCCCCCGAGGCGGCGCGCACCAAGCGGCTGCATGCGATGCTGGAGCAGGCCTTTCCCGTCGCCACCCTGCCCCAGTCCCGCGCCCATGACGTGGTCCTGCCATGGAAAGACGCGGAGTTGCGGGGCATCTGCGACTGAGGCGCGGCGTTACTCCTGGATATCCTCCAGATAGGCGAGAAGCGCCGCCAGCGGGCGTGGCGTCGGGGTGAGCGTGCCGTCGATATCCACCGGTACCAGCGGGCCGGTCAGTTCAGCTCCGAATTCAGGCATCACTTCGCCCGCATGTGACCCGCGCGAGAACCCGTCGATCTGCGACAGCACCGCCGCGCGGGGAAACTCGCCGCCATTGCGCGCGGAAATCCGCGAGAGGTTGGGCGCGGTCTGGCCGCCGATCAGCACCGCCTCTTCATCGGCGCGGAAGCCATGGCAGGCGGTGCAGTTATCGGCAAAAAGCTTTGCGCCCTCACGCGGCTGGGGCATTTCGTTCTGCATTGCGCAGGCGCCCAGCGCGAATGCAGTCAGCCAAAGGGCGGGATAGGTCAGTTTCATGCGGCTCACAGGTCACCTTGCAGGGATTGAAGATAGGCCACCAGATCGCTGATCGGCTCACTGGTCAGAATAGGTTGGCCTGAAGGCGCCTTGAGTGCAACATCCGGCCCCTGCTGAAAGAACTGACCATAGACAGGCATGGGACTGCCATGGCTGACCAGCGGATCACGCCCGTCGATCCGCATGACGACGCGGATGATGGGGAAAACACCGTCATTGCCCGCGCTCAGCCGGGTCAGATCGGTGGGCTGCACCAGCAGCACTCCGGCCATGGGGCCATTGCCCATGGCATCCAGCCCGTGGCAGGTGGCGCAATGCTGCAGATAGTATTCTGCACCCCGTTCGGCCTCCTGTGCGGTTGCGGGCGCACCGGCAAGGCTCAGGCAGGCCAATGCGATTGCCGCTGTCATTTTCTGTTTCATGTGCCTCTCCTTGGGTGTTGTGCTGTACTTATTGGCTTTGCAGGTCGTTCACGTAATCGGTCAGCGCCACCAGTGCCGATGGTGTCGGTATTCTCTCTCCGGTCGCCGGGTCGGTCCAGAGGACGTCAGGGCTTTCCAGCAGGCTGCCGAATTCCGGCATCAAAGCATGCAGGTTCTGCCCGCGATAGCCGTGAATCACCGCGATCACATCCGCAGCTGGGAAAACCCCGTCATTGCGCGCCGCGATCTGAGTCAGATCCGCGGGCGCACGCGGCAGAGCGGCCGCTTCAGGGCCGTCGCCGCGCCCCTGAGCCCCGTGGCAGGCCGCGCAGTTGCGCGCGAACAGCTTTGCCCCCTCGGCCCGCGGAACAGGGGCGCAGGTGGCAAGCCCTGCCAGGGCCAGATAGGGGATGGACATCATCAACAGGCGCATCTGATGGTCTTTTTGTTCGCTCGCGTCGGTTCAAGCTTGCCCAGAGCGGCGCGGCTCACCATGATCCAGATCAAACATCCCAGATGCAGGAATTCGCCATGGCGCATTATGCCATTATCATGCTGATCGCAGGAATGGGCATTCCCCTTCTGGCCGCCCTGAACGCGGCTTTGGGTCAACATATGGGCTCTCCGGCGGCGGCGGCGGCGATCCTGTTCGTGGTGGCTCTCAGCGTAGGTGCGACCGCGGCTGTGGTCACAGGGCCTGCGGCTTTGCTGAAGGCCGTTGATGCGCCCCGACACCTGTTTCTGGGGGGCGCGCTGGTGGCATTCTATGTGCTGTCGGTCACCTATATCGCGCCGCATTTCGGGGTGGGCAACGCGGTGTTCTTCGTGCTGATCGGCCAGCTGATCAGCGCGGCCGCGATCGACCATTTCGGCCTGTTCGGCGCGCAGATCAGCCCGCTGTCAATGACGCGCGCGGCCGGGATCGGCCTGATGGCGCTGGGGGTCTGGGTGACCCAGCAGGCCTAGGGCGTCAGATTTTTCGAAAAATCTGACGCGCGCTCTAGATTGACGCGGGACACAGCAAAAAGGACACCAGCCAGATGTCAGACGCCCCCATCATCGCGCAAAAAGCTCCCTTTCCTGTCGAGGTCACCAGCGGAAAAACCTATTTCTGGTGCGCCTGCGGCAAATCCAGCAAGCAGCCCTTCTGCGACGGCAGCCACAAGGACACCGAATTCAGCCCGGTGAAATACACCGCCGAGAAAGACCGCACCGTCTATTTCTGCGGCTGCAAGGCGACCGGCAAAAGCCCGATGTGCGACGGATCCCACAACGCATTGTGACAGAGCGGGCCACTGCGGCATCGCGCCTCTGTATCCGGGCGCGGTGCGGTTTATCTGAGCGGACATGACGGAAACGAATGAACATACCGCCCAGACGCGCGTGCTTTACAACGCAGAATGTCCGGTCTGCAGTTTCGAGATCGATCACTATGCCGCCTATGCGCGCAAGACCGCCCTGCCCATCGGGTTCGAGGACCTCAACAGCGGAGAACTCAGCGATTGGGGCCTGACCCGCGATCAGGCCGCGCGCAGGCTCTATGTGCTGAAAGACGGCAAGCTGGTCTCGGGCATCCCCGCCTTCCTGGTTCTGTGGGAAGACATGCCGCGATATCGCCCGCTCGCGCGGGTGATCGGCCTGCCGGGTATCCGACAGATGGCCAGCGCGGTCTATGACCACATTCTGGCCCCGCTGATCTATCGCTGGCACAAGCGGCGTCAGTTGCGCCGCAACGCCCTTAACTGATTGGTGTGAACGCAGAACGGGGGCGGTTCCGACGCGCAGCCTCCGGGCTGTTGTCCCAACCATTCCGCGCAGCGCGCGGTGCATCCGGCTCTGAAGCAGCGGACAACCATGTGGCTGTAGTCATCGGGCGTTATCTGCCCCGCGGCCATCGCATCTCCGAGATTGATACCGACGGTGCGCGCGACCGAGCGGGTCAGCCAAAAATGCTCCTCGATATCGCCCTGTATGGTCACGAGACGGCGTCCAACCTCCTGCGCTTGAGTTCTTCAAGCCGCGCCCGGTTCAGGCAGGACGCGGGCGCGCAGCCCTGACCATTGTTCCTGGCCAGCCATTCATCGCAGCGCGGACCCCAGCCACAGCCCTGACACGTTTTCACGATATCGGCCCAATCCTGCTGGCTCAGCACCCCATCGGCATGGGCGCCCACCAGGTCCAGATCGGTGGCCTGCCCCATGCGTTTGGCCCGCCAGAAATGGTCCCGCATGCGTCCAAGCGGTTTCACGATGGCTCTCCGGCCTTGAGGGATTTGAACAGATCGAGGTTCCGGCAATAGGCCGGGGGCGCGCTGCGCTCGGCCTCCTGCGCAAGCCAGCCCGCGCAATGGCCCGGATCCGAACAGCCCGTGCAGCGCAACACGGCGTCCGCCAGCTCGTCGAACTTTGCCGCACCGCTCAGAACGGCCTCCTCCAGATCGACGCCAACGGCCTGGGCCATCTGGTCCACCAATGCGGCATGGGTCTTGAGGTTTTTGGTCGTCGTCATGTCCCTCTCCCTTCAGGACGTTTGCGACGACCATATCGGCTTTCCACACCGCCTGCCCTTGATCGAGGTCAAAGCCGGTGCAGGAACAGCGCTTGCGGCGCTAGATACCCTAAAGCTGGTTCAGCGTGGCGCGCACCACCTGCATCCGCTGCGCATTGGGGGGATGGGTGCCCAGAAAGCGGTTGCCGGGATCGGGGATGCGATTGAAGAACTCCGCCCCCCGCAGCACGTTGTACCCAGCCCGGTGGGTGATGATCGTGCCAAGCTGATCCGCTTCCAGCTCGAATTCCTTGGAATAGCTGCGCGAGCCCACGAAGGCCCCGATCTGCTGGGCCGATTCCAGATCCGCCCCCGCCCCGCCGGTGAGCGACGCCAGCCCGGCAAAGATCACCGCGCCTGCAGCCGCGTTGCGCTGCTGGCGATCGATATGCCCCAGGATGTGATGCGCCGCCTCATGCCCCATGACAAAGGCCAATTCATCTGCATTCCGCGCCTGGGCGATCAGACCGATGGTGAAGGCGATGATGGGGCGGCCGTTCTCGTCCCGCGTCTGGAAGGCGTTGGGCGGCTGGTTGCGCCGGTCGTCCACAACGATCAGGTAATCGCAGTTCACCCCCCGCGTGCGGTTGCGGCACTCACGCTCGGCCACCGGTTCCATCGTGCGGACCACGCTGACGAAGGCGCGCGCGGCCTCATCCGGCGACATTTGCGGGCCAGCGGGCTGCACGCTGGGTGTTTGGCCCGCCGGGCCGGGAACAGGGGCAGGCACATCACAGGCCACAAGGCCGATCAGGGCACAAAAGGCAAAAAGGGCGCGCGCAAGCGGCATGATCTCTCCGGAACTCAGAATTCGTTCTCGTGTCGGACGATAAACATAGACCACATGTTCCACCAGATCAGATCACTAAGCCGTGCGCTTGCAAATTTCCGCGCGCCGCTTCACGGTGCGGGCATGTTTACGATCGAGCATGAATTTGACGCCACCGTCATCACCCTTGTGGACGAGGGCGAGACGCCCCTGCAGGAAGATGTCACCATCAATTCCTTCGCGGAATGCGTGACACTTGAACAATGGGATCCGCGCACGGACCGGGTGCAGAAAATCACCCTGTCGCCCGAGCAGTTGCGCGATCTGGCCGCCGCGCTGGACCTGCCTGAAGGGGTCTATGCGCTGCGCAAACCCAATGACACGGCCTGAGGGGGGGCAGACCATGGCAACCGGCTTTTTCTGGGATGAACGCTGTTTCTGGCATGGCGGCGGCAATTACGCCTTCACCCTGCCTCTGGGCGGTCTGGTTCAGCCGATGGCGGCGGGCGGCTTGCCCGAAAGCCCGGAGACCAAGCGCCGGCTGAAGAACCTGATGGATGTGACGGGGCTGACGGCGGAACTTGCCGCGCAATCCGCGCCCGAGGCGACGCGGGAAGATCTGCTGCGCGTGCATCCCGAAACCTATCTGGATGAATTCAAACGCATGTCCGACGCGGGCGGCGGCGAACTGGGCCTGCGCACGCCTTTTGCCAAGGGCGGCTATGAACATGCCGCCCTGTCGGCGGGCCTTGCCAAGGCGGCAGTTGAACAGGTCTGGACCGGGGCGCTGGACAATGCCTATGCGCTGTCGCGCCCGCCGGGGCATCACTGCCTTCCCGATTTCCCCAATGGCTTTTGCCTGATGGCCAATATCGCCATTGCCATCGAGGCGGCAAAGGCTAATCATGGCCTGGGCCGCGTGGCGGTTCTGGATTGGGACGTCCATCACGGCAACGGGACCGAGGCGATCTTCTATGACCGCGACGATGTGCTGACGATCTCGATCCATCAGGAAGGCAATTACCCCCTGGATACCGGCGCGATCACCGATCGGGGCGAAGGGGCGGGAGAGGGCTTCAACATCAACATCCCCCTGCCCGGCGGCGCGGGCGATGCCTGTTACGCGCAGGTGATGGAGCAGATCGTCCGGCCCGCTTTGGACCGGTTCCAGCCCGACATGATCATCGTTGCCTGCGGCTTTGACGGCTCGGCCATCGACCCGCTGGCGCGGATGATGCTGACCGCGGATGGCTTTGCCACGCTGACCCGGCAGATCATGGACGCGGCAGAGGCTCTGTGCGGCGGAAAGCTCGTTCTGGTCCATGAAGGCGGTTATTCCGAGGTCTATGTGCCCTTCTGCGGCCATGCCACCATCGCCACGCTTGCGGGCAGCGAGATCACCGCCCCGGATCCGCTTGAGGTCAATCTGAAAACCCGCCAGCCCAGGGGCCGCTTCGCCGATTTCCTTGAATCCGAGGTCGCGCATCTGGCGAAAGAGCTTCTCTGAACGCGACACCCGCGACTTTGGTTTGCGCGGGTCAAATCCCCGCCTGCCCCTTGAAATCCCCGCCGGGATGACCGAGATACCCAGCACAGCTGAATGTAAAAAGGCTTCACATATGCCCGACAAGAACCAGGCCGCGCTTGATTTCCTTCTTACCCGGCGGTCACGCCCGGCCAAGACGCTGCAAGCGCCCGTCCCGGACCGTGACACGCTGATGACGCTTCTGACGGCGGCCGCGCGCACGCCCGATCATGGCAAGCTGGAGCCGTGGCGGTTCATCGTGCTGGAAGGGGCCGTCTTTACCCGTCTTTCGGCTCTGGTGGCCGAGCGCGGCGCAGCCCTGGGCAAGTCCGAGGAAGACATCACCAAAGCCCAAAACCAGTTCGACATGGGCAACCTGGCCGTCGTCGTTGTCGAAAGCCCCAAACCGTCGGAAAAGATTCCCGCACTTGAGCAGACCTATTCCACGGGTGCGGTCTGTCTGGCACTGCTGAATGCGGCACTGGCCGCAGGCTGGGGGGCCAACTGGCTGTCGGGCTGGCCCTCCCACGATGCCGAGTTTTGCGCGACCGGCCTAGGCCTTGCCCCGCAGGAGCGCGTTGCGGGCATCATCCATATCGGCACTGAAAAAAGCGCCCCGCCCGAACGCCCGCGCCCGGATGTGGAGGCGATCACCGCATGGCACTCCCGGTAATCTTCTCGTCCTTCTTTGCGGCTCTGGGCCAGATGGGCGACCGTGCGTTTCGCCGCGTGCTTGTCCTGGGCATCGCGCTGACGCTGGCGCTGCTGATCGGGGCCACGGCGGGCTTGCTGACGCTTGTTCAAAGCCTTGTCACAGATGAGGTCGGCCTGCCCCTGATCGGCCCCGTGACCTGGGTGGACGATATCCTCAGCGCCTCATCGGTGCTGGTGATGCTGGTTCTGTCGGTCTTTCTGATGGTGCCGGTGGCCTCTGCCATCACGTCGATGTTTCTCGACACTGTCGCCGACGCGGTCGAAGCGCGCCATTACCCAAGACTGCCCGCCGTCAGCCCGGTGCCTTTTGCCGATGCGCTGCGCGATACGGTGAATTTTCTGGGGGTGCTGATCGCCGCGAACCTGCTGGCGATCGTGCTTTATATCATCTTCACCCCAGCCGCGCCCTTCATCTTCTGGGGTTTGAACGGCTTCCTGCTGGGCCGGGAGTATTTCACCCTGGCCGCCATGCGCCGCGTGGGCCGGGCCGGCGCGAAAGAGCTCAGGCGCAAACATTCCGGCACCATCTGGCTGGCCGGTGCATTGATGGCCATTCCGCTGTCTGTGCCCCTGGTGAACCTGGTGATCCCGATCCTGGGGGCCGCCACCTTCACCCATATCTTCCACAAGCTTGAGGGCGCGCGTTAGGCGCGCCTTTCACAGCAGGATCTGGCTCAGGGCGTGCCGCCAAACACCCGGTGGAACAGGTCGAAATCATCAACCGTCACCCAGCCCGACAGAATGATCCCCGACGTGATCGCCCAAAGCACAAAAGCCACGCAGGTTGTGATCCAGGCCTTTTTCTTCAGGTGATGATGCTCCGGCGCGCCCGCATGGGTGCCTGGCACGATATCGCCGGTATCGCCTTGCGTTTCCACACGGACGGGCAGCACGACCAGAAAGGTCATGAACCAGATCACGGCATAAAGAACCAAAGCCGATGTGATGCCCATCAAGGCCTCCTGTCATAGACGTTGCAAAAAACAGGTAGGGGCAAAGCCCGCGCCCGCAAGGGCTCAGACCTGTTCAAGCTCCACAAGGCAGCCGTTGAAATCCTTGGGATGCAGGAACAGCACCGGCTTGCCATGGGCGCCGATCTTGGGCTCTCCGGTTCCCAGCACGCGGGCGCCGGTTTCCTTCAGGTGATCGCGGGCGGCCAGAATGTCATCGACCTCATAGCAGACATGGTGAATGCCGCCCGAAGGGTTCTTTTCCAGAAACCCCTTGATCGGACTGTCTTCGCCCAAGGGATACAGAAGTTCGATCTTGGTATTGGGCAATTCGATGAAGATGACGGTCACACCGTGATCGGGTTCGTCCTGTGGCGCGCCCACCTTTGCGCCCAAAGCGGTGCGATACTGATCCGCGGCGGCCTCCAGATCCGGTACGGCAATGGCGACATGGTTCAAACGGCCGATCATCTCGGGGGTCTCCTTCATCCTGATCTCGGGCCGGTTATGGGGATTTGCACCCGCCGGGGCAAGGCCCGTCGGGCACGTTAACCTGCTGTTAGCCGAAATTGCGCCAAGCTCGACCCATCACAAGCCAAGGAGCCCTTGATGGACGATTCGGATCCCTTTGCCGCCCGCCTGCAAAAACCCACCGCCGCGCGCCCGCTTTTGGGCCTGACCATCCTTCTGGTCGAAGACAGCCGATATGCGTCCGAAGCGATGCGCCTTCTGTGCCTGCGCAGCGGTGCGCGCATCCGACGCGCCGACAGCCTGCGCGCTGCCCGCCGGCATCTGCAGGTCTATCGCCCCTCTGGCGTGGTGGTCGATCTGGGTCTGCCCGACGGGTCGGGCCTTGATCTGATCGCCGAACTGGATCAGGCTCATCCCCGCGTTGGCGTGCTGCTGGCCTGCTCCGGGGATGACGTGTCCGAACAGGCCGCACTCGCGGCAGGCGCTGACGGGTTTCTGGCCAAACCCATCCACAGCCTCGCCATCTTTCAGGAGGCAATCCTGTCGCGCCTGCCCGCCGATCAGCAGCCCTCCGGCCCCCGCAGCCTGAATGACGAGGCGATTGACCCCGACCCGATGGCCTTCCGCGACGACATGGCTCACGCGGCCGAGGTGCTGACCGATACCAGCGATGAAAAGATGCTGGATTACGCCGCGCAATTCATCGGCGGTGTGGCGCGCAGCGCGGCGGATGACGCTTTGGCTCTGGCCGCGCGGCAACTGGCGGAAACCCGCGCCATGGGCCGGCCTGTCACCGCCGATGCGGCGCGGGTGGCGGGGCTGGTTCAGGAACGGCTGCAGCGGAAATGGGCGATGTGATCAAAGCACGGGGTCAGAGGCCACGCGCACCAGCTGTGTAAGATCGCTCAACCGCTCAACCTGCCGCCCGTGTGCGTCGAAATTCGCGGGTGACAGCCACATGGTGAAGGCCTCGCGCAACGCGGGCCATTCGCTGTCGATCGCAGCAAACCACGCCGTGTCGCGGTTGCGCCCCTTGATCACGGCGGCCTGACGGAAGACGCCCTCGTAACTCAGCCCCAGCCGCTGCGCTGCCCGCCGCGACGCGATATTCAGCGCGTTGCATTTCCATTCGAACCGGCGATAGCCCGCCTCGAACGCCCAATCCATCATCAAAAACAGCGCCTCGGTCGCTGCGCGGGTGCGCTGCAATGACGGCGACATGGCGATATGGCCCAATTCGATCGTGCCGGCCTCGGGCGTGATCCGCAGGAATGACGCCACACCGCCCCAGGCGCCGCGCTCCTTGTCATAGATCGCCATGAAGAACGGATCAGGCTTGCCTTCCACATCGCGCACCCAGCGATGATACTGCGCGGCCGAGGAAAACGGCCCATAGGGCATATAGGTCCAGACCGCATCCTGCCCGTCAAAAACCCGATAGAGCAGCGCCGCATGGACATCGGCACGCAACGGCTCAAGCCGCGCATAGCGGCCCTCGCATGTCAGATCAGGATCGGGGACGGGCGGTGGGGCCCAATCCGGCACCCGCGCGCCCAAAGTCATGTCATCACTCATGGCGCGACCCTAGCCGCCTTGCAGGAAGCCGCCAAGCGGCCATTACTCCTGCGGGATGACCCGTAGACCCAGCTCCATCAGCTGATCGCTTGTGGGATCGCTGGGCGCGTTCATCATCAGGTCTTCCGCGCGCTGGTTCATCGGGAACATGATCACTTCGCGGATATTCACCGTATCAGCCAGCAGCATCACGATCCGGTCGATGCCGGCCGCACAACCGCCATGAGGCGGTGCGCCATATTGGAACGCGTTGACCATGCCGCCAAAACGCTTGCGCACTTCGGCTTCGTCATAGCCCGCGATCTCGAACGCCTTGATCATGATTTCCAGCTTGTGGTTCCGGATCGCACCCGACACCAGCTCATAGCCGTTGCACGCCAGATCGTACTGATATCCCAGAACGTCCAGCGGATCGCCGTTCAGCGCCTCCATCCCGCCTTGCGGCATGGAAAACGGGTTATGCTCAAAGTCGATCTCGCCGGTTTCTTCGTCCTTCTCATAGATCGGGAAATCCACAATCCAGGCAAAGGCGAAGCGGTCCTTGTCGGTCAGACCCAGCTCCTCGCCGATCACATCGCGCGCCTTACCCGCGACCTTTTCGAACGCAGCGGGTTTGCCACCCAGGAAAAACGCCGCGTCGCCCACATCAAGGCCCAGCTGCTGGCGGATCGCCTCGGTCCGCTCAGGCCCGATGTTCTTGGCCAAAGGCCCTGCGGCCTCCATCCCCTCGCCCTGATCGCGCCAGAAGATATAGCCCATCCCCGGCAGCCCATCTTTCTGGGCAAAGGCATTCATCCGGTCGCAGAACTTGCGCGACCCGCCCGTGGGTGCCGGGATCGCCCGGATCTGCGTGCCTTCCTGCTCCAGCAGCTTGGCGAAGATCGCAAAGCCCGAGCCGCGAAAATGCTCCGACACATCCTGCATCTTGATCGGGTTGCGCAGATCGGGCTTGTCGGTGCCATACCACAGGGCCGCATCGCGATAGGAAATCTGCGGCCAGTCGGTGTCGACCTTCCGGCCCCCGCCGAACTCCTCGAAAATGCCCTGCAGAACGGGCTGGATCGTGTCGAAAACGTCCTGCTGTTCCACAAAGCTCATCTCCATATCCAGCTGATAGAAATCAGTGGGCGAGCGATCCGCGCGCGGATCCTCATCGCGGAAACAGGGCGCGATCTGGAAATACTTGTCAAACCCGCTGACCATGATCAGTTGCTTGAACTGCTGCGGCGCCTGCGGCAGCGCATAGAACTTGCCCGGATGCAGACGCGACGGCACCAGGAAATCGCGCGCGCCTTCAGGGGAAGACGCGGTGATGATCGGCGTCTGATACTCCCGGAACCCGATTTCCCACATGCGCTTGCGGATCGACGCCACCACATCCGACCGCAGCGTCATGTTGCGCTGCATCACCTCGCGGCGCAGGTCCAGATACCGATAGCGCAGGCGTGTTTCTTCCGGATATTCCTGATCGCCAAACACCATCAACGGCAATTCCGACGCCGCACCCAGCACTTCCATATCGCGGATGAACACCTCGATCTCGCCAGTGGGGATCTTGGGGTTCACCAGGCTTTCGTCCCGCGCCTTCACTTCGCCGTCGATCCGGATGCACCATTCGCTGCGCAGCTTTTCGACCTCGTTGAACACGGGGCTGTCCGGGTCGCACAGCACCTGGGTGATGCCGAAATGATCCCGCAGATCGATGAACAGCACGCCGCCATGGTCGCGGACCCGGTGCACCCAGCCCGAAAGCCGCACGGTTTGGCCCACATGGGACGCGTTCAGATCTGCGCAAGTATGGCTGCGATAGGCGTGCATGAAACGTATCCTTAAACTCAGGGGATCTGCGTCGCGCCGATACACATTGGATGGGCCGGGAAGTCAACCCGATGGCGGCCTGCGCCCCGCCTCACCTGCGCGAACCCCCGCACCAAAGCCACAGGCTCATGCCAGAGCCCCGCCTGCTGCTTCTTTCTGGCTCAAAATACCCCAAAAACCCGCGTAACGCCGCCGCAAACATCGGAAAATTTGGGCCGAATCGCATTTGCCGTTAACCTTCTTCCCCAGAATCACTGTTTTTCAGGCCGCGCTGGGGTGGGCGCTTTGACAAAGGGTGAGCGAAGATGTGGACAAAATTACTTGACCGCATGGCCCGGCGTTTGATCCGCCAGGGGCAATTGACCATCACCTTTCCCGATGGGGAAACGCGCATCTATGGGCAGGGTGAGCCGCGTGCGGCCATGCAAATCCGCACGGATGCGCCGCTGAAAGCGCTCTGCATCGAGCCCGAACTGACCCTTGGCGAAGGCTATATGGACGGCTCGATCGAGATCGGCGGCAATGAAGAGCTTGAGGCGCTTCTGACGGTTCTTCTGGCCAATCGCAGGCCCGATGCCCTGCCCGCCTATGTCCGCGCGATCGACCAGTTCCGCTTTCACGCCCGCGCCTGGATCCAGCGCAACAGCTCACGATCCGCCAAGGCCAATGTCGCGCATCATTATGACATCTCGGACGATCTATACCGGCTGATGCTGGACGAGGATATGCAGTATTCCTGCGCCTATTTCCGCGATCCCTCCATGACCCTGGAAGAGGCGCAAACGGCCAAGAAACACCATATCGCCGCCAAGCTGATGATCGAACCGGGCATGCGGGTTCTGGATATCGGCTGCGGCTGGGGCGGAATGGCGCTGACGCTGGCGCGGGACTATGGCGCGCAGGTCACCGGCGTGACGCTGTCGGAAAATCAGCTTGCGACGGCGCAAGTCCGCGCGGCCAAGGCGGGGCTCTCCGACAAGATCACATTCCGGCTGATGGATTACCGCGATCTGTCCGAACGTTTCGACCGGATTGTCAGCGTGGGCATGCTCGAACATGTGGGCCTGCCGCATTACGGCGACTATTTCGGCAAGGTGGCCGACCTGCTGGATCCCGACGGCATCGCGCTGATCCATACCATCGGGCGCGTGTCACCGCCCATGTCGCACAGTCCCTGGATCCACAAATACATCTTCCCCGGCGGCTATGTCCCCTCGCTCTCCGAACTTCTGCCGGCGCTGGAACGTTCGGGCCTCTGGCAATCGGATATCGAGGTCTGGCGGATGCATTACGCTCTGACCTTACGCGAGTGGCGCAAGCGATTTGACGCCAATCTGGATACCGTGCGCGAATGGTATGACGACAGGTTCATCCGCATGTGGCGCTATTACCTGACCGCTTGCATCATGGGCTTCGAACAGCAGGAACAATGCGTTTATCACCTGCAACTGGCTCATAAGCGCGATGTGGTGCCGCTCACGCGTGATTATCTTTACCAGGAGGACGCAGCCCAGCGCCACGCAGCGGAATAGCGTTGGTCGGGGCCTATCCTGACACCTGTCACACCCGCCGCTGCTTCAGCCGCCCCGAGCAGCGGCGCAGTTCAAACCGGCAGGGATGGCCGTTCTGCGCGGTGCATTCGACCTCTTCACAGATGAAATCGGGATGCACCAGCACCTGATACAGCCGCGCGAAAACCGCCGCGTGCCAATCGCACAGCGGGTGATCGGCGGTTTCATCCCGCACCACCGGATTGTTCTCGATTTCAAAACAATATCTCGAAACCAATCGGAATTGCCCCGATCCGGCAAAAGTCCAGGCATGATCGCGGATGGCGCGGGCCAAAAGCCACGCCGCCAGCGCCGCAGGCAGACGTTTCAACAGCCATTGCGCCTTGGGCGGGATGCGATGCGCCAAGATGTAATCCGCCGTCGCGCGCCCCGCCGCCCAGGCCAGCGCAGGGGCCATATCGGGCAAAGACCGTCGCACCTCGGCATGCAGCCGCGCGGCGGGGCCTTCTGGGATCATCTCCTCGCCTGTGGGCAATTCGAAAATCCCTGCGCGCGTCAGGACTTCGGTGCGCAGCTTTAACCCGCCCAGCTGATCCAGAACCGGCACCATCTGCAGGATCGCATTGGGTCCGATCATGGCCGTCTCAGCCATCGGCGTCCTCCATCTGCTGCGATCCGCCACCGCAGGCCTTCACCTCTGCGCCGTTCGGCAATTTGAAAGACCGTTCCCGCGCGCGCTCCTTGCCTTGCGCCCGCAGGGCCTCCCGCCGCTCTGCCGCTTTCGCCGCCTTATCGGCGCTGGCTTCCCAATCGGCCATCTGCGCCTCGGCGATCTCGCGGGTTTCGTCGAAATGGAAATCGACCGAATTCTTCGTCTGCGGCCCCCAATAGCCCGCCTTGCCCAGATCATAGAATGTCCGCTGGAACCCGGCTTTCAGGAACGCATAGAGGCATCCCAACAGATACCGCCGCCGGAACCCGGTGCCACGCCAGGGGTAATGAAACAGCGCCTTTTTCATGTAAAAGCGCCGGTAATTGTTCATCACCCCGTCCAGCAGTTCCCCCCGCTCCATCGCGGCGGGTTTCATGATGGGTGTGACGAAATTGTATTTCGAAAAATCGAAGATCTCGACCTGATCCTTCAACTCCTGAAACAGCGGCGTGAAGGGCCAGGGCGTATACATCGACCAGTTCGCCAGATCCGGCTGCCAGTCCCAGGCCATCTGATAGGTTTCTTCCAAAGTCTCAGGCGTTTCGTTATCCAGCCCCACGATGAACTGCGCTTCCACCAGAATATCGGCCTCCCGCAGCAGGCGAATGGCATTCTTGTTCTCGTCGACCTTGGTTTCCTTGTTGAAGATATCCAGCTTCATCTGCGCGGCGGCCTCGGTGCCAAGGCTCACATGCACCAGCCCCGCCTTGCGGTAGAATTTCAGCAGATCGCGGTCGCGATAGATATCGGTCACCCGCGTGTTTATCCCCCATTTCACCCGGCGCGGCAGGTCACGCGCGATCAGTTCCTCGCAAAACGCGATGAATTTCTTGCGGTTAATGGTGGGTTCCTCATCCGCCAGAATGAAGAAACCGACGCCGTGGTTTTCCACCAGATCCTCGATTTCATCCACCACGGCCTTGGGATCGCGCACGCGGTAATCGCGCCAGAATTTCCATTGCGAACAGAACGAACAGGTGAACGGGCAACCCCGCGCCAGGTTCGGTATCGCCACCCGCGTGCCCAGCGGGATATAGATGTATTTCTCCCATTCCAGCACCGACCAGTCGGGCTTGATCGCTTCAAGGTCTTTCACCGTCGAGGCCGCAGGCGTCGCCACGATCTCCTCACCATCGCGGAAAGCCAGCCCCTTGATCGCGTGCCTTTCCTCGGGCCAGCTGCCATCGCGGATCGCCTCCATCAGCGCGGTGCAGATCTCTTCCCCCTCGCCGCGCACGATCACGTCGACCCAGGGCGCCTCGGACAGAACCTGTTTGTACATGAAGGTCGCGTGCACACCGCCCAAGACGCGCACCGCGTCCGGGGCGTGTTCCTGAGCCAGCCGCAAGACCTCTTCCGCCCGATAGATCGATGGTGTGATCGCCGTCACGCCCACCACATCAGGCTGCAGCGCCGCAATCTGAAGACCCAGCGACCCATCGTCGATATCGTCGGTCATCGCGTCGATGAAATGGATATCGTCAAACCCGGCTTTGCGCAGATGACCCGACAGGTACGCCACCCAGGCCGGAGGCCACGTTCCTGCAATCTCGGCCCCGCCGGATCGGTAATTCGGATGAATGAATAGAATTCGCATGTGACACTCCCTCTCGCCGGAAGTTTACACATTTTATGTCAACTCAACTTGACACACATCAAACAGGGGGCAACAAAATCGCCCCCTGTCTGAGCTTAGGTCTGAAAGCCTTCTCCCCAGAAGGCCCGCAATTGCCTGCCCAACCGCTTCACGCATCAGATGGTCTCAATATGGGGCAAATTTTGCTGACATTTGACTAAAGCTGCGCACGCACCCGCATTTCGATCCGATACGGCGCAACCTTCCCCCTTGCACATGGCGTCCCCATCCCTATAACGCAGGACAATTTGGGCGCAGGGGGTGCCCGAAACGGAAGGGTCGCTGCCATGCCAAAAAGAACCGATATCAAATCCATCATGATCATCGGCGCAGGGCCCATCGTTATCGGTCAAGCCTGCGAGTTCGACTATTCCGGCGCGCAAGCCTGCAAGGCGCTGCGCGAGGAAGGGTATCGGGTGATCCTGGTCAACTCGAACCCTGCCACGATCATGACCGATCCGGGCCTGGCCGATGCCACCTATATCGAACCGATCACCCCTGAGATCGTTGCCAAGATCATCGAAAAGGAACGCCCCGACGCGCTCTTGCCCACCATGGGCGGCCAGACCGGTCTGAACACCTCGCTGGCGCTTGAAGAGATGGGCGTGCTGGAAAAATTCGGGGTCGAGATGATTGGCGCGAAACGCGACGCCATCGAAATGGCCGAAGACCGCAAGCTCTTCCGCGAGGCGATGGACCGGATCGGGCTGGAAAACCCCAAGGCCACCATCGTCACAGCCCCCAAGAAAAACGGCAAAGCGGATCTTGAGGCCGGTGTGGCCCTGGCACTCGACGCGCTGGAAGACATCGGCCTGCCCGCCATCATCCGCCCAGCCTTCACCCTTGGCGGCACCGGCGGCGGCGTGGCCTATAACCGCGAAGACTACATCCACTATTGCCGCTCGGGCATGGATGCCTCCCCCGTGGGGCAGATCCTTGTCGATGAAAGCCTGCTGGGCTGGAAAGAATACGAGATGGAGGTCGTGCGCGACAAAGCCGACAACGCCATCATCGTCTGTTCCATCGAAAACGTCGATCCGATGGGGGTGCATACCGGCGATTCCATCACCGTGGCACCGGCGCTCACGCTGACCGACAAGGAATACCAGATCATGCGCAACGGCTCCATTGCCGTTCTGCGCGAGATCGGAGTGGAAACCGGCGGGTCGAACGTGCAATGGGCGATAAATCCCGAAGATGGCCGTATGGTCGTGATCGAAATGAACCCGCGCGTGTCGCGGTCTTCGGCGCTGGCCTCCAAGGCCACGGGTTTCCCCATCGCCAAGATCGCCGCAAAACTTGCCGTGGGGTACACGCTCGACGAGCTTGATAACGACATCACCAAGGTCACGCCGGCCTCGTTCGAGCCAACCATCGACTATGTCGTCACCAAGATCCCGAAATTCGCCTTCGAGAAATTCCCCGGATCAGAACCCTACCTGACCACCGCGATGAAATCCGTGGGCGAAGCCATGTCCATCGGCCGCACCATCCACGAGTCGATGCAAAAGGCGCTGGCGTCGATGGAATCCGGCCTCACCGGCTTTGACGAAATCGACATCCCCGGCGCACCGGACAAGGCCGCTCTCATCAAGGCCATCAGCCTGCAAACCCCCGACCGTCTGCGCACCATCGCGCAGGCCATGCGCCACGGCATGAGTGATGACGAGATCCACGCCGTCACCATGTTCGACCCGTGGTTCCTCGCCCGCATCCGCGAGATCATCGAGGCCGAAGAAGATCTGAAGAAAAACGGCCTGCCCACCACCGAAGAGGGCCTGCGGGCCGTCAAGATGCTGGGCTTTACCGACGCCCGGCTTGGAAAGCTGACCGGCCGCGACGAAGACAACGTCCGCCGAGCGCGGCACAATCTGGGCGTGACGGCCGTCTTCAAACGCATTGACACCTGCGCCGCCGAGTTCGAGGCGCAAACGCCCTATATGTATTCGACATACGAGGCCCCAATGATGGGCGAGGTCGAATGTGAGGCCCGTCCGTCAAACGCCAAAAAGGTCGTCATCCTTGGCGGCGGCCCCAACCGGATCGGCCAGGGGATCGAGTTCGATTATTGCTGCTGCCACGCCTGTTTCGCGCTGTCGGATGCGGGCTATGAGACGATCATGGTCAACTGCAACCCCGAGACGGTCTCGACGGATTACGACACCTCCGACCGGCTTTATTTTGAGCCCCTCACCTTCGAACATGTGATGGAGATCCTGCGGGTCGAACAGCAAAACGGCACGCTCCACGGTGTGATCGTGCAATTCGGCGGTCAGACACCGCTGAAGCTGGCCAATGCGCTACACGATGCCGGCATCCCGATCCTTGGCACCACGCCCGACGCCATCGACCTGGCCGAAGACCGGGAACGCTTCCAGCAACTGGTGAACGAGCTGGGCCTGAAACAGCCCAAAAACGGCATCGCCCATTCCGACCAAGAAGCCCTGGACATCGCAGGTGATATCGGCTTCCCGCTGGTGATCCGTCCATCCTACGTCCTAGGCGGCCGGGCGATGGAAATCGTGCGCGATCAGGCGCAGCTGGAACGCTATATCTCCGAGGCTGTCGTCGTCTCGGGCGACAGCCCCGTTCTGCTTGATAGCTACCTCTCCGGCGCGGTCGAACTGGACGTCGACGCGCTTTGCGACGGCGAACAGGTCCATGTCTCCGGCATCATGCAGCATATCGAAGAGGCGGGCGTGCACTCCGGCGACAGCGCGTGCTCCCTCCCGCCCTACTCCCTGCCGAAAGACATTCTCGAAGAGGTCCAGCGCCAGACCGTGTCGCTGGCCAAGGCGCTTAACGTCGTGGGCCTGATGAACGTCCAATTCGCCATCAAGGACGGCGAGGTATACCTGATCGAGGTAAACCCCCGCGCCTCCCGCACCGTGCCCTTTGTGGCAAAGGCAACCGACTCAGCCATCGCCTCCATCGCTGCACGGATCATGGCAGGCGAAAAACTCTCGGCCTTCCCGATGCGCCCGCCCTATGACGCGAACGCCTCCTACGACACCACTTTGCCCTTGGCCGATCCGATGACGCTGGCCGACCCGAACATGCCGTGGTTCTCGGTGAAAGAGGCTGTGCTGCCTTTCGCCCGCTTCCCCGGTGTTGACACGATCCTTGGCCCTGAAATGCGCTCCACCGGCGAGGTTATGGGCTGGGACCGCGACTTCCCCCGCGCCTTCCTCAAGGCCCAGATGGGCGCTGGCATGGTGCTGCCGTCGGAGGGCTGCGCCTTCATCTCCATCAAGGACGCCGACAAGACAGGCGACATGACGACCGCCGCACAAACCCTTGTGGATCTGGGCTTTACGCTGGTCGCCACACGCGGCACGCAGGCCTGGCTGGACGCACAAGGCATCCCCTGCAAACAGGTCAACAAGGTCTATGAGGGCCGCCCCGATGTCACCGACCTGATGAAAGACGGCGGCGTGCAGCTGGTGATGAACTCCACCGAAGGCGCACAGGCGGTGGAAGACAGTAAATCCATCCGCTCCATCGCGCTTTATGACAAGATCCCCTATTTCACGACGGCCGCAGCCTCCGTGGCCGCCGTGCAGGCGATCAAGGCACAGGCCGAAGGGGATGTGGGCGTGAAGGCGCTTCAGGGGTAAGCGTAGGCCGGGCTTAAGCCCGGCATACCCGCAACGACGCAGCGTCGGCCTTGATCCCACGCACGGGCTGCTCCTCAATGGTCAGGCATCCGATCAAAGGCCGCCCGCATGACCCACGCCCCAACACTCTTCTCCCCCTTCGACGCGGGTGGAATAATCGACGCGCCCAACCGCATCCTGAAATCCGCGATGAGCGAGGTGCTGGCCAAGCAAGGCGAACACCTGCCCACCAAGGCGCACTACACCGTCTATAAACGCTGGGCCAAAGGCGGCACCGGCATCATTGTCACCGGCAATGTGATGATCGACCCCACGGCCTTGGGCGAACCGGGTAATGTCGTGTTGGAAAATGACGCCCATCTTGACCGCTTCACCGCATGGAGCGATGCGGTCCACAATGCCAACCCCGCCTCCAGGATCTGGATGCAGATCAACCATCCGGGCAAGCAAAGCCCTAAATTCCTGACCCCCGAACCCGTGGCGCCCAGCGCCGTTCCCCTGGGCCGAGGTCTGGAGGCCAGCTTTGCCACCCCCCGCGCGCTTGACTTTGCCGATATCCGCGGCCTGATCCAACGCTACGCCACCACCGCCGCGCTGGCCAAACGCGCGGGCTTCGACGGGGTGCAGATCCACGGTGCCCATGGCTATCTGGTCAGCCAGTTCCTCTCCCCCCACCACAACCGGCGCGAGGATGACTGGGGCGGCAGTCCGGAAAACCGCCGCCGCTTTGCGCTGGAGATTTACCGCGCCATGCGGGCTGAAGTGGGCGAAGGCTTCCCGGTGTCGATCAAGATGAACTCCGCCGATTTCCAGAAAGGCGGGTTCGAAGGGGACGACGCTTTCGCCCTGATTGAGGCGCTCAGCGACGAAGGCATCGACCTGATCGAAATCTCCGGCGGGAATTATGAAAGCCCCGCCATGACCGGCGCGCGCCAATCCACGACCGAGCGGGAGGCCTATTTCCTCGACTTCGCGGCACAGGCCCGCCAGCGCACCCAGGTGCCCATCGCCGTGACCGGCGGCTTCCGGTCGGTGCGCGCAATGGAAGACGCCATCGCCTCCGGCGCCACCGATTTCGTGGGGCTCGCCCGCCCGCTCACCCTCGACCCGGATCTGCCGCTGCACGCCGCCGCCGATCCGGATTATGTCTGCGACGTGGGCCGGCCCAGCACCGGGGTCAGATCTCTCGACAAGATGTTCATGATCCCGATCACCTACTACGAGACGCAGATCCGCCGCATCTCTCAGGGCAAGCCGCCCAAGCCCGGCATGTCTGCCTGGCACACGGTGGCGGACAATGTGATCGCCTTGGGCAGCGCCGGATTTCGTAAGCGCCGCGCCTGACGGTGCATCGGCAGTGCACAGGTTGTGTACGGCTTGTCTACGCCAATCATACAGCCCCCTCTTGACCTTCAGGTTCAAAATTGGGCAGATCGCCGAACGCGCAAAAAGGGGGATGACATGTACAAACCGGCCATCACAGGAACGGGCGTTTTCACGCCGGAGACCGTCATCACCAATGCCGAGCTGGTCGACGCCTTTAACGCCTATGCCGACAAATGGAACGCTGAACATGCCGAGGCCATCGCCGCCGGCGAGGTTGAGGCGAAAGAGCATTCCTCCGAGGATTTCATCGTCAAGGCCTCAGGCATCGAGCAGCGATATGTGCTTGATAAAACAGGTGTTCTTGATCCCGAAGTGATGCATCCTCTGCTGCGCCAGCGTTCGGATGAGGAACCCGGCGTGATGGCGGAAATGGCCGTGGATGCCTGCCGGAAGGCGCTGGCGCAAGCGGGCAAAACGGCGGCAGATGTCGACGCGGTGATCTGCGCGGCCTCGAACCTGGAACGCGCCTATCCTGCTGTGGCGATCGAGATACAGGATCTCCTTGGAATCAAGGGCTTCGCCTTCGACATGAATGTGGCCTGCTCGTCCGCGACCTTCGGCATTCAGGCCGCCGCCGACATGATCCGCTCCGGTTCCATCCGCTCTGCCATCGTGGTCAATCCCGAGATCTGCTCGGCCCATCTGGAATGGCGCGACCGCGACTGCCATTTCATCTTTGGCGACGTGGCCACTGCCGTTCTGATCGAACGCTCCGAGGATGCGACTGGCCCCTATTTCGAAATCAAATCAACCCGTTGCGCGACAGAGTTCTCGAACAATATCCGCAACAATAACGGCTTCCTGCGCCGCTCCCGCCCCGACGGGATGAAGGACCGCCGCGACATGCAATTCATGCAGAACGGGCGCAAGGTGTTCAAGGAAGTGCTGCCGATGGTCTCCCAGCACATCGCTGATCACATGGCCGATGAGGGGATCGAGGCCGCTGATCTCAAACGCCTCTGGCTGCATCAGGCCAACAAGACGATGAACGATTTCATCGGCCGCAAGGTGCTGGGCCGCGACCCCGAACCGGGTGAACAACCCAACATCCTGCAGGATTACGCCAACACCTCCTCGGCCGGATCCATCATCGCCTTTTCCAAATATTCCAATGACATGGAAGACGGGGATAAAGGCGTCATTTGCTCCTTCGGCGCAGGTTATTCCGTGGGATCCGTGATCGTCGAACGCCACGGCTGACGCCGCCCGGGGCATGCCAATACGGGACGGCGGGCGGGGCGATCTGCGCCAGCAGGAGCGCCGGGCCGCCGTTCTAGGGCAAATTCAACCAGACGGCTCCAAACATCCAAACCGGAAAAGCAAGGCTTTCTCAGTCAGGCGCTTTCGCTTTCCGTTTCCAGATGCAGCTTCATGTCGATCAGCACCTGCTGCAGCATCACGGTTTCCTTCAGAAGCCGCTTTGCCTCGGTCACGGTGATTACGCCATCCTCTATGGATTGCTGATATTCCGCCATCAGCATCGCAAACCGCTGGCTCAGCGCGATGACATCCGAATTCACACCGCCTTCGCGCGCCGTGTTGGGATGGCGATCATCATAAGACAGGGTGATCCCCTTCAGTTCCGCCAGGGCCGAGGTGACATGCGGATAAGAGGCAGCCGCCTCCAGTCGCGCCACGGCATCGACCGGCATGAAGCGTTCGGCATGCTCGTCATGATCGGAATAATACCGCCCCAGCGTGGCCTTGGATTTTCCGGTCAGCGTGCAGGCGGTTTCAATGCCCACATCCTTGACCAGAGTTTCCGTGTGCTTTTTCAGATAGCTACCGATTTCGGCCATACCCAAATCCCTCGTTCCTTGCCGCCCGCGCCTGCGGGGAAACGCACCAGGCTTTTCCCATTATGGCCTTCTAGGCCATCTGGCAATCTTTGACTATCCCGACACACCGCAGTCGGGACCGTTAAAAAGTGTACCACTCACGGTAAAGAGTGCCGTGGCCGGAGACACCTGTCGCCGGTCACGGTCATTTCAAGGGAACTTCCCTGTCAGCATAGCGGTCATTTGCCCAGGGGTCACTTCCATCCCCTCACGGCCCTTCTGACAGGGCTTTTTCCCACGCTTCCCCGTTGCCCAAGCGCCCTGTGCTGGCTAAGGACTTGGCCCATGCCAAAGCTGTTTTTCAACTACTCGACCATGAATGCCGGCAAGTCGACAGTGCTGCTGCAGGCCTCGCACAATTACCGCGAAAACGGGATGGAGACCTATTTGCTCACCGCCCGCTTCGACAACCGCGCCGGAGAGGGGCGGATCGCCTCGCGCATCGGCATCGGCGAGACGGCCGATACCTTCGACACCGCCACCGATCTGTTCGCCAAAATCGCGGATCGGCTGGACCAGGGTCAGGTCGCCTGCGTCTTCGTGGACGAGGCGCAGTTTCTCACCACCGATCAGGTCTGGCAGCTTGCACGCGCCGTTGATGATCTGTCCGTGCCGGTGATGTGCTATGGCCTGCGCGTGGATTTCCGCGGCCAGCTTTTCCCGGGCTCTGCCGCGCTGCTGGCGCTGGCCGATGAAATGCGCGAGGTGCGCACGATCTGTCATTGCGGGAAAAAGGCCACGATGGTGGTGCGCAAGGATGGCGAAGGCCGCGTGCTGACCGATGGTGACCAAGTCCAGATCGGCGGGAACGAGACCTATGTCTCCCTCTGCCGCCGCCACTGGCGCGAGGCGACGGGGGACCGCGCCACGCCCTGAAACGGCGCGGATCAGACCATATTGGGCGGTTCGTCCCCGTTGGCAAAGGCCCCGACATTATCCAGCACCATCATCCCCATATTGGTCCGCACATTCAGCGCGGCCGTTCCCAGATGCGGCAATAGCGTGACATTCTCCATCGCGATCAGCGCCTCGGGCACTTTGGGCTCGAACTCATATACATCCAGTCCCGCACCGGCGATCTGACCGGCCTGAAGCGCTGCGATCAACGCGGCCTCGTCCACCACATCGCCGCGCGCGATGTTCACGAAAATCGCATGGGGTTGCATCGCACCCAGAACCTGCGCGTCGATCAGGTGATGCGTCTCGGGACTGCCCGGGACGGCCACCACGACGATATCCGACGCCGCCGCCAGATCCTGCAGGCTTTCATCCCGTATTGCCTTGAACCCAAGGCTTTTTTCAGACCGCGCAATGTAACGGATGTCCATTCCGAAGCCGAAATGACAGCGCCGCGCGATGGCCTGGCCGATCCGGCCCATGCCGATCACGCCCAGCGTCCGGCCCGTGACATGCAGGCCCAGCATCTGTGTCGGGTGCCAACCGGCCCAGCGACCCGCGCGCACCATCCGCTCCCCCTCGCCCGCGCGGCGGGCGGTCATCAGGATCAGCGTCATGGCGATATCGGCAGTGGCATCGGTAACGGCCCCGGGCGTGTTCGTCACGGTAATGCCGTGGGCACGCGCGGCTTCTGCATCAATGTGGTTGTACCCCACGCCGAAATTCGCCAGCAGTTTGCAGCGCGCATCCGGCACATCGGCAAAGACATCGGCCTGAAACCGATCGCCCAGCGTCGGCATCACCGCATCATAGCTGCGCAGCGCATGGCGCATCTCATCGGCCGACAGCGGATCGTTCGAGGCACGGATATCCACGTCAAAGCTTTCCTTCGCGCGGGCCTCGACCTCCGGCGGCATAGGGCGTGTGAGCCAGAGTTTCATCAATGCATCCTCCCACCCAGGGGCACGTCGTGATCCGGTCCGATCAGAACCACCTCCCCGTTTTCGTCGGGCAAGCCCAGAACCAGAACCTCCGACATGAATTTGCCGATCTGGCGCGGCGGGAAATTCACCACGGCCATGACCTCTTTGCCCACCAGCGCTTCGGGCGTGTAATGCGCCGTCACCTGGGCCGAGCTCTTGCGTTCGCCCAGCTCGGGGCCAAAGTCGATCCACATCTTGATCGCGGGTTTGCGCGCTTCGGGATAGGGTTCGGCGCGGGTCACGCGGCCCACGCGAATATCCACTTTCAAGAAATCATCGAACGAGATGTTATCCACGCGACAGCTCCTTCGACCGGTTCGTGGCGGCGGCTACGGCCTTGTCCAGCAGGGGTGGAAAGCCGCTTTCGGCGTCCATCAGAACCTCAAGCGCGGCCTGCGTCGTGCCATTGGGACTGGTGACATTGATGCGCAGCTGTTCGGGGCTGTCGTCGGCCGCTTCGGCCAGCGCCCCGGCCCCGCCCACGGTGGCCTTGGCAAGTCGCATCGCCAGATCGGCGGGCAGGCCCTGCGCCTCCCCGGCGGCGGCCAGCGTTTCGATCAGGTGAAAAACATATGCCGGTCCCGACCCGCTGACGCCGGTCACGGCATCCATCTGCGCCTCGCTCTCCAGCCGCACGGTCTGGCCGACGGCGGACAAAAGCGCCTCGGCCAGATCCAGATGCGCGGCGCTGGCCTGCGCATTGCCGATCAGCGCCGTGATTCCCCGACCAATGGCCGCGGGCGTGTTGGGCATGGCGCGGATCACGGGTGTGCCCTTGCCCAGAACCTCTTCGAAATAGGAAATCGGCGTGCCGGCCGCGACCGAAACGAACAACGTGTCGCCCCCGCCAAGGCCTGCCATCACAGGCAGCGCTTCGCCCATCATCTGGGGTTTCACGGCCACCAGAACGATGGCCGGGTTTGCGGGCCAGTCTTCGTTGACATGCACGCCCTGCGCACGCACCCAATCCGATGGCACCGGATCCTGCACCCAGACAGACGAGGGGGCCAATCCGCCCTCCAGCCAGCCCGCCAGCATGGCCGAACCCATCTTGCCGCATCCCAAAAGCACAAGCCCCCGGGATGCCACGTGATCCATATTCATGAAGGCCCCTCCCCTTGTCGCGGTTCGGGGCCGAGTGTTACGCGCGCCCGTAAGCCTCTGCAATGGCTGCTTGCATGGCTTCCTGCGGGGTCTTGTCCCCCCAGATCAGAAGCTGCATCGCGGGGTAATAGCGCTCGGCGCTCAGAACAGCCGCGTTGATCATTGTGTCGATCTGCTCTGCGCTGGCAATCTGACCGCCCGCCAGAACCAGACCATAGCGATAGACCATCAGCTTGGGCTCTTCCCAATAGGTGAATGCCCCGGCCCAGCACTGGTCATTGACCAGGTTCAGCAATTCGAACAGGCCCGCCATCTTTTCCTCTGGCGGCTCCATCTCAAAGGTGCAGACCATGCGCAGCGTCTCGTCATAGCCCGACCAGGCCAGTGTCAGCGAATAGGTTCGCCACTGTCCTGCCACCGCCATGGCGATCTGGTCGTCGCCCATGCGGTCGAAATCCCATTCGTGATGCTCGGCGATATGTTCGACGATATCGATGGGGTGAAGATCTTCTTCCAGGTACTGCTCGGAAAGGGCCATGTTGCACCTCACTGGTCTCTAACGTCATGAGGCCGGCAGTGCCTCAAATGCTAGGTGGCTGCTCTATGGACCGGGGCGACCCCCCGTGCCCATACTAGATATGGTGCTTATGGCAGAGACATCTGGCAACCCCCATTTTTGGGGATAACCGCAATAAGTTGTGGACGACAGGGAACACCGCCCGAAATATCGCCATGTCCATCGAATTTTTCTTGGCAGATCGCGCAGCGCGCAGCATTATACGCGGCACTGAATGGCGCGCATCGCGGTTGCGTTGCGTGGATCAGGAATGGCGCGGCAGCGCCTCATTCTGACAGCGTTGCGCCGATTATTCCTTGGATTTCGACCCTTTGGCCTCAAGCGCGGCAATGCGCGCCTCAAGCGCGGCGTTTTCCTCGCGCGCTTTCTGCGCCATGGCGCGCACGGCCTCGAATTCCTCGCGGGTGACGAAATCGCGATCGGCCAGCCAACGGTCGATCATGGATTTCATCGCCGTTTCCGCCTCTTCCCGCGCGCCTTGGGCCACGCCCATGGCGTTGGTCATCAGTTGCGAGATATCGTCCATGATCTTGTTGCGGGTCTGCATCGTAAAGCACTCCTTGCGTTGGCTCGTATATGGGGATCATCTCCCCGCGAGGCAAGGTTGACTTCGCCGCAGGCTCGGGCCAACTGACGCCATGCACGCCGCCATCCAATTCCCCGATCTCTCGCCCGAGCTGTTCTCCTTCGCTGTGGGCTCGTTCGAATTCGCGCTGCGCTGGTATGCGCTCGCCTATATCGCGGGGATTCTCGTGGCCTGGTGGCTGGCGATCCGTGCGGTGGAAAACGCACGGCTCTGGCCCGGCGGCACCGGGGTAATGACGCGCGACCAGGTGGGCGATTTCCTGACCTGGGCAGTGGTTGGCATCATCCTGGGCGGGCGGCTGGGCTTCGTGCTGTTTTACCAGCCTGCCTTTTATCTGCAGAACCCCACGCAGATCCCGATGATCTGGCAGGGTGGCATGGCTTTCCATGGCGGACTGCTGGGCGTCATCGTCGCGGCGTATTTATATACCGGCTATCACAATATGAACCGCTTTCAGGCTGCAGACCTGATCGCGCTTTGCGTGCCGCCGGGGCTGTTTTTCGGCCGTCTGGCCAATTTCGTGAATGCCGAGCTTTGGGGCCGTCCCACCGATCTGCCCTGGGGCGTGATCTTTCCCGGTGCGGCGGCGCAGGATTGCCCGGATGTTCTGGGGCTTTGTGCGCGCCACCCCTCACAGCTTTACGAGGCGCTGCTTGAAGGTCTGATCCTGGGTGCCGCACTGATCTTGCTGGCTTGGCGCAAGGGCGCGTTTCACCGCCCCGGCCTGATCGCGGGCGTGTTCTTTGCAGGCTATGGCGCAGCGCGTTTCGCGGTGGAATTTGTCCGCCAGCCTGATGCGCAATTCGTCAGCGCCGGAAACCCGCTGGGCCTTGCGTTGCAGGCAGGCGGCTATGGCCTGACCATGGGGCAGATCCTGTCGCTGCCGATGATCGCGCTGGGTCTGTGGCTGGTCACCCGCGCCAAGACCCGCGCATGAGCCTGCGCGATCTGCTTGCCGCGCGCATAGCGGCACAAGGCCCGATCACCGTGGCCGAATACATGGCCGAATGCCTGATGCATCCGCGCTTTGGCTATTACGCCACGCGCGACCCTTTGGGGGCGCAGGGCGATTTCATCACCGCCCCCGAAATCTCCCAGATGTTCGGAGAGTTGATTGGCCTCTCTCTCGCCCAGGCCTGGATGGATCAGGGCCAGCCCAGCCCTTTCACTCTGGCCGAGGCCGGGCCGGGCCGGGGCACCCTGATGGCCGATGCCCTGCGCGCCACAAGGGCAGTACCGGGCTTTCACGCGGCCGCGCAGGTGGTACTGATCGAAGCCTCACCCACCCTGCGCGATGTGCAGTCGCAGACGCTGGCCTCCCATGCGCCCAAGTGGATCGACCACGTCGACGCCTTGCCCCAACAGCCGCTGTTCTTCATCGCGAATGAATTCTTCGACGCCCTGCCCATTCGCCAGTTTCAACGGGACGGGGAACACTGGCGCGAACGGCAGATCGGGCTGGACGACGGACGCTTGCGCTTTGGCCTTGGTCCCGCGCAGCCGCAGCCGGCGCTGGATCACCGCCATGAAGACACCGCCGACGGTGATCTGGTCGAAGACTGCCCATCCGCTGCCCCCATCATCGACGCCATCGGCCGGCGCATCGCCGATCACGGCGGGGCCGGGCTGATCATCGACTACGGCGACTGGCGGTCGCTGGGGGATACGCTGCAGGCGGTCAAGGGCCATGAACCCTCAGACCCCCTCGTCGATCCCGGAGAAGCCGACTTGACCGCCCATGTGGATTTCGAAGCGCTGGCTCAGGCCGCGCCATGCCGGTATTCGCGCCTGACCCCGCAAGGCGTCTTTCTGGAACGGCTGGGGATTACGCAACGCGCGCAGGCTTTGGCCAAAGGGCTGACCGGCGATCCGCTGGATCAGCTGATTGCAGCACATCGCCGGTTGACGCATCCCGACGAAATGGGACAGTTGTTCAAGGTGCTTGGCCTTTACCCCGAAGGCCACCAACCGCCGCCCGGACTGGACCCATGACGCTTGAGATCCTCACATCCGATACGCTGGCCCCCATTCGCCACGGGTTCTTCACCCGCAGGGGCGGCGCGTCCAGCGGGATCTTCGAAGGGCTGAATTGCGGTGGCGGCTCTTCCGACCAGGCCGAGATTGTGGGTATCAACCGCGCCCGCGTCGCCCAGGCGATGGAGACCGATACCCTGATCGGCGTGCATCAGGTCCATTCCGCCGATGCGGTCGTCATCCACAGTCCCGAAGATGGCGGGCAGAAGGCCGACGGGCTGGTCACCAACACCCCCGGCCTGACGCTGACCATCCTGACCGCCGATTGCCAGCCGGTGCTTTTTGCCGATCCCGAAGGCGGTGTGATTGGCGCGGCCCATGCGGGCTGGCGGGGTGCGCTGGACGGTGTACTGGAAGCGACCGTCGATGCGATGGTCGATCTGGGGGCCAAGCGCGGCCGGATCGTTGCCACCATCGGACCGTCGATCTCTCAGCGCGCCTATGAGGTGGGTCCGGAATTCCTGGACGATTTCATGGCCGAAGACCCGCAGAACGCACGGTTCTTCGCGAATGGCAAAGGCGACAGGTATCTGTTCGATCTGCCCTCCTATGGGCTGCACCGTCTCAGGTCCGCCGGCATTGCCGAGGCCAACTGGACCGGCCACTGCACCTATTCCGATCCGGCACGGTTCTTTTCCTATCGCCGCAGCACCCATGCGAACGAGGCCGATTACGGCCGCCTGATTTCCGCCATCCGCCTGTGACCGCCAATGCGCCCCGGCCAGATTGCGGCAGGTTTGCCGCAATTTTTTCCAAGTTTGTCTGGAAACAATGAGGCCATGAAGGAACAGATTGTTTCCTTCATGGTATTTTTTAATTTAATTTCAATTACTTAATATGAAAAACGCGATCCTCTCCGCAACATCGCAAAGAAAATCATCCCTGTCTGAAATTTTCCCAATTCGGCCCAATCCCAGCCTCAAACCAAGGCCATTCTAAGCTCAACGCAAGAATGCACGGCCGCAAAGGCCACAAGGCAGGAGAAAGAAAATGACAGTTCGCAGCCGTTTCATCAAATCGGTCGTCGCAGCCGCCAAATCCAACGAGACCGAGATGCCCTGGGCCCGCGGCAGCGCCCGGCGCAAGATGATCCTGCGGCGCAGCGCTCCGGTGGCGCTGACCCCGCGCGGCAAGGTCGCCTCGGCCTAAGCGATAGGTTCCCTCCAAGGTGATCTCAGCGCAGACGGGATCCCCAAAGAAGGCCCCGCCCGTATTCCGGGCGGGGTTTTTTCGTGGCCCTCGCCGGAACTCTGGCGAATCAGAATGTGGCAAGATTGTCAGTAAGCCCGAAAACAGTCCTCCCGCCGCGAGATAGATTGATGACGGGGCATTCACCAATGTCCCCGATTTTTTGACAATTTTGCGTCAAACCCGCCATTGATGGGTCAGAAGATGGTAACGTCCATCTGTCGTCGTCGGTGGGGGCCGGCACGGATGAGACCCGAATGAAGGGTATTCGGGATGAATTGGCACCCCACGATGTCCCGCCCCGGCGGGGCGGACGCCGCGAAACTCAGCGCGGTTCAAGATACGATCACGGGCGGCGCCCGCCCCCAGATCAGGCCCTGTCGCGCCAGTTGGCTGACCCGCGGGGGACAAATCGAAGACACGCGGTTTCTCATCCCGGCCCACCCCCTTTTCGAAGCGGCCTTTTGCGGCTTTTCCCGCGGCACGCTGGTGGATACGCCCAATGGCCCAACGGCGATCGAAGACCTGTTGCCGGGCGATATGGTTCTGACATCGGACGGCACGCCGCAGCCCATCGCGTGGATCGGCGCGACCACCCTTGTGCCGACCACGCCCGACAGCCCCAACCGCGCCGTACCGCTTTACCGGGTCATGCCGGATGCCTTTGGCATGTCGCGGCCGCTGTCGCATATGGTTGTGGGCCCCTCCGCCCGGATCCTGGGCCAGTACGGCCAGATCCTGACCCCGCTTGCGCGGTTCGAAGATGGGGTGAATATCGCCCCGCTCTCTCCGCCATCACCGGTCGAGATGTTTCACATCTGCCTGAAAGATCATGCATTGATCCGCATGGGCGGCCTTGCCTTCGAAAGCTATCACCCCGGTTTGGGCGCGCTGAGTGATGTGGGACCGGCAATGCGCGATCTGTTCATGCGGCTTTTCCCGCATCTCGACACGATTGCCGATTTCGGCCTTATGGCCCACCCGCGCGAGGCCGAAACGATCGACGACGCCACCGCCGCCTGACCGATCAGGCCTGCTTGCTCAGCCGGTCTTCCAGCACATCGAACGGGACGCCCGGATCATCCTTGGCCGCGCGGATGACCAGCGATGTCTTGACGCTGGCCACATTGGGCGTCGTCAAAAGCTCTCCGGTCAGGAAGTTCTGGAAACTCGACAGATCGGGCGCCACGCATTTCAGGATGAAATCCACCTCGCCATTCAGCATGTGGCATTCCCGAACCAGCGGCCAGCCACGGCAGGCGTCTTCAAAAGCCGCCAGATCCGCCTGCGCCTGGCTTTGCAGCCCGACCATGGCAAAGACCTGCACCTCGAACCCCAGCTCGCGCGCATCCACATCCGCGTGATAGCCGCGGATATACCCGGCCTCTTCCAGTGTTCGGACCCGCCGCAGACAGGGCGGCGCGGAAATGCCCACACGTTTTGCCAGTTCGACATTGGTCATCCGACCGTCAGCCTGCAGTTCCGCAAGGATTTTCCGGTCGATCTCATCCAGTTTAGTTGTGGCCATTCTCGCTCCCTCGGCTTGGCGATTCTTATAGCAGCGCTGCTGGCTTGCGCAATAATCTTTCGCAATCGCGCAATATTATGTAATCGGCCTGCCTGGTTTTTGATCACCCTGCGCGCCCTCGCGCACTGGTGAGAGATATGTCAAAGGGGTTTAAGCCAACCGGCCAGAGGGCTATATCCGAAGTCCAGCGGCATCAGGGAATCGTCGCATCACGAAGATTGGGGGCTCTCATGGGCGATACGCGTCACACCAAGGTTTTGATCATCGGCTCCGGCCCTGCCGGATACACCGCCGGCGTCTATGCCAGCCGTGCAATGCTGAACCCCATTCTGGTGCAGGGCATCGAACCGGGCGGCCAGCTGACCACCACGACCGAGGTGGAAAACTGGCCCGGCGATACCGAAGTTCAGGGCCCCGACCTGATGGTGCGCATGGAAGCCCACGCCAAGGCCATGGGCTGCGAGATCATCGGCGACATCATCTCGGATCTCGACCTCAGCCAGCGCCCCTTCACCGCCAAGGGCGACAGCGGCACAACCTATACCGCCGACGCGGTGATCCTGGCCACCGGCGCACGCGCCAAATGGCTGGGCCTGCCATCGGAAGAGAAATTCAAGGGCTTCGGCGTCTCGGCCTGCGCCACCTGCGACGGTTTCTTCTATCGCGGGCAGGAAATCGTTGTGATCGGCGGCGGCAACACCGCCGTGGAAGAGGCGCTGTTTCTGACCAATTTTGCCTCGAAAGTGACGCTGATCCACCGCCGGGACGAACTGCGCGCCGAAAAGATCCTGCAGGACCGTCTGTTCAAGAACCCCAAGATCGAAACGCTGTGGTTCCATCAACTGGATGAAGTTGTCGGCACCGACAACCCCCTGGGCGTCGAAGCGGTGCGCGTGAAGCACGTCCAGACCGGCGAGATCACGGAAATCCCCTGCAAAGGCGTGTTTGTCGCCATCGGCCACGCGCCCGCCAATGAACTGGTCCAGGACCAGCTCGAGATGCATATGGGCGGTTATGTGAAGGTCAAACCGGGCACCAGCGCCACATCGGTGCCGGGCGTGTTCGCCGCCGGTGACATCACCGATCCGGTCTATCGCCAGGCGATCACCAGCGCGGGCATGGGTTGCATGGCGGCGCTCGATGCGGAACGGTTCCTGGCCGAACAGGAAGACACAGCCGAACTGGCGGCAGAGTAATCCCGAAACCGGCCCGCCCCGGCCACCTGGCGCATTGACCAGCCCCCCGCCTGCCAGCAATCTGCAGGCATGGCACCGCGCGCAACGACATCCCTCTGGCGGGGAAACTGGATCACACAGCTCAGGATCGCGACGGGGCTGATCCTGTTCACCTATGCGCTGATCCATTTCCTGAATATCGGCCTTGGATTGTTCTCGCCCGCCGCACAGGACGCGATGCAGGATGCGCGCAAGCTGTTCAACCGGTCCGTCATCGGTACGGTGATCGTCTATGGCGCGTTCATAACCCACGCCATTCTTGCGCTGAACGCGCTGGCCGGGCGCGGCACGTTGCGCATGCCCCTGCGCGAGGCCGTGCAACTGGCTTTCGGCATCACCATACCGTTTTTCCTGATCACCCACATGATCTTCACCCGCGGCGCGCATGAGGTGTTCGACGTCAATGATGACTATGGTTATCTGATCGGCCTGATCTGGGGCTCAGCCTCGGCCTGGACGCAGACGGGCCTTCTGCTTCTGGTCTGGATTCATGGCTGTATCGGGCTGCATGTCTGGTTGCGCGGTCAGCGCTGGTGGCGGCGCAGCCAACCGGTGCTGATCGGCCTTGCGGTTCTGATCCCGGGTTTTGCCCTGGCCGGCTTCGTGGCCGAAGGGCGCAGGCTGAAAACCCTGTTCGCCGATCCGGTTCAGGGCCAGCAGCTTCTGGCGCAGTTCAACTGGCCCGACGGGCAGGCATTCTCCACGATGATCGCGTGGAAAGAGCTTGGCCTTACCCTCACCTGGGCGCTTCTGGGTCTGTGCCTGCTGATCTTTGCCGCCCGCTGGGTTCTGCGCCGCAGGTCCTCGGTCAGTATCGACTATGTCGACGGTCCGCGCATCCGCGCGCCCAAAGGTCTGACCCTGCTTGAGATGTCGCGCGAACGGGGCGTGCCCCATACGTCGCTTTGCGGCGGCAAGGGGCGCTGCACTACTTGCCGGGTGCTGATCGAAGACGGGGGCGAGACACTGGGCCCGCCCGCCCCGGCCGAGGCGCGCAGCCTTGCCGCCGTGGGCGCACCACCCGGCACACGGCTTGCCTGTCAGATCCGCCCGACCGAACCCCTGACCGTTTTCCGCGTCTTCCAACCCGATGGCACCCGCCGCCGCGCCCATGCCAGCCAGGGCGAAGAACGCAGGCTGGCCATTCTGTTCCTCGACATGCGCGGCTTTACCGCGCGGACCACCGGGCAACTGCCTTATGACGTTGTCTTTCTGCTGAACCGGTTTTTTGACGCCATCGTACCCGCAATCACGCAAGCCGGCGGCACTGTCGACAAATATCTGGGCGACGGACTTTTGGCGGTGTTCGAGGCAGCGGATGAAAAACGCTCGGCACAGGCCGCGCTGCAGGCCGCCGCGGGCATCGGCGCGGGGCTGGATCAGTTCAACACCCGCCTTGCCGCCGAAGGGGGTGATCCGGTGCGCATCGGTGTGGGCGTCCATTTGGGCGAGATCGTTCTGGGTGAGATCGGCGCAGGCCGCGCCCCGCGCACGATCATCGGCGACGCGGTCAACACCACCAGCCGTCTTGAGGCCAAAACCAAGGACCTGGGCGTGCCGCTTCTGATCACAAAGGCGGTGCTGAGCAGTGCCGGGGTCCCCGCAGACGGGCTTGTTTTCGAAACGCTAAGCCTGCGTGGCGTGGCGCAGCCCGTCGACGCGCTGGCCCTGGCCGAATTCAGCCAGATGGACGCACTGCTGAAACGCTGACACCTGTTCCGATTTTATTAAACTTTCGGAACGATCTTGCCCAAGCGCCGCCCGTTTGCGACACCGCGCCCCTTTTTTCCCTGATACGCCTGCCAATTCTGGACATGCGCGGGCAATCATGGAAAAGCGCGGGCAAAAGGGCCTGCGCGGTCCGACCAATACGAAAGATATTGCCATGACGATGCTGAGCAACCTCGCCCCGATCCCCGAGCTTTTTGTTTCATACGATTCTGCCCAGAAGCTGAAAATCGAAGCCGCCCAACTGAAAAGCCACGATCTGACGCCGCGCCAGATCTGCGATCTGGAACTGCTGATGAATGGCGGGTTCAACCCGCTCAAAGGTTTCCTGTCGGAAGAGGATTACAACTCCGTTGTCGAAAACATGCGCCTGGCCGATGGCCAGCTTTGGCCCATGCCGATCACCCTGGACGTGAGCGAGGAGTTTGCCGACAGCATCACCCTGGGCGAAGATATCGCGCTGCGCGATCAGGAAGGCGTGATCCTGGGCACGATGACCGTCACCGACCGCTGGAACCCTGACAAGGCGCGCGAGGCCGAGATGGTCTTTGGCGCCAATGACGACGCGCATCCGGCGGTGAATTACCTGCACAACACCGCCGGCAAGGTCTATCTGGGCGGGCCGGTCACCGGCATCCAGCAGCCGGTGCATTACGATTTCCGCGCCCGCCGCGACACGCCTAACGAATTGCGCGCCTTCTTCCGCAAACTGGGCTGGCGGCGCATCGTGGCCTTCCAAACCCGCAACCCGCTGCACCGCGCACATCAGGAACTGACCTTCCGCGCCGCCAAGGAAGCGCAGGCCAACCTGCTGATCCACCCGGTTGTCGGCATGACCAAACCGGGCGATGTGGATCACTTCACCCGCGTGCGCTGTTACGAGGCGGTGCTCGATAAATACCCCGCCGCCACCACCTCGATGAGCCTTCTGAACCTTGCCATGCGCATGGCCGGCCCGCGCGAGGCCGTCTGGCACGGGCTGATCCGCAAGAACCACGGCTGTACGCATTTCATCGTGGGCCGCGATCACGCGGGCCCGGGCAAGAACTCCAAGGGTGAAGATTTCTACGGGCCTTATGACGCGCAGGACCTGTTCCGCAAATACCAGGACGAAATCGGCCTTGAGATGGTGGATTTCAAACACATGGTCTATGTCCAGGAACGCGCCCAGTATGAACCGGCTGACGAGGTGCGCGACGGCGACACAGTCCTGAACATTTCGGGCACCGAACTCCGCCGCCGCCTGCGCGAAGGGCTGGAAATCCCCGAATGGTTCTCCTTCCCCGAAGTGGTGGGGGA
>NZ_JXYH01000032.1 GCF_001262635.1 Aestuariivita boseongensis
CGCACAATGCGTTCCTGCCAGCGATCAAGGGCGCGTTGGCGGCGATGCCCATCAACGGCACGATCACGCTGTCGGGCTATGAAGGCAGCGAGCTTCTGGTTGCGCGCCTGTTGATCGAAAGCGGGGCGAATGTGCCGTACGTGGGCACGGCCTGTCCGAAAACGCCGTGGTCGGCTGCGGATGCCGACTGGCTGGCCGACAAGGGCGTGACAGTGAAGTTCCGCGCGTCGCTGGAAGATGACTGCGCGGCGATGGAGGCGATTAAGCCGGATCTGGCGATTGGCACAACGCCTGTTGTGCAGAAGGCCAAGGAGCTTGGCATGCCGGGGCTCTACTTCACCAACCTGATTTCCGCGCGTCCGTTGATGGGCCCGGCCGGGGCCGGGTCGCTGGCGCAGGTGGTCAATGCGGCGATTTCCAACAAGGGCCGCATGGACAAGATGAAGGCCTTTTTCGAAGGCGTCGGAACGCAAGATACAGCCGGTGTTTGGGAAGGTGATCCGAATTTGCGCCCCGAATACCGCGCGCAAAACCTCAAGAAGCTGGAGCGTGCCGAGAAGGCCCGTGTCGCGGCGAACGGGGGTGTCAAATGCTGATCCAAGACCACGATCGCGCTGGCGGCTATTGGGGGGCGGTTTATGCCTTTTGTGCCGTCAAGGGCCTGCAGGTTGTCATCGACGGCCCTGTGGGTTGCGAGAACCTGCCAGTCACCAGCGTGCTCCATTATACCGACGCGCTGCCTCCACACGAGCTTCCGATCGTAGTCACTGGACTAGGTGAAGAAGAGCTGGGTCGGGATGGGACCGAGGGCGCTATGAAGCGAGCTTGGGGTGTGCTCGACCCAGCTTTACCGTCTGTTGTGGTGACCGGGTCCATTGCCGAGATGATCGGCGGTGGTGTGACCCCAATGGGCACCAATATCCAAAGGTTCCTGCCGCGTACGATTGACGAAGATCAGTGGGAAAGCGCGGATCGCGCGATGACCTGGATCTTTACAGAATTCGGAATGACCAAGGGACGGATGCCGCCTGAGAAAAAGCGCGAAGAAGGGGCAGCGCCGCGCGTGAACATCCTTGGGCCGATGTATGGCACGTTCAACATGCCGTCCGATCTGGCGGAGATCCGGCGTCTGGTTGAAGGTATCGGCGCCGAGATCAACATGGTCATGCCGCTGGGCAGCCATCTGGCCGAGATGCGGAACCTTGTGAATGCGGATGTGAACATCTGCATGTATCGCGAGTTCGGGCGCGGCCTCTGTGAGGTTCTGGGCAAGCCCTATCTGCAAGCGCCTATTGGGATTGAGAGCACCACCAAGTTCCTGAGGACCTTGGGCGAGATGCTGGATCTGGATCCCGAGCCGTTCATCGAGCGCGAGAAGCATTCGACGATCAAACCCGTCTGGGATCTGTGGCGGTCGGTGACGCAGGATTTCTTTGCCACTGCGTCTTTCGCCATTGTCGCGAACGAGACGTATTCCCGCGGCATTCGCCTGTTCCTGGAAGAGGATATGGGCCTGCCCTGCGCCTTCGCCGTCGCCCGCTGCGCCGGAAAGAAAACGAATAACGAGGAAGTTCGCGCATTGATGGGGCAAATGCGGCCCCTGATCGTGATGGGGTCCATCAATGAAAAGATGTACCTGGCCGAATTGAAGGCCGGACACGGTCCGAGCCCTGCGTTCATTCCCGCCAGCTTCCCAGGTGCCGCGATCCGGCGCGCCACGGGCACGCCCTTCATGGGCTATGCCGGGGCCACTTACATGATCCAAGAGGTCTGCAATGGCCTGTTCGATGCGCTGTTCCACATCCTGCCGCTGGGCACCGAACTGGATGCAGCGGAAGCCACGCCAACCAATCTTCGTCGCGATTTCCCATGGGACGCCGACGCGCAGGAGATGCTGGACCGCATTGTCGCCCAGCACCCGATCCTGACCCGAATTTCCGCCGCCAAAACGCTGCGCGATGCTGCCGAACAAGCAGCCCTCGACGCAGGGGCCGAGCGTGTCGTCATCGAGACGGTGCGCAAACTGGACCCGGCATTGGCGGGCGCGAAGACCAACAGCAACGAGGGAGATCTGCAATGACAGATATGACCACTCAGACCCCAACCCAGACACGCAGCCACAAGCCGCCGCGGACAGAGTTCATGGTGTACTTCGCCATCATCTTTGTCGCGACGCTGCCTTTGGCCTGTCTGACCTGGGCGCTTGCCGCGATCAAAAGCGGAAGCCTGACAGAAAAAGGGCCCGTGGCCCGAGCCTGGAGTCAGGCGCGGATCATCACGCCGATGATTTTCTCCGCATGACTGCGGACCCGACATTCTCTGCCTTGCGAGGGGTGGAGATCCAAGACTGGCCGCCTGGCAACAGGTGGGCAGAGCCCGGCGGGGTCGAAAGGCCCTAAAGGACCCGGCCGCGGGGTGCGCGGCGTCAGCGTTGTTTTTCGAAAGGAAAGTTAATGGCTGATAATTCCGACCTGTCTTTCACAGGTCTCACCGACGAGCAGGCGCAAGAGTTGCACTCCGTCTATATGAGCGGGCTCTGGCTGTTTTCGGCCGTGGCCATCGTTGCTCATTTGGCGACGTTCATCTGGCGCCCGTGGTTCTGAGGAGGGATTGATTAATGGCAAAGTTCTACAAGATCTGGCTCGTTTTCGATCCGCGCCGTGTGTTTGTCGCACAGGGTGTTTTCCTCTTCCTGCTGGCGGCGATGATTCACCTCGTCCTGCTCAGCACGGATCACTTCAACTGGTTTGAACTGGCGGCGCAAAACGCCGGCTGATCTGCAAGGCAGTGAAGTGAAACACCAACGTTGCGGGCGGCATCCACCCCTGATCGGATTGGTCGCCCGCAACAAACCAGACAACAACAACGACGGCTTTCGGACTGACCAGGACGGGCCGCCAAACGCGGAGACAAGAAGATGGCGTTGCTCAGCTTCGAGAGAAAGTATCGCGTCCGCGGAGGGACGCTGATCGGCGGCGATCTGTTCGACTTCTGGGTGGGGCCCTTCTATGTGGGCTTCTTCGGAGTCACGACAGCCTTTTTTGCCCTTCTGGGCACAATCCTGATTTTCTGGGGGGCCTCACAACAGGGCACCTTCAACCCTTGGATCATCAACATCGCACCCCCTGACCTGAGTTACGGTCTGGGCATGGCGCCCCTTCTGGAAGGCGGTTTGTGGCAGATCATCACGATCTGTGCGACCGGCGCTTTCATCAGCTGGGCCCTGCGCGAGGTTGAGATCTGCCGCAAGCTGGGGATGGGATACCACGTGCCCATCGGGTTCAGCTTTGCGATCCTGGCATATGTGACGCTGGTGATCTTCCGGCCCCTGCTCATGGGTGCCTGGGGACATGGGTTCCCATACGGGATCTTCAGTCACCTCGATTGGGTGTCGAACACCGGCTATGCCTATCTGCACTTCCACTACAACCCGGCCCATATGCTGGCGGTGACACTGTTCTTCACCACCACCCTGGCGCTGGCGTTGCATGGGGCGCTGATCCTGTCGGCGGCCAACCCTGAAAAGGGCGAAGAGATGAAGACCCCTGATCATGAAGACACCTTCTTCCGGGATCTCATCGGCTATTCAATCGGCACATTGGGCATTCACCGCCTTGGCTTCCTGCTGGCGATCAATGCCGTGTTCTTCAGTGCCGTCTGCATCATCATCTCGGGTCCCGTCTGGACGGCAGGCTGGCCGGAATGGTGGAACTGGTGGCTTGAGCTGCCGATCTGGGGTGAAAACCCAATGCCGGTAGGAGGGATGTAATCATGGCCATCCGCGAATATCAGAACATCTTCACGCAGGTGCAGGTCCAGGGGAACCCGGAATGGGGGATGGACGACAACGGCACCATGACCGAAGAACGCATCGGCCGTCCCGGTTTCAGCACTCTGGTCGGCTGGTTGGGCAACGCCCAGCTTGGTCCGGTCTATCTGGGCTGGACGGGGATGATCTCTCTTGCCACTGGCTTGATCTGGTTCAACATCGTTGGCCTGAACATGCTGGCGCAGGTGGGCTGGTCGATCCCGGAATTCATCCGGCAGCTGTTTTGGCTGGCGCTTGAGCCTCCGGGGCCCGAACATGGGTTGTCCATGCCGCCGCTGAATGAAGGCGGATGGTACATCATCGCCAGCTTCTTCCTGCTGGTATCGGTGATGACCTGGTGGCTGAGGACCTGGCTGCTGGCTGCCCAACACAAGATGGGTAAGCATGTCGCCTGGGCGTTCCTGTCAGCCATCTGGCTGTTCCTGGTGCTGGGTCTTTTCCGCCCGGTCCTGATGGGCAGCTGGTCCGAGGCGGTGCCTTACGGCATCTTCCCGCACCTGGATTGGACGACAGCGTTCTCCATCCGCTATGGCAACCTTTACTATAACCCCTTCCACGCCCTTTCGATCGTGTTCCTTTATGGCTCGGTGCTGCTGTTCTGTATGCACGGCGCGACGATCCTTGCTGTCACCCGCTTCGGCGGTGACCGCGAGCTTGAGCAGATCGTGGACCGAGGCACCGCCACGGAACGCGCCGCCCTCTTCTGGCGCTGGACCATGGGCTTCAACGCCACGATGGAAGGGATTCACCGCTGGGCCCTGTGGTTCGCGATGCTGACGCCGATAACGGGTGGCATCGGGATCCTTCTGACCGGCACCGTTGTCGACAACTGGTTCATCTGGGCGCAGGAGCACAACTTTGCCCCCATCTATGACGGTTCGTTCGGCTATGCGGATTATGGCTCGTACGAAGCCTTCATCGGGAAGGAGAACTGATCATGCTGCCCAAGTGGTTTAACGACTGGAACCGGGACAATCCGACCAATGTGTTTGGTCCGGCCATCCTGGTGGGTGCCCTCGGCGGTGCGGTCTTCGTCGCGATCCTGCTGGTGACATGGGGTCAGCCCTTTGCCACCAACTCGATGCAGACCGGTCCGCGCGGTACAGGCATGTCCGTGCCAGAGTTCAGCGCGGCCCTCGCCAAACCCGATCCCACGATCGAAGCCTTTTACACCGAAGAGCCCTATGTGCCCGAAGGTGGAGAGGCCCTGGCCAAGGACGTTTACGAAAACGTTCAGGTGCTGGGCGATCTGACGGAAGACAACTTCAACCGCCTCATGAATGCCATGACCCAATGGGTCAGCCCCGATCAGGGCTGTGCCTATTGCCACGGCGATGTGGCGGTCGAGGAATACGGCAGTGACGATCTATACACCAAGGTCGTCGCGCGGCGGATGATCCAGATGACCCAGACCATCAACGAGGAATGGGACGGCCACGTGAATGCCAACAAGGAGGTCGGTGTGAACTGTTACACCTGCCACCGCGGCGAAAACGTACCGTCGGAGATCTGGTTCAAGATTGCACCTGTGAACGAAGCGTCGGGAGGCTGGGCTGCGAACCAGAACCGCGCGACGATGATCAGCCAATCGACATCGCTGCCATCGGATGCGCTTGAGAACTACCTGCTCGAGGCCAATCAGATCGTCGTGCACGATTTGGAAAGCCGCGTGGCCGGTGGACCGTCCAGCGATGACAATCCGCTGCCGTCGATACAGGACACGGAACGCACTTACGCGCTGATGAATTACTTCTCGAATTCGCTGGGTGTGAACTGTGTGTTCTGCCACAACTCCCGCGCCTTCTATGCCTCTCAGGGCGAAGTGACCCCGCAATGGGCCACCGCGTCGCTGGGCATCCAGATGGTGCAAGAGCTGAACAACACCTACCTGGTTCCGCTCAGGGATACCTACCCGGCTGAACGCCTTGGTCCGGTCTATGCAGATGCGCCCAAAGCCGCCTGCAAAACCTGTCACAAGGGTTATCAGCAGCCGATGCAAGGCACCAACGCCATCGGCGATTGGCCCGAGCTCGCCGCGACCGGGGCACCGGTTTACGAATAAGGGCCGGGCGGCGGTTGTTCCCCCGTCGCCCCCCTTAGCCAAGCGCGGACCCGCGGCTTCCTGGGTCCGGGCACGGGGTCTCAACACCCCGGTTCCCTTCCTGTTGGCTACAGGAGACTGGCGTCGTGCGAGTGGGAGCGCTCCTAACTCTCACGGCGCCTTTTCTACTCTGAGAAAGGTGATGATCCATGTCCCATCCCCACACCCCGACTCTGGATCGCGTCGCTGGCCCGCAAGACCTCAAGGCCCTCTCGGATCGCGAGCTTGCCCGGCTGGCCGGTGAATTGCGGTCCGAGGTTGTTTCGGCCGTGTCGGAAACCGGCGGGCATCTGGGATCGTCCCTGGGCGTTGTCGAGCTGACCGTTGCGATCCACGCCGTGTTCAACACGCCCAATGACAAGCTGATCTGGGACGTGGGCCATCAGTGTTACCCCCACAAGATTCTGACCGGTCGCCGTGATCGCATCCGGACGCTGCGCCAAAAAGGCGGCCTCAGCGGTTTTACCAAGCGGTCGGAAAGCGAATACGATCCGTTTGGCGCGGCGCATTCGTCGACATCCATTTCGGCCGCGCTGGGCTTTGCCACCGCGCGTGACATGGGCCAGCCCACGGGCGATGCCATCGCGGTGATCGGCGACGGGTCGATCAGTGCTGGCATGGCTTATGAGGCGCTAAACAATGCAGGGGCGGAAGGACGGCGGCTGTTTGTTATCCTGAACGACAACGAGATGTCTATTGCCCCGCCCGTGGGCGCGATGAGCACCTATATGAGCCGCCTGTCAAAGATGGGTCCGCTGCCCATTCTGGATGCGGTTGCGAAGGACATGGAGAAATTCCTGCCAGAACCGGTGCGTCTGGGCGCGGAACGCGCGCGCCAGATGGTGACCGGGGTGCAGGGGCAGGGCACGTTCTTTGAAGAACTGGGCTTTGATTACATCGGCCCCATCGACGGCCATGACATGGAACAGCTTCTGACCGTGCTGCGCGCCGCGCGCACGCGGGCCACCGGGCCTGTGCTGATCCATTGCTGCACGGTGAAGGGCAAGGGATATGCGCCCGCCGAAGGGTCGGCGGACAAGTATCACGGCGTGTCGAAGTTCGACGTGGAAAGCGGTGTGCAGGCCAAGGCCAAGGCGAATGCACCCAGTTACACCAAAGTGTTCGGCGAAGCGCTGGCGCAGGAAGCCGCGCGTGATCCCCGGATCGTGGCAGTGACGGCGGCGATGCCGTCGGGCACAGGCGTGAACATCATGGCGGACCGCTTCCCGGCGCGTGTTTTTGACGTGGGCATCGCCGAACAGCATGGCGTGACCTTTGCCGCCGGGATGGCGGGCGCCGGTCTGAAGCCCTTCTGTGCGATCTATTCGACCTTCCTTCAGCGCGGCTATGACCAGGTTGTCCATGACGTGGCCCTGCAAAAACTGCCGGTGCGTTTTGCGATGGACCGGGCAGGTCTTGTGGGGGCTGATGGCGCGACCCATGCGGGCGCGTTCGATATCGGTTTCATGGGATCTTTGCCGGGGATGGTGGTGATGGCGGCCTCGGACGAGGCCGAGCTGGCGCATATGGTTGTCACCGCTGCCGAATATGACGAAGGCCCCATCGCTTTCCGCTATCCCCGAGGTAATGGCACGGGCGTCGAGATGCCCGCGCGCGGCGAAGTGCTGGAGATCGGCAAGGGCCGGATCTTGCAGGAAGGCTCTGACGCCGCAATCCTGTGTTTCGGCGCGCATCTGGCCGAATGCCAGATGGCGGCGGCCATGCTGGAGGCGGAAGGGATTTCCGTCACACTGGCCGATGCACGCTTTGCCAAGCCTTTGGACATGGAGCTGATTGCGTCCCTTGCCGCCAATCACGCGGCACTGATCACGGTAGAGCAGGGCGCGATGGGCGGCTTTGGCGGGTTTGTGCTGCAGGCCATGGCGGCGCAAGGATTGCTGGACGGCAAGCTGCGCGTGCGCACGATGACCCTGCCGGACCGCTTCATTGATCAGGCCAGCCCGGCGGAGATGTACGAAGATGCCGGTCTGACCGCCGTCGACATCATGGGCGAAGTCAGCCGGGCCTTGCGGCGCGACACAAAGCTAGTGGGGTTCAGCGCGCCGCGTGCGTGAAAGGCTTGAGGTCCCGGGTCAGGCCCGGGACGCAAGGAAGCCGCGCAGCTGAGCGATCACCGCCTCGGGCGCGTCCCAGTGGATGGAATGGCCCGCGTTGGGGATCATGTAGTGTTCGGCATTTGGCAGCGGTTCGAACGCGATGCGCGCGGGGCCCGGCGGGATCAGCGCGTCGTCTTCGGCGTACAGGACCTGTACGGGGCAGGTCACATCTTCCAGTTTCAGGCTTAGTTCGAAATTGCGCAGGATCTCGATCTGATGCGCCATCGCCTTGGCGGTTTGCGCGTGGGGATAATTCAGCGCGGCTTCCAGCGCCATGTCCGTATTTTCGGGATTTTCAAAGAACGCAGGGGCAAAGACCCACGGGTAAAGCGCCTTGAGCCAGAGGCGTTCGCCATCCGCGGTTTGCCGGATGGCCAGAAGTGCGTCGAACACGGCGAGCGAACGCGGAAGCTTATGCGGCCCGGAGGCGAGGATGGAGATCGAAGCCACCTGATCCGGTGCAAGCCCATAAAGCTCAAGCGCCATGCGCCCGCCCATGGAATGACCCGCCACATGGAACCGGTCATGTCCCAGATGCGCCATCAATGCACGGGCGTCCTCGGCCATTGCTTTGATGCTGACCGGCGCGTCCCAGGGGGTCGTGCGCCCGGTGGTGCGGTTGTCGGGGCGAATGACGGTGAAATCCTGTGCCAGCGCTTCGACCAGCGGTGTCCAGCTGGCGCTGTCGCTGAGCATACCGGCCAGCAGGATCAGCGGCGGGCCGGAGCCTTCGACTTCGTAATGGAGGGTGATGTCGGGAAGGCTCAAGTCAGGCATTCAGGGTGCTCCAGGTGGGCAGAAGATCGCCGGGTTCGGGGCGGGCAAGGTAGATCGCGCGCGCGATGGCACGGGCAAGGCACAAGGCGGCCGCGTGGCCGATCAGCGTGAGGCTGCGTTCGGGGTCTGCCAGCGTGCGGTCGCCTGTGGAGGCGGCAAAGACAAGATCGCCGTCGCCCGGGCTGTGGGCGGGGAGGCAGGCGCGCGCGATGCCGTCATGGGCGGCGGTGGCCATTCGCTGGCATTGCGCCTTGGTCAGGGCGGCATCCGTGGCGACGATGGCAATGGTTGTGTTGGCGTGGGCCGGGTTGGCCTCCAGCATGGCGGCGATCTTGCGGCTTTGCAGATCTCGGCCAAGACCGGATGCCGGATCAGGGCCCAAGCCGCCGAATTCGCCGTCAATCTCGAACGGGGCGGCCCAGAAGTGGCGGTCGCCGGGTGTCGTCGCGCTGCCCATCGGGTTGGCGGCGACCAGCGCACCAACGGTCTTGCCATCGGGCAGAACGAGGGAGGTCGAGCCCAATCCGCCTTTCGTCATTGCCGTCATCGCACCAGTGCCCGCGCCTTCGCTGCCCAGGGCGAAATCCGTGTCGGCGGCGTCGAACGCGGCGCGGCCCAGGGCGCGATAGGGGTTGTCGGCCCAGTCCTTTTCGCCACCGTTCAACAGGTCGAAAATGATTGCACCGGGGACCAGCGGGATTTTCGCCGTGCCCACCTGAAACCCACGGCCCTGCGCCCGCAGCCCATCCACGACGCCAGAGCAGGCATCAAGGCCAAAGGCCGAACCGCCCGACAGGCAAAGCGCGTCCACCTGTGCCACCGATTTGTCCGGCGCCAGCAGGTCGGTTTCCCGCGTGCCTGGTGCGCCGCCCATCACATTCACGGACGCAGTGAAGGGCGCGTCCGCCACCAAAACGGTCGTCCCGGATTTCAGCGCGTCGTCGCGGGCGTTGCCCACGCGCAGGCCGGGGATATCGGTGATCAGGTTTTTCGGACCGGGTTGCATGGGGATCCTGTTGGGTTGGGTATTTGGGGCCAGAAAGAAGCAAGGATCAGATACAGCGGCCCCCGTCGACCTCCATCGCGACGCCGGTGATCATGGAGGCCGCGTCCGAGCACAGGAAGGCAGCCGCGTTGCCCATGTCTTCGGGGGTGGAGAAGCGCCCGATGGGGATGGTGGAGAGGAATTTCGTGCGCATCTCGGGCGTATCTTCCCCCATGAAGGATTTCAGCAGGGGCGTTTCGCCCGCCACGGGGCAGATCGCGTTGACGCGGACGCCTTTGGGCGCGAGTTCGACGGCCATGGTTTTGGTGGCGGTGATCATCCAGCCTTTGGAGGCGTTGTACCAGTTCAGGTTCGGGCGCGGCGACAGGCCGGCGGTGGAAGCCACGTTGAGGATCGCGCCCGCGCTGCGTTCCTTCATATGAGGCACAAGCGCTTTGGCGGTCAGGTAGACGGATTTGACATTGACAGCCAGGACGCGGTCGAAATCGTCTTCGCTGACCTCTTCCATCGGCATGGGCATATGGGTGATGCCGGCATTGTTCACCAGGATATCGACATGGCCCATCGCGTCGATCGCGGCCTTGGCCATCGCGTCGACCGAGGCGGCGTCTGATACGTCGACCTGTTGGGCGATCGCTCTATCACCCAGATCGCCCGCCATCTGCGATGCGGCGTCGCCGTTGATATCGGCGATCATGACGGTTGCGCCCGCGTCGAGAAAGGCGCGCACGATGCCCGCGCCAAAGCCCGATGCGCCGCCTGTGACAATCGCTGTTTTTCCCTGAAGTTGCATTGGGGGTCCTCCCTTCGTCGCGACGATGCCGCGAAGCGTGTCTGGCTACAAGGGCCGGTTATCCGTGATAGGCGGCGACGGTTTTCAGAGTGGAGAAGCCATACAGCGCCTCGAACCCCTTTTCCCGGCCATGGCCGGATTTGCCGATCCCGCCAAAAGGCAGTTCCACACCGCCGCCCGCGCCATAATTGTTGATGAACACCTGCCCCGAGCGCAGCTTTTTCGCCAGCCGCATCTGGCGCGCGCCGTCGCGTGTCCAGATGCTGGCGACAAGGCCGTAATCGGTGCCATTGGCAATGCGGATCGCCTCGTCTTCGGTGTCGAAGGGGATCATCACCTGGACGGGGCCGAATATTTCGGCGCGGGCAAGAACGTGATCTGGGGGGACATCGGCGAACAGGGTGGGCAGGACATAGGCACCGTCGCTGGGGGCGCCGTCTACCATCCTGCCTTGGGCGGCAATGGCCAGGTCGCTGCCTTTGGCCAGAAAGCCCTCAACGATTTCTTTCTGGCGGGCCGAGATCAGGGGGCCCACGCGCAGATCCTCCGTGGCGGGGCCCACGGTCAGGTCGGCATAGGCGGCGGCCATGCGGGATTTCACCGCGTCATAGACCCCGCGCTGAACAAGGATGCGGGAGGAGGCGGAACAGGTTTGGCCCGCGTTCTGGATCCCTGCATTCACAAGGAAGGGCAGGGCCGCGTCCAGATCAGCGTCGTCAAAGACCAGCTGGGGAGACTTGCCGCCCAGCTCAAGCGTGACCGGAACCACGTTTCTGGCCGCAGCGGTTTGCACCAGCGCGCCGGTAGAGACCGATCCGGTGAAGGAAATGTGTTGCACGCCCGGATGAGAGGAGAGCGCCGCGCCCGCCTCGGCGCCCAGGCCGGGAACGACGTTCAGCGCGCCGTCAGGCAGGCCCGCTTCCTGCGCCAGATGGGCGAAGGCAAGGGCTGTCAGGCATGCCTCTTCAGCGGGTTTCAGGACGCATGCATTGCCCATGGCCAGTGCCGCGCCTACTGACCGACCGATGATCTGCATCGGGTAATTCCACGGCACGATATGGCCTGTGACCCCATGCGGTTCGCGCAGGGTATAGACGGTGTAGCCATCCAGATAGGGGATGGTTTCGCCCATCACCTTGTCCGCCGCGCCACCGTAGAATTCACAGTACCGCGCAAGGGCCACCGCATCGGCGCGCGCCTGGGTGAGCGGTTTGCCGACATCTGCCGCCTCGATCTGCGCCAAGTCATCCACGCGCGTCAGAACCAGCTGGCCCAGACGGGTGAGGATGCGGCCACGCTCCACCGCCGTCATCGCGCCCCATGCGCCGTCGAGCGCGGCCTGAGCGGCACCTACCGCGGTATCGATATCGCCTGATTGCCCATGCGCGATATCTGCCAGAGCCGTGTTGTTACTGGGATTGATCAGGGAAAGGGTCCTGCCGTTCTGCGCGGGCAGCCATTTGCCGCCGATCAGGCACAGGCTGGGATCGAACCAGAGGGGGAGGGTCATCAGGCGGTCTCCTTCGCGGTGAAATGCAGGCTGCCGCTTTGGTAAGGTGTCAGCGGCGGCGCAGGCTTGATGCCATATCCGGCAAGCAACGACACCCGGAAATCGCAATCGCGGCTTGCGAGCAGGCGGATGGGAACAGGGCCGCTCATGCCGCGCCCCGGCCCAGATCGGGCAGAACGGGGGCGGCGGCGATCAGGTCGCGGGTATAGGGATGGGCGGGGTTGGTGAAGACCTGTTCCGTCACGCCCTGTTCGACGATTTCGCCGGATTTCATGACCAGCACACGGTCGGTGACGGATCGCACGACGCTGAGGTCATGGCTGATGAAAAGATAGGTCAGGTCGTATTGCCGGCAAAGATCGGCCAGCAGGTCAAGGATCTGCGCACGCACTGACACGTCAAGCGCGCTGACGGCCTCGTCAAACAGGATCAACTCGGGCCGGATGATCAGCGCGCGGGCAATGGCGATGCGCTGGCGCTGGCCGCCGGAAAACTCGTGAATGTATTTGCGCGCATCACTGGGCGCGAGGCCCACGGCGATCAACGCTTCGGCAATCGCCTCTTCGCGTTTCAGGCCCTTGGGCGGGTTGGGGAGCAGGTGGAAGGGTTCGGTGATCAGGCGATCCACCCGGTGGCGAGGGTTGAAGCTGCCGAACGGGTCCTGGAACACCACCTGCATCTTGCGGCGCACGGCAAGGTTGGGTTTGTGGCCGGAAAAAACCGGTTCGCCATCCAGAAGGATCTGGCCTTCCTGCACCTCTTCCAGGCCAAGAATGGCGCGGGTGAGGGTGGATTTCCCGCAGCCGGATTCACCCACCAGACCAAGCCTTTCGCCCTTTTCGATGGTGAAACTGACGTTCTTCACGGCGCGGAACACGCCCGGCGGTGCGAAAAGCTGCGTGCGCGGAAGGCGGTAATCGCGCGAGACATTCTGCACTTCAAGCAGCGGCGAAGGCGCGGGTTTGTCGGGCAGGTCCACCTGATGGGTCGAGGCAGCAAAGAGCATCTTCGTATAGTCATGCTGCATATCCGCCAGAAGTGCCTGTGTAGGGGCGCTTTCGACCACCTGACCCTGGCGCATGACGGTGATCGTGTGGGCCATGTCGGCCACCACGGCCAGGTCATGGGTGATCATCAGCATGCCCATCCCTTCCTCGGCCACCAGTCCTTTCAGCAGGTCGAGGATCTGCGCCTGTGTGGTCACATCGAGCGCTGTCGTGGGTTCGTCGGCAATCAGCAGCTTGGGGCGCAGGGCGATGGCCATGGCGATGACGACGCGCTGGCGCTGGCCGCCTGACAGCTCGTGGGGATAGCGCGACAGGGGGAAGCGATCTGCGGGCAGGCCGACACGGTCCAGCACGTCGCGGGCGCGTGTTTCGGCATCCTTGGGGGACATGGCCTTGTGGATCAGGATCGTCTCCATCACCTGATCGCCGATGGTTTTCACCGGGTTCAGCGCGGTCATGGGCTCCTGAAAGATCATGCCAACATCGTTGCCGCGGATGGTGCACATCGTGTCTTCGCTGGCCGCGAGGATATCGGTGCCGTCAAGCGTGACCTGACCTGTTGTCTTCGTCCCGTTGGGCAGAAGCTGCATGACGGTAAAAGCGGTCATGGATTTGCCCGATCCGCTTTCGCCGGTGACCGCGTGGATTTCCCCCGGCGCAATGGACAGGGACACGTTGTTTAGGATCGGCGTCCCGTGAATCGAGAGCGAGAGGTTCTGGATCGTCAGAAGGCTCATGTCCTTTGCACCCTCAGCCGTGGGTCCAGGTAATCGCGCAGCCCGTCGCCCATCAGGTTCAGCCCCAGCACTGTCAGGATGATGGCCACACCGGGCATCAGCGCCAGATGGGGCGCGAGGCTGACCATGGTTTGCGCATCGGCCAGCATCCGCCCCCAACTGGGCGTGGGCGGTTGCGCGCCAAGGCCAACATAGCTCAGGCCCGCCTCGGCCAGGATGCCCAGTGAAAACTGGATGGTGCCCTGCACGATCAGCAGGTTAGCGACATTGGGCAGGATGTGCTCGGCGCTGATGCGCGCGGCGGATTTCCCGGCGACGCGGGCGGCCATGATGAATTCCCGTTCCCACAGGGACAGGGCTGCGCCGCGGGTGATGCGGGCAAAGACGGGAATGTTGAAGATCCCGATGGCGATGATCGCGTTGATCGCGCCCGCGCCGAAGACGGCCGTAATCAGGATCGCGATCACCAGCGACGGAAAGGCAAAGATCAGGTCATTGCCGCGCATGATGAATTCATCCAGCCATGACCCCTTGCGCGCTGCCGCCGCAAGGCCCAGCGGCACACCCAACGCCATACCGATGCCAACAGCCACCAGCGCCACGGCGATGGAGGTGCGCGCACCCACCATGATCATCGACAGGATGTCTCGCCCGAAATGGTCCGTCCCCAGCAGATGCGTCGCGTTGGGGGTTTGCAGGCGGTCGGGAATGCTCATGGCCGTGTGATCGAAGGGCGTCCAGATGAACGAGATCAGAGCCGCCAGAACGAACAGCGATGACAGGCATGCGCCCAGGATCAGGTTGCGTTTCATGTGCGTGACCTCAGCCTGGGATCGACGGCGGCATAGGCCAGGTCGACCAGAAAGTTCACCACGATCACCGCAAAAACCAGCAGCATCACCACGCTTTCCACAACGATCAGATCGCGGGAACTGATGGATTGGAAGATCAGCCGTCCAAGGCCCGGCAGGTAGAAGACCTGTTCAATGATGATACCTCCCGCGATCAGGAAGGCAAATTGCAGCCCAATGATCGTCAGGACCGGGATCAGCGCGTTGCGCACCCCGTGCCGCCACAGCGCCTGACGGCGGCTTAGGCCCTTGGCGCGGGCGGTGCGCATGAAATCCTCTCCCAAGATATCGAGGAGCGAGGACCGCATGACCCGCGCAAGGATCGCGGCCTGCGGCAGCGCCAGCGCAATGGCAGGCAGGGTCAGGGAATGAAGCCCGGTCCAAAGGCCCTTGTCCCAGCCGGCGAACCCCCCGGCGGAAAACCAGCGCAGGTTGATTGCGAAGATCAGCACCAGCATCATCGCGAACCAGAAGTTCGGAATTGCCACGCCCAGCTGTGTGGCGCCCATCACGGTGACATCCCCTGCCCGGCCCCGGCGCGCGGCGGCGTAGATGCCGGCCGGGAAAGCGATCAGCGTCGACAGCGTCAGCGCATAAAGCGCCAACGGGAGAGAGACCCAAAGCCTGTCGGCGATCATCTCGGCCACGGGCGTGCGATAGGTATAGGAGGTGCCGAAATCGCCCGTCAGCATACCGCCGACCCAATTCAGATACCTCTCCCATTTCGGCACATCGAGACCTAGTTCGGCGCGCAGCGCCGCCACTGTATCGGGCTGCGCATTCAGCCCCAGCATGAATTGCGCGGGATCGCCCGGAGCGACTTCGATCACGAAGAAGATGATCAGGCTGGCAATGGCCAGGCTGATGATCAGGGACAGCAGACGTTTCAGGGCATAGCGCAGCATCGCGGCGACGTTAGGCGGGAGTTGCGGCAGCGTCCAGATGTTGCGCGACATGCCGGTTTCTTTCGAGGGCACCGCGCAGGGTATTTTCGATGTTTCCGCCCGTGCAGGATGAGCTAGGTTCGCGCATATGCAACCGCGTTTCATCGGACATGAGATCTATCGCCGGTCGACCTATGGCACCTGGCACCCGCTGCGCGTGCCGCGTGTGTCCACGGTGATGGATCTGTCACGCGCGCTGGGCTGGCTGCCGGATCGGCAGTTCATCACCTCGCCCCGCGCGAAACCGGCGGCTTTGGTGAACTGGCATCGGCCCGATTATATCGCCGCGCTGCAGCGTGCCGAGGCGCAGCAGCAGGTCAGCGCAGAAGACAGGGCCCAATTCCACATTGGCACGGTGTCCAATCCGGTGTTCCCCGAGGTCTTTCGGCGCCCGGCAACGGCTGCGGGCGGGTCAATCCTTGCGGGGGAACTGCTGCGGGAACCGGGCGTGATCTATAACCCGGCGGGCGGCACCCATCACGGGATGCCGGATCGTGCGAACGGTTTCTGTTATCTGAACGACCCTGTGCTGGCGATGCTGTCGTTGCGCAATCAGGGAGTGCGGCGGATCGCCTATATCGACATCGACGCCCATCACCCCGACGGTGTGGAGGTGGGATTTGGCGGCGATGCGGATCTGCTGATGATATCGGTGCATGAGGAAAACCTCTGGCCGAAGACGGGGCTTCTGGAGAACGACGCGGGCGGCAACGCGCTGAACCTGCCGGTGCCGCGTGGGTTTCACGATGATGACATGGCGCTGGTGCGCGACAATCTGATCCTGCCTCAGGTCCAGCGCTTTGCGCCTGAAGCGATCGTGTTGCAATGCGGCGCGGATGGGGTGGAGGACGATCCGCTGGCCCATCTGGCGCTGTCGAACAACGCCCATTGGGACGTGCTGCGCGGCCTGATGGGGCTGGCCCCGCGCCTGCTGGTGCTGGGCGGGGGCGGGTACAACCCGTGGACGGTCGGGCGGCTATGGACCGGTGTGTGGGGTGTGCTCAACGGACATGAGATACCCGACCGGGTCGGGCCTTCGGCGGAAGGTGTGCTGCGCGCGCTGGAGTTCAGGGGGAACCGGCGAGGGAAGAACCCGCCGGAGGCATGGCTGACGACCTTGCTCGATCAGCCACGTCACGGTGCGATCGCGGATGCTGTGCGTCGGCGGGTCGAAGTTTTGAACGCCCGGATGACAGTCTGGGCCTGAACGGATTTTGGAAAATCCGTCTCAACGGTGGTAAAGGCCTTTCGAAAGGCCTTAAGCCGCTTCGAAGCGGCTTGGACCCGACACCGGGGTTGCGGTCAGTTGGTGCCCCTCGACGCCTGTTATGCGCGCAGCAACAATCGCGCCTTCGGTCTGAGGGTCTGCAAAGCTGACTTCGGTGAATTGCGGGGTGCGGCCCATATTCGGGTTTTCCATCAGCACAGGATGATGTTGGCCCACCTGGTCGGCGAGATGCCGGGCGACCGCGCGGTCGCCCGCGGCGCGCAATTGCGCAGCCCGGTCCTTGATCGCGGCGCCATTCACCTGGGGCATCCGCGCGGCGGGCGTGCCCTGGCGCGGGGAATAGGGAAACACGTGAAGCCAGGTGAGGCCGCATTCCTCGACCAGCTTCAGGGAGTTTTCGAAATGCGCCTCGGTCTCGGTCGGGAAACCGGCGATGATATCGGCCCCATAGGTCATATCAGGGCGCAGCCGCCGTGCGTCTTCACAAAAGCGGATGGCGTCGTCGCGCAGATGGCGACGTTTCATCCGTTTCAGGATCAGATCGTCACCATGCTGCAGTGACAGATGCAGATGCGGCATCAGGCGCGGTTCGGTGGCGATAGCCTGCATCAGGTTTTCATCCACCTCGATGGAATCGATCGAACTGATGCGCAGCCTTGCCAGATCCGGCACCAGTTTAAGGATGCGCATGACCAGATCGCCCAGTTTCGGCTGCGCGGGTAGATCGGCCCCCCAGGAAGTCAGGTCCACTCCGGTCAGCACTACCTCGTTGTAACCGCGATCCACCAGCCGCTTGATCTGGTCCACCACAACGCCCGCCGGGACCGACCGCGAATTGCCCCGACCATAGGGAATGATGCAGAAGGTGCAGCGGTGATCGCAGCCGTTCTGCACCTGAACATAGGCGCGTGACCGTGTGCCGAATCCGTCGATCAGATGACCTGCGGTTTCGGTCACCGACATGATGTCATCGACCTGAAGCGCTTCGGTTTCGCCGATGAAATCCGCAGCGAGCTTGCCCCAGGTTTCGGGCTGCATCTTCTCGGTATTGCCGATGACGGCGTCGACCTCCTCCATGGCGGTGAAGGTCTCGGGCTCTGTCTGTGCAGCGCAGCCGGTGACGATCAGGCGTGCGTCCGGGTTTTCGCGGCGCAGCCTGCGGATTTCTTTGCGCGCCTTGCGCACGGCTTCGGCGGTGACGGCGCAAGTGTTCACGACAACTGCGTTCTGCAAACCGGCCTGAGCCGACAGCTCTTTCATCGCCTCGGTCTCATATGCGTTGAGACGGCAGCCAAGGGTGGTGAAACGCGGTGCGGTCATGTCAGACCTGCCAGAAATTCAGCGGTCAGAGTGGCGGTAAACACATGGGTGGAGGGCCCTGTCATCCAGACGCCATCCTCGGCCCAGTCCACATGCAGGGTGCCGCCATCCAGATCAATGCGCACTTTGCGCCCGGTCAGCCCGCGCCGCGCCGCGGCCACTGCCGTCGCGCAGGAGGAAGAGCCCGACGCCAGCGTCACACCCACGCCGCGCTCCCATACCCGCATGCGGATGTGATTCGGTCCGACAATCTGGGCGACCTGCACGTTGGTGCGTTCAGGGTACAGCGGGTGATGTTCATGCTCGGGGCCGAAGCTGGCCAGATCGATCGCATCGACGTCATCCACAAAGAAGGTGCAATGCGGGTTGCCCATGCCGGTTGCGACCGGGTCGCCCTCGATTGGCAGATGCAGCGTGTCCATGGCATGCGCAAGCGGGATCTCGTCCCACTCAAGCTGCGGCGCGCCCATGTTCACGGATGTGATGCCGTCGCCCATGTCGCGCGCATAAAGATCGCCGCGATCGGTGGTCAGGTGAAGCGTCTTTGCGCCCGTCTGATCCATGATATGCCGCGCAATGCAGCGCGTGGCATTCCCGCAGGCCGCCGAGGTCGATCCGTCCGCGTTATAGAATGTCAGATGCGCGTCCCCCGCGCCGTTAGAGATCACGGCAAGCTGGTCAAACCCCACGCCACGGTGCCGGTCCCCCAGTGCCCGCGCCAGCGCGGGTGTTACCGGAATATCGCGCGCACGCGCGTCGACAACGACAAAGTCGTTGCCCAGCCCGTGCATTTTCATGAAGGGCAATCCGGTATCTGCGGGTTCAGCCATGGCGCGCATATAACGGCGGGCGGGGGGCAAATCCAGTCTGTCGCAGAAAATCGCGTGCTTTGGGGCTTGACCGGGGGCGTCGGTGTTTCTAGTTAGCCCCCCTATCAGGACAGAACGTGTTGATAGCGCGACTTAAACGGTTGAAACCCAATCCGGGTTCAGCGTAGAGAGCGCAAGCCGGTGACCAAACTGAGTCGCTGGATCAGAGTGGGCCGTTAGCTCAGTTGGTAGAGCAACTGACTTTTAATCAGTGGGTCGCAGGTTCGAATCCTGCACGGCTCACCACTGATCATCAAATTTCCTTTCCCTGCTTGGGGTTGGTGTCAGAATTGACGAACCGCTTGGGAAGGTTCGCCAAATTGCGCTCGCCATTGGGGCGGGCGATCAGTTTTTCGATGGCGGGATCGGCCATGCCTTCTCGGCCAGTGGCCTCTGTATATCGCTGCACGAGGGCCAAAGTTTTGTGTCCCGTGACCGCGCCGATCTTTTGCGCTGTGGCTCCGGCTTCGGCCAAACGGCGCGCGCAGGCCTTGCGCAGCCCGTGGGCAGAGCACTGAGGCAGCTTGGCGTCCTCGGTCCAACGCTGCATCAGATTGCCCAGCCCACCGGCGGACCGCATCGTGCCTTTCTGGGTGGCCAGGAACGGACGATCCTTCGGCAACTTGTCCAGCACTTCGGCCAAATCCGGGTGGATCGGCACGGAAACCAAAACCCCGTCAGACCTCTGCATTTCCTGCCGCCGGTTCTCGTTACGCCATTCGCGGCATACCTATGCTTATAGCTTTCCGCAGCGATAGAGAGATTGGGCGCCGGACGGGTGTCACACCCGCCGAGGAAGTCGTAGAATGGGTAGGCGCTGAAGCCTTGAAGGGATGAGGCGACATGCTGAGACTGGTGACGAGACAAAAAAACTCCGGAGGTTTCGAAGTCTGCCCAGCAAGACCAGGTCAAGAAAGCTTATGGATAGCTCGCAAAGTGATCGAACTCTGATCTGCATCCCGGCGAAGGGATTGACGAAAACCCTCTGGAGGTGTGCCCTGTTGTTATCACAGCAATCCGTATCAAAAGGGATCCGAAGCAGTGAACATTCATGAGTTTATGGCAGAGTATAAACGTGTCTGGGAAGATCAGGACTCTGAGGGCTTCTCCGCACTCTTCACTCCCAACGGACGTTACCATAACACGCCCTTCCAAGTTCAAGACACAGCGCAAGCTCGTGAAGCGTATTGGGATAGGATAAAGCTGCAGGAAGACATCGAACTCAATTACGAGGTGCTTTCCGAACTACCAAATGGCGGCATCGCTCATTGGAATGTGACTTACCAGGTTGCCTCAGAGGAGTTGTTTGAGATTTGGGCGAAATCCACCGGAACAGGACTTCCGAAAAGAGAGCCTGGTGATCCATTGCCGCGTATGGAGTTAGACGGAACACTCGTCGCCAGATTTGCGCCAGACGGGCTCGCTGATGATGTGCGAATTTGGTGGCATTCAACACCTCAATCCATTTGAAAGTTTATTTGTTTGCCTGGTTAAGGCGAAGAAGTTTCAACCTGGTGTGCGTCATAGCTCGCTTCCAACTCGCCCTTCAAAAACTCTCCGAAGTTCAAAGTTTCAAATCTTGAAGTGCCGGTCCCAGGAAGAGGGGCGATATCGGTAGACACATGTGGATCAAAAAAGAACGGTACAGAATACCGCTCTCGCCCGGACGTGTTGATGACACGGTGCGGCGTGGACAGAAGCTGTCCATTGGAAAGGCGGTGCAACATGTCGCCTACATTAACGAGAAAAGCATTGTCGATGGGCGGTGCGTCCACCCAATCACCTGCCGGTGTCTGAACCTGCAAACCACCGACATCGTCTTGCGCCAATAGTGTCAAACACCCGAAGTCTTTGTGCGGTGCTGACCCGTACAGATCATTAGGCGCCTGCGGAGGCTGCGGCGGGTAGTGCAGCAGACGTAGCCAGATTGTTGGCGCTTCGAACGCATTGAGGATGGAACGGTCAGTGACGCCAAGGGCATCCAACGCCAGGCTCATCAGATTCTGGCCGAGTTCAGTCATCGCCTCTACGTAAGCTTCGCATACCTCTCGAAAACCATCGAGTGCAGGCCATTGGTTCGGGCCAGACAGATAGACATTGGTGTCTGTATCAGCGTCTTCGCGCATCATCATGAACGAGGCAGATTGGTTGGGTTTTGTCACCTCGGCGAGATCAGAGTTCACGTCTGTTGAGGTGTTTATGGCGATGTAGCCGCGATGATTCTTATCGAGCGCGATGGCTTGCTTTGTATCCTCTGGCAGCGCATGGAACTTCTTCGACGCATCAAAAACGGCCGCTAGCAAACCGGGATCTATACCGTGGTTTATGACATAGCCGAACCCAGTTTCGCCATATGCTTTGGCAAACTCCAATGCGAGGCTGGTTGTGTCATCACCTTTGATGAGCGGGGCAAGATCAAGCACTGGAATTTCCGAAAATGCAGTCATTTTAGACCTTTAAGCGATTTCATGCAGGGGGTAACCATTTGGATAACCGCTGTCCGTTGAAATGCGTTTGGCGATCAGCGCTGTGGGGCTCCAAGGCAACGATATTCAGAAGCTCTGGCATGTGCGGCACGCTAGAACGGACGAACCCTACGATCAAGTTAAGGCCACCTGGAAGTGCGGCCCTCTACACTCCGAAACGCGGTTGTTCCAGCTGACTGCCAAACATGTTCAACAACGCTATTTGCGATCGCATCATCGCCCTAAGACGAAAAAGGAAGGGCAGGTACCGTTTGGAGGATTTTCAGTGTCGAGAAAACTCTTCGAAGCGCTCCATAACCAGACCTTCCAGCTCCTGATACTCGGCCCTAACTTTCTCATAAGCCCATCCTGATAGACATTTGCTTCTGAACTGATCTCCCCGCATCTGGTTCGGCTCGCCCGGATCAGTGCAGATTTCGTCTGAAAGTAGCCGATAACCAGTTGTTGATGCGGTTACGTGTGACTTTTGCGCAGGTACGCCACAGCCAAAGACAGCGTAGAAATTCTGGGATAGTCGACCTCGGGGACATCGACCCCCAACCTTTCATGAAGCGCTGTCACGAGGTTCAAGATGTCCATGGAATCCAGTCCGAGGTCGTCCTGAAGGTGGTCGTCATCGCCGATATCCGCCGCATCTAGGTCAGGTGCAATCCTCGTCAGTTCTTCTACGAAAATCGCGCGCAAATCTTCTGTGGTCATAGGTGTTCAGGATCCTTCATCCGGGCTTCAAATTCAGCGATGAACTGCGCGGCCCTGCGACCATCACTCACCCTGTGGTCCGCTGAAACCGTTACCGTCACCACGTGGCGTGGAACGATCTTTCCCCCCAGGACCCATGGCCGGACCGTTGGCGCACCAAGGCAGAGCAATGCCACTTGCGGTGGGAATATTACGCCCACCATAGCGTCCGCTCCCGTGTCGCCGAGGCTTGAAATCGTAATGGTGCCTTGCGTCATCTCGGAATTGCGGAGACGCCCCGCCCGGGCGCGGCTGACGATGTCGCGCATACCGGTCATTGTCTGGTGCAGGTCCATGCGATGCGCGTCCATGAGAGCCGGCGCGACAAGACCACCGCCACGCAGGGCCACAGCGACCGCTGCGTTGACTTCCTCCGAAGGATGGAACACGCCATCTGTACAATGCCCATTCATCTCCGGCACTTTCTCTGCCGCCATTGCGGCGCAGCGAACGAACAAGGCGCCGATAAGAAGCCGTTCGCTTGGAGGCACCGTCTGGTTGTACTCTCTCAGCCAAGTCATCGCGGGCTCAACGTCGATTGTCTGCGACAGGTAGAAATGCGGGATCGTTTGCTTTGAGCGCGTCATTGAAGCTGCGATCGCCTTGCGCATTTCGTCAATTCGGCTGTTTTTTTCCGTCTTCTCCACACTCTTTTGCCCTGCCGCCTCGACATCAGCGAGGATGATCTCCCCGCCCGGAAACGAGCCGCTGAGTGTCCTCAAATCGACGTTTTTTTCTCGAGCTCGCAATCGTGCTGCCGGAGAGGCCCGGACGCCGTTTCCGGATGGCGGGGGTGTGGCAGGCGCTTTGGCATGGGCCTGTTCCGCGCGCCGAGGCTCGGAGGTTTCGATCTCTTGGGCGGGCAAAGAGAGATCATCGGGCGGCATTTCGCCCGGTGCAAGGATTACCGCCAACGGAGCGCCCACGGGCAGTTCCGTCCCTGTTTCGCACAGGAGCGCGTGAACTGTGCCTTGCTCATAGCACTCGATCTCGATCGCCCCCTTCTGGGTTTCGATGATGGCGATGACGTCGCCACGGCGCACAGTATCGCCCGGCGAGACCAGCCATTCCACCAAAGTGCCGGCTTCCATGTCCGAGCCGAGGGATGGGAGTGTGAAAACGGCCATCAGCTCTTTCCCAAAACCGCTTTTGCGGCGGCAATGATCTTGTCAACTTGTGGTATCGCTGCGTCTTCAAGGTGTTTGGAGTAAGGGATGGGGACTTCTTCGGAACAAACCCGGCCAACGGGCGCATCCAGAGTCCAGAAAACCTGTTCCATGATCCGGGCCGAAATTTCTGCCGCAAGAGAACCGCTTCGCCAGCCCTCATCGACGATCACCGCCCGGCGCGTTTTGCCGACCGACGCCATGATCGTTGTATCATCCAATGGTCGGAGGGACCGCAAATCCACAACCTCCGCCGAGATACCTTCCTCGGACAGGGCCTCTGCGGCATCCAGTGTTTTGTAGAGCGATCCTCCATAAGTAATCAGGCTCAGATCCGACCCTTCTCGCCGGATCGCCGCAGCAGCGATATCGACCGGGCCGGCATTTACGTCCAGAGCACCCGAACGATTGTAGAGCATCACATTCTCGAAGATCAGCACCGGATCGGGATCCTGCAACGCGGTCCACAACATTCCGCGCGCGTCTTCCAACGTCGCCGGTGCCAGCACCTTCAGACCTGGGATATGTGCATACCACCCCTCCAGACTGTGTGAGTGCTGGGCCGCCAGTTGCTTTCCAGCCCCGGTGGCCATTCGAATGACCAGCGGCACACCGAATTGACCTCCGGACATATGCCGGATCGTTGCGGCAGTGTTCATGATCTGATCAAGGGCAAGAAGCGAGAAATTGACGGTCATCAACTCGACGATTGGCCGCATGCCCGCCGCCGCAGCCCCGATCCCCGCGCCGGTGAAACCGCTTTCCGACAGCGGGGTGTCCCGAATGCGGGTTTCGCCAAACTCATCCATCAGACCTTTCGAGACAGCATAACAACCACCATAGGCGCCAACATCTTCGCCCATCAGGAATACGCGGTCGTCCCGGATCATGGCATCACGCAGGCCTGCACGAACAGCATCCCGATAGGTGGTTTCGATGGTCTCGCCTGACAGGTGAGGAGCATCCGGCGGTTCAGGCTGCGGCCCCAACGTGTGCACATGAAGGCGGTCCACAGGCTCATAAGTGCCGGCCTCGGCAAAAGCCACGGCGTCTGCGATTTCAATGTCAATTTCTGACTCGAGGTCTGCGATGTCTTTTTCGTGGATCAGGCCATTCTCAAGAAGCCAGCCCTGAAACCTGACCAATGGACCGCGCTGGCGCCAGTCTTCGACTTCGGACTTTTCCCGATAAAGCTGGGCATCGAACATTGAATGCGCGCGAAAGCGGTAGGTTTTGCATTCCAGAAAAACAGGTTTTCCGGTTTCCCGGATACTCTGGATCGCCTTTCTTGTGGCGGCCTCGACGCCAACCACGTCCATGCCGTCGACAGTGTGCGACGCCATCTCATAAGCGGCGGCCTTAACAGTCACGTTCGTTTGGGATTCAGTTCGCTCCAATGCGCTTCCCATCGCGTAACCATTGTTTTCGCAAATAAAAAGTACCGGCAAATCCCACAGCGCTGCGAGGTTCATAGCTTCATGGAACTCTCCTTCGGCCACTGCGCCCTCTCCGAAGAAACATGCAGTCACGTTGGCCTCGCCTCGCATCCGGTCTGCCAGGGCCAGACCTGTGGCCAGAGGTAACCCGCCGCCTACAATTGCATTGCCCCCATAGAAATGCGTTCCGGCATCAAAAAGATGCATGGACCCGCCACGCCCCCCGGAACAGCCTTCGGCCTTTCCATACATTTCAGCCATCACCGTGGTCATCGGTACCCCGCGCACCAAAGCATGCCCGTGCTCGCGATAGGTGGCGACCACTCGGTCCTGTGCCTGCAGAACCGGGATTACGCCGGCGGCAATCGCTTCTTCACCATCATAAAGATGCAAGAAACCGCGGATCTTTTCCTGTGTGTAGAGCTCGGCACATTTGTCCTCGAATTTCCGGATGCGTATCATGTCGCGCAAAAGCGACAGAACATGTGCACGGTCGAGGCGCGGCTTGTCGACTTTTGTCATGTCTCATCAGTCTCCAGCGTGGAAATGTCTCCTTCCGGCAAGCCCAACTCACGCGCTTTCAAAAGACGGCGCATGATCTTGCCGCTGCGGGTCTTGGGCAGGGTGTTGCGAAAGATCACTTCGCGCGGCGCGACCGCAGGACCCAGGCGCTTGCGCGCATGCCCTCGGATATAGCGTTCCAGATCCTCACTCGGCTCGAACTCTGGGTTGAGTGTAACATAGGCCTTGATGATTTCGCCGGCTGTTTCATCGGGTAGTCCGATCACGCCAGCTTCAGCAACCGCGTCATGTTCGATCAGCGCGCTTTCGACTTCGAACGGTCCGACCAGATGCCCAGATGTCTTAATCAGATCGTCCGCCCGTCCGACAAACCAGAAGTATCCGTCTTTGTCTCTCGTCGCGAGATCGCCGGACAGGTACCAGCCGTCCTTGAAGCACTTATCATATCGAGCCTGCTCGTGCAGATAACCGCGCATCATGGACGGCCAGCCCGGGCGCAACGCGAGCTCCCCGATCTCGCCCGTACCCAGCTCTCGTATCCGCGCCCCGTGGTGCTCCACGATTCCGGCTTCGATACCAGGCATGGGTTTACCCATCGATCCGGGTTTCACCATCGTTCTGGGACAGTTTGCGATCATGATGCCGCCGGTCTCCGTTTGCCACCAATTGTCGTGAAATGGCTGACCGAAGACCTGCTCACTCCAGATAACGGCTTCGGGGTTCAGCGGCTCTCCCACACTGGCCAAAAACCGAAGGGACGAGAAGTCATATCGCTTGGCCGCTTCTGCGCCTGCGCGCATCATCATGCGGATGGCGGTTGGCGCAGAATACCAGACCTCGACTTGCTCACGCGCGACGATGCCATACCAGCGGTCCAGGTCGAACTCGGCTTCGTCCACGATCATGGTGGCGCGGTTCGCCAGGGGCGCGATGATGCCGTAAGAGGTTCCTGTGACCCAGCCGGGATCGGCCGTGCACCAGTAAATCACGCCCGGGGTCAGATCCAGCGCGTGCCGTCCCGAAAACGTGTGATACACAACGGCGTTGTGCACATGGACAACCCCTTTCGGCTTGCCTGTTGTGCCGGAAGTGAAATGCACCAAGGCCGGATCTTCAGGTCTGGTCTTGACCGTATCGAAGTCCGGAGAGGCTGTGGCCATTTGTTGATCCAACGCCAGACACCCCTCGGGAGCCGCCTCGCCTGTAATCAGAACCAGTTTCAGCGTCGGAAACTCCGATCGCCACTTGGCAATCTTGCGATGGTAAAGCTGTGCGGTGGTGATCAGGACCTTGGCATCGCCAATTTCCATACGTGTTCGAATGGGTTCGGGACCAAAGGCTGCGAAGAGCGGTGTGAAGACCAGCCCGGCCTTAAGCGTGCCCAATGCCGCCACATAAACTTCCGGACACCGTCCTAACAGGCTGAAAACTGCATCTCCGGCTTCCAGCCCATGCGCGAGGAGAATGTTGGCGAATTTTGCCGAGGTCTCCGACAGTTCGAGGTACGTAAACTCTTGGCGTGATCCGTCCTTGCCAAGAAACCTGATCGCCGTCGTCGCACCATAACCGCCGAGTACATGGCGGTCGACGGCTTCATAAGCGATGTTCAAGGCCCCGTTCGGCGCATCAATTAGTTTGCGCGCTGCAGCCCAAGCGTCGGTGTCAGACGGTCCCGAAACGAACGCTGCTGCGTCTTGGTTCCCAGATTTATCCGTTTTGGTCATGACCTCTCTCCCGAACACAAGGATCGGGCAGAACGCCGCGGCATCGCATGATCTAAATCAAGACAAGAAGATTTAGCTATGCGCAGTATGGACGCGACATAGGTCGTGTACCAATCGCGCCTCAGACCGGGAGCACAGTCTCATCATACGCTGCTCGCAGAGTAGAAGGACCACTTCTCAATCATGGTCACCTGTGCTGCAACGCCTGTCTCTTGAAACCATTGCGGGTCGTAGCGTGCCATCAGTGCGCCTGCGCATCCGCCAGCACGAAGTGACCAACGCATAACGGCTGCGGAGATACCGCATGAACATGCAAAGCGAGCAGACTGCCTTGATCACGGCCAGATCGCACCACCTTGCGATGTCACCCATCAAGGAAATGTCGATCCTGAGCGCCAGGGTCCCCGGCGCTGCTTCTTTGGCTTGGGGGCCGCCCTCGTTTCCGACACCGGACCACATTCGCAAAAGCATCGAACGTGAACCGCAGCGCGATCCCTCTTTTGGCATGTATGCCCTGCCTGCTGGTTTGCCTGAATTGCGCAAGGCCGTCGCAGTGGAGCATCAGCGCCGGACTGGCGTTACCGTCGATCCGGAGCAAGATGTGACTATTGCAGCAGGGAACATGGAGGGGTTGAACAGCCTTTTTCAGGTTCTGGTCGAAGCCGGCGATGAGGTGATTGTCACGGATCCTGGTTTCGTCTCTCACATCAGCCAGATCGAGTTCTGTGGCGGCACGCCGGTGTTCTGGCCAATGCAGGAGAGTGAGGGGTGGGAGCTGAACGTCGATGCTCTGGAACCCCTTTTTGGGCCTCGTGCCAAAGCCGTCGTGCTTGTTTCACCTTCGAACCCGTCAGGCCGCATTCTGCGGGAAGACCCCTTGCGCCGCACCGCGCAGATCGCTCCCCGGCGTGGCGTATTGATCAATATCGACGATCCTTACAGCGTGTTCACCTACGAAAACAGGGCACGGTCCTTCAACCTCGCATCCGCTTTGGAGTACTGCGGCAATCTTGTTTTTCTTTTCACTTTCTCAAAGGCTTACGCGATGAGCGGATGGCGCGTCGGGTATATTATTGCGCCCAAAACCATACGTGACGAAGTTGTCAAAGTTCATGGCCTGACAATGATTTGCACGCCGTGGATCTCACAGGTTGCCGCACTAACCGCCTTGCTTGAGAACCCCTCACCCTTGCAAGACTTCGAACGGACGTCGGATCGACGGCGGGAATTGACCTGTGACCGCCTTGACGCTGTGCCGCATATCTTCGACTACGCACGGTCGGAAGGCGCCTATTCTGTTTTCCCGTGCCTGCTGGGACAATGTACCGAGGATGTGGGGTTTTCACATGATCTGCTGCAATTGGCGCGTGTCGCGGTGACGCCTGGCAGTGCATTCTGTCCATCTGGAAAGGGTCACGTTCGGATGGCCTATTGCGTGAACGATGACATCATAAACCTCGCCTTCGACCGAAGCGAGAAGCAATTCGGCTGCGCGGCGCAGATATGATTTGGAAGCGATTAACACTCAGAAACGCTTCTGTGGACGCAAGACAATAGGATCCTTGATCATGTGCCATATCCAAGAGATCGCAAGACCGATCGAGGACGACTGCAGGAAAGTAAACAAGGTGAAATCTCATGTGCCCTGTAGGTCCCGATAACGTAGAAACCCAGTCTTTGTCGACATCAGGCGAAGGCTTGCGCAGCGCGGATATCGATGGCCTGAGGGAGCGATATGGCTGGAATGAGATGCCGAAGGGCAGGGGAGTTTCTCCGCTGACCGTTCTTGCGCGACAGTTCAAGAGTTTCCTCATTCTCATTCTCGTCGTCGCTGCCTTGGTGGCAATTGCCCTTGGTGAAGTTGTTGATGCTATCGCGATCGGCTTCGTGCTCGCGCTTAACGCCATACTTGGGTTCGTGCAGGAATGGCGCGCAGAAACGGCGCTTAAAGCGTTGCAAGCGATGCTGAAGCCAACTGCAATCGTGTTGCGCGATGGGCGTGAGATCTGCATTCCGGCACGGGAGATCGTGCCTGGTGATATCGTCATACTCGAAACCGGGGATACAGTACCAGCGGACATCTCGCTGACTGTTGGAACGCATGTCACGACAGATGAAAGTGCTCTTTCGGGAGAGTCTGTCCCAGTGGCGAAATCGGCTGGTGCGCCGAATGAGACGGGTCGGATATTTGCGGGAACGGCTATCGTCACTGGACGGGCAGAGGGCCGGGTTACAGCAATAGGATCCGAAACGGAATTCGGACATGTGGCCGTTCTCACTGCGGCCGTAGGAGAAAAGCAGACCAATCTTCAGGAGCGACTCAAGCAACTTGCCGGACAGATCGGGATTGCGGCGATTTCCATTTCGGCTACCGTCATTTTGCTGGGTGTCTGGCTTGGACGTCCAGCATTCGAAATGGTTATGACAGGGCTATCACTCGCGGTCGCGATGGTCCCCGAAGGTTTGCCCGCCGTAGTGACCATCACTTTGGCGCTTGGCGCCTCGGCAATGGCCAGACGAAAGGCGCTCGTACGACGCCTGCAGGCCATCGAAAATCTTGGTGCTGCTTCCGTAATCTGCACCGACAAGACCGGCACATTGACCGAAAACCAAATGACCGCAACGCGGATATGGACAGCGGACTACACCTATTCAGTGACCGGCTCCGGATATGATCCGGCTGGGCACATTGCCCGAGACGGTCAGAAAATACGTGCTGAACGAGATGCCATATTGGGCGAACTGCTCGAAACAGCCTTGGTATGCACGCATGCCAGCGTTCGTCGGGAAGGCAGCCACTGGACCATGATCGGAGCGCCAACCGAGGCGGCTTTGGTGACGCTGGCGATGAAAGGCTGGGCGCCGGAAAGCCGTGCTGATGATCGCCTGGCCGAGGTGCCATTTACCAGCGAGCGCAAGCGCATGAGTGTCCTTGCAAAAAGGGCTGATGGTCGCGTGCGTTTGCACGTGAAAGGTGCCCCGGAGACGATACTCGACCGTGCAACCCATATAGCAACACAGTACGGACCGCGCCGCCTAGAAGAAAAAGAACGTGCGGCCATTCAAGAAGCCTATGCAGAGATGGCAAGCGGCGGACAACGCGTGCTCGCTCTTGCTGCGCGTGACTCGGAACCGGGTGATCTGGAGGAAATCAAGCTTGTCTTTTTGGGCCTCGTTGGAATGATCGACCCTCCGCGTCCCGAGGTTGCAAGTGCAATCCGTCAGGCCCGAAACGCCGGAATTCGCGTTATCATGGTTACTGGGGATGGCCCCCTGACCGCCGGCGCCATCGCTCAAGAGGTTGGGCTGGATAATGGCGAGTTTCTTTGTGGGCCCGACATTGACAGCCTGTCTGATACTGAGTTGCAACAGTGCCTCAAGCGAGCCGTGAACTTCGCGCGCGCCAAGCCTGAACACAAGCTCCGCATCGTTCGCGCTCTTCAAAGTGAGAAACACATCGTCGCTATGACTGGCGACGGGGTGAACGATGCGCCCGCGCTGAAGAAGGCAGATATTGGTGTTGCGATGGGGATCAGAGGTACCGACGTTTCAAAGGGCGCGGCTGACCTCATTCTGTTGGACGACAATTTCGCGACGATCGTGAATGCGATCCGCGAAGGGCGCCGGCAGTTCGACAATATACGCAAGTTCGTACACTACCTTCTGGCCTCGAATGCCGGAGAGGTCGTCGCGATTGTCGCCAACCTGCTGATCGGCGGCCCGCTTATTTTCCTCGCAACACAAATCCTGTGGATGAACCTGATTACTGACGGGGTTACCGCAGTCGCGCTTGGCCTCGAGAAAACCGAGAAGAACCAAATGGAGCAGCCGCCAAGGGCACCAGGCGCACCAATCCTCGGATGGAAGGGGATACTGACCCTTGCAGTGTTCGGTCTTTACACTGGCGCATGCAGCCTTTGGATCTTTTATACGTTCCTGCCCATGGGCGTCGATATCGCCCGAACAACGGCTTTTGCAGGCATGGTGGTTTTCGAAAAGGTCAGTGTGTTTGCATTTCGCTCGCTGACCCAGCCTTGTACGCAGATAGGCTGGTTCTCCAATCCCTTCCTTATTGTCGCCTTTTCCGTCAGCCTGCTGACTCAAGTCGCCGCTGTCTACTGGAGCCCTTTGCAAACGCTGTTACAGACAGTTCCTATTGGCTGGGAGCAATGGTCCCTAATAATGATAGCCGCATTGCCAATCCTGATTTTGCCAGAGGCGTTCAAGTTCCTGAGCAACCGACCAAGCAGTCTGCCTGCCCAGACAACACTTTGATCAGGATTTTGCGCCGGTAATACTGCGACCAGTTATAGGCCTCCGTCACCTGGTTTAAGAACGGCCAAACGCTCAAAGAAAAGCATTAACACAGGTCAGTGGTCTTATGGGTGTGGGCTCTGCGGGCAAAGCCCTTGAGCGCTTTTGCAGTGAAAATTGACCAGCGGGCGCGCTCAATTTGCTGTAACGGAAGCGGCACCGTAGCATGACTTTGAAAGCGGTCGTTCGGAATGGTCGAAAGGGGAGCAACTCCCACCATGGTCACTTCGGAATGTGTAACGGTTCCATATCCAGGCGATAATCCTCACCCACCCGAAACATCGTCCCATTGGGAACCTGATACCACTGCTCCCCATGCGTGATCGGTTCTGACGCGATTTCAACCGCAAGATAAGAAAGTTTTGGATTATGGTGAACATGTGGCTGACCACAAATCGGACAGCTGTAGGTATAATCGCGCACAAGATAGAAAAGCGACCGGTTCAAGCAGGAACCAATCATATGCTCCCCGTCGGTTAGTATGACGTTCAGCCCGACACGTGCGTCAGGGTCAACTTCCGCGGACCACGAAAGGATCTGCTCAAGCCCCAACTTGGCAGTCTTAAACAATCCGCGTTCAGGATGCTGCAAAAACAGGCCAAGGAGATAGCGGAAAATGTGTTCGCTATCCGTTGTACCTTTGATTTCGGACCGGTGCAGCGGGTCGATATGATTCAGCATCTTTTCCCGGACCTGATCGAAATTCGGGACAGTCCCATTATGGGCAAAGATCCATCGGCCGTGATGGAAGGGATGTGTGTTTTGTATACTGGTCCCGCCTACGGTAGCCCGCCGCACATGCGCCACGACGGTCCGTGCATAGACTCTTGCTGCCTTTCGACTGAAATGCTCACCATGGAAGGCGGCCCAGACTTGTTTTTCGACCATCGGACTACCATTCGAATAGTCGGCGACCCCCCAACCGTGACCGTGCGCATACCCCTGCATATCACCCCTGCTTTGTGCCATCAGCGCGTTTTGTGATCTTACGAGGCTGCATTCAACCTTCGTAGGTTCGTTCGCGTGCATGGCATAGAGACGGCACATAGGTTCTTCTCCTGTCTCAGTTCCAGATAACGGATACTTCATGTTCGTGGACGATCGAGATCAAATGCTGTGAAGAAAATTTATCTCAAATCGACGTATGGCTGTTACTTTCTTACCCATGGATTGTTGGGATCAAAGGCTCGTTGCGGAACTGCTTGAAAGTGAACCCGCGTTGCTGTCTTCGCTTGATTTTGGACCGCGTGTTGAACAAGGCATCGGTGACGGACCGTCTTTGCTCATCGGGGATCAATCCGAAATCCCACTTCTTGCATCGACACAGGGATCAAGGCTCGATTATCGCATGGCTTTGCTGGCGAAACCGGGTGACAGCGTTTTGGTCCGCCGACAAGTGCCCGACTTTGAAGCTTATCTTGCCAATAGTTTAGGGCTGGAAAATGTTGAATATTTCCATGGACACTCCGATGATGCCCGCCCGGTCACGCAACAGGCAAGCACCACCGCAAAGATGCTCGAAATGCTCGCAGACACTGCACTAAGATCGGGCGGTATGACATTGAAACCTTATTTGACGACGGGTCACTGTTGGCGCCTGGCTCAAACGTTAAGCGAGGCAACCAAATGCTGCATCCACGTGTGCGGCCCCTCACCGAGATTGGCGCAACGGGTCAATGACAAGCTTTGGTTCGGACAGGTTGCCCGCCGTATTCTGGGCAATCGTGCAACGCCTCCTTCGCGCGCGGCTTACGGCCCAGCGGCAGCGGCGGGGTTGGTAAGCCGTATCAGCAAAGCGGGTAATCAGGTTGTCGTTAAAGTGCCTGATAGCGCGGGTTCAGCAGGAAATCTGCGCCTCGAAAGAGCAATGGTTCAAGGAAAAAGCCTCGATGAACTGAGGAAGTTCTTGCTGCATCGTCTTCACGCTTTCGGATGGCAGGACAAATACCCGATACTTGTCGGGGTTTGGGATGAAAATGTCACGTGCAGCCCTTCTGCCCAGATATGGGTGCCGCTTGTTCAGGATGGACCGCCTATCGTCGAGGGCATCTTCGAACAACGCGTCCGAGACAGCATGGCTGCCTTTGTTGGCGCGGCGCGATCGACCTTGCCTCAAGCCTTGCAAAGCCGGCTGAGCGCTGAGGCGTCACGTATTGCGAGCATCTTTCAACGGCTGGGATATTTCGGAAGGTGCAGCTTTGACGCAGTGATCTTCCGTGCCGCTGACGGGGCTGACGAGATCCACTGGATCGAATGTAACGGGCGCTGGGGCGGCGTCTCTATCCCGATGACAGTGGCAGGCGCTCTTTACGCAAATCAGCCCGCTCCGGCTATCTCCATTGTTCAGGAACTACGCCGCGGTAGTCAGATGCAAACAAAGGAATTTTTGCGTCGTCTGGGCGATTTATTGTTTCGCGCCGGCCGGGACACGGAAGGTATAGTCGTGATGTCCCCGCCTGAAGATGAAAATGGTGTGCGCATAAATCTGCTTTCTTTGTCTCAGACCCAAGGTAGTTGCGACGAAATTCTGAAAGAAGCAATGCAAAGAGTTCTGAACTAGAAGTTGCGTCCCTGGGCTGGTTTGAGATTCTTCGTACGCCACAAAAGTCCGCAACTTGATGACGGGCTTTCCAGAATTGAGATTTCTATCTAGCTGCTTTGAGCTCAGAGCTGCCGATTGCTGCGTGGTGGAGGTGGGCAACCAAAACTACTGCCGTGCGCACGAAGCCGCTTTTAGCTGCAGGAAACAAACGGATTGCGTCAATCATCACAACCGAGCCGTCTGCCCGCGTAGCGTGTGCGGGGCAAAAAGGAAATTCGTATGGGTTTGAAGTCCAAGCAAGACACTGGAAGCTGCGCTTACAGTCTTTCCAGCCTGCATAGGGGCAGCAAGCGACTGGCATCGGCGCGCTCAAACAGCGCAGTTCCTGGGGTGCTTACTGTGGCAGCAGCCGCTGCCACACCGCATCTCAACGCTTGCTCCGGCGGGTCTCCACACGCAAGCGACCTTGTGAAAGCACCAACCAGCGCATCCCCGGCGCCGATCTTGCTCACGACGCTAACCTGCGGAGCATGGCAAAAGAATTTGTGCGCACCGGCGACCATGACGGATCCCTGTGAGCCATGGCCGGAAACCACAATCCGCGCTACACCACGTCCGATGAGTTGCTCACAGAAATCAAGGTTTTCAGAGACGGATTGCAGTGGGTGGTCGAGCATTTTTTCCATTTCGCTGCGGTCGAGCCGCAGAACATCCAACGGCGCAACCGGGGAATTGATCAGGTGCAACAGCGGCACCTTGGATGTGTCGACAACCAGACGCCCTTTGGAGCGCGTCACATCAGCTTGCACCTTTTGCGGAAAATCGTCTGGAAGGCCAAGGGCTACGCCTCCACTCAGTACGACGAAGCCGCCTCTGGGAACATTCTGAGTAATACGACCAAGGATCATGCCGGCCTCCGTATCACTCACAGGTTCTCCAGGCAGAGTAAAACGAAACTGGTCGCCCGAAGTGGTGTCAGTAACCGCAAGGCTAAAACCCATTGCTGCCGCGACCCGGCATTCTACTGTCGGAACATTTTCCCCTTCCAGCAATGCCAGGAGCAGATCACCCATCGGTCCGCCAAAAACGACCAACGCCCTGGCGTTTCCGCCCAGCTTTATGATTGCCCGCGCGACGTTTACGCCACCGCCGCCTGGATCAATCTGCGGTTTTTCACAATATAGCTTAGGCCCAGCTTCAACCCGATCGGTAGAGGTCGAGTAATCGACCGCCGGTTTGAGAGTGATCGTCAGGATTTCAGACACGGTGCACCTTTGCCGGCTTCGCGCCACCACATCGAAAGAGCCGCTTACAGTGATCATGAAGTGGCTGGCAAACCGGTTCGCTCGGCCTAGCGTTTTCAGCTGGTGTATGATTGCCGGGCCAAGCTCAAATCTGCAAGTGTTCCAATATGTCCATTCTGAGCTCAGAGCCGACTTGCGATGCAATCAGCTCTAATGGCCGCTCTGCGGACGATCCAGCAGTGCGCTGTTGAGAACCCTGGATATTGGCGGGCCGCTCTGGAGGGCTTCGGAATTCTCGCGCGTCCGCTTCCGGTGCGTAAGGGTTATCTGCGCGGGAGAGAGCCAGGCCGAGAGCGGGTCAAGCCGTTACGGCAGATGAATTAAGTGAGGAGGTTGCCCGGGCAGCGTGCGCGCCGCCCGGACAGGTCGTTTCATCAGGTTTAGGCTAGCAGGTCGAACCGGTCGGCGTTCATCACCTTGGTCCAAGCCGCTACGAAGTCACGCACGAACTTTTCTGCGTTGTCGTCTTGTGCATAGACCTCGGCATATGCGCGCAGGATCGAGTTCGAGCCGAAAACCAGATCGGTGCTGGTGGCCGTCCACTTCACGTCGCCGGACGCCCGATCTCGGATTTCGTAGGTGCCGTCCTCGGCCGGAACCCAAGAATAACCCATGTCGGTCAGGTTGACGAAGAAGTCATTCGTAAGTTGACCTTCGCGGTCAGTGAAAACGCCATGCTTGTTTCCGCCGTGGTTGACCCCCAGAACGCGCATCCCGCCGACGAGAACGGTCATCTCGGCTGCGGTCAGGCCCAGAAGCTGAGCCTTGTCGAGCAGCAGTTCTTCCGGTGCGACAGCGTATTTTTCCTTCTGCCAGTTGCGGAAGCCGCAGGCGAGCGGTTCGAGCACTTCGAAGCTGTCGGCGTCGGTCTGTTCTGCAGTGGCGTCACCGCGGCCCGGTGCGAAGGGTACCTCCACGGAGTGACCTGCAGCCTTGATCGCCTGTTCCAGACCTACATTACCGGCTAGCACGATGACGTCCGCCACGGAGGCGCCGGTTTCGGCAGCGATCGGCTCCAGAATGCCCAGAACCTTGGCCAGACGCTCCGGCTCGTTCGCCGCCCAGTCCTTCTGCGGGGCAAGGCGGATGCGAGCGCCATTGGCCCCGCCGCGCTTGTCGGAGCCGCGGAAGGTTCGGGCGCTGTCCCAAGCGGTGGCGATCATCTCGGCAGCGGAAAGGCCGCTTGCGGCGATTTTCGCTTTGACGGCGTCCACGTCGTAGGAGGTGGTGCCTGCCGGGATCGGGTCTTGCCAGATTAGATCTTCGCTCGGGACGTCTGGGCCGTAATAGTTGGCCTTCGGGCCCATATCGCGGTGCGTTAGCTTGAACCATGCACGGGCGAACGTGTCGGCGAAATACTCTGGATCGGCACGGAACTTCTGGCAGATCTTGTTGTAGATCGGGTCGACCTTCATCGCCATGTCAGCATCGGTCATCATTGGCATGTCGCGCTTGGACGGATCGGATGCGTTCACAGGCATCTCTTCCTCGGGCATGTCAACCGGCATCCACTGGTTCGCTCCCGCTGGGGACTTGGTGAGTTTCCACTCATAGCCGAACAGATAGTCGAAATAGCCCATGTCCCACTTGGTTGGCTCCTTGGTCCATGCGCCTTCGATCCCGGAGGTGAAGGCGTTTGCGGCCTTGCCGTCCATGCCGGGGTTATCCCAGCCGAAACCTTGCATATGTACCGGGCAACCTTCCGGCTCGGGGCCAATGTTGGCATGATCACCGCCGCCGTGAGCCTTGCCGACGGTATGGCCGCCGCAGGTCAGCGCCGCGGTCTCCTCGTCATTCATCGCCATGCGCGCGAAGGTCTCGCGGACGTGCTGCGCGGTACGGGCGGGATCGGGCTGGCCGTTCACGCCCTCGGGGTTGACGTAGATCAGACCCATATGGACGGCGGCGAGCGGGTTGTAGAGCGTGGAGGTGTCATCGAGATCGCCGTAACGGTTCTCGGACGGTGCGAGCCATTCGTTCTCCGCACCCCAGTTGACGTCCTGCTCGGGTCCCCAGATGTCTTCGCGGCCAAAGCCGAAGCCGAAGGTTTTCAGACCCATGGACTCGTATGCCATGTTGCCCGCGAGGATGATGAGGTCTGCCCAGCTGAGCGCGTTTCCATATTTTTTCTTGATCGGCCAGAGAAGGCGGCGGGCCTTGTCGAGCGAGGCGTTGTCCGGCCAGGAGTTTAGAGGGGCGAAGCGGATATTGCCCGAGCCAGCCCCTCCGCGCCCGTCACCCATGCGGTATGAGCCTGCGGAGTGCCATGCAAGACGGATCATCAGACCGCCGTAGTGGCCCCAGTCTGCCGGCCACCAGTCCTGGCTTTCAGTCATCAAAGCTTTCACATCTTCTTTGACCGCATCGAAATCAAGCGCCTTGACGGCGTCCCGGTGATTATAGTCCGGATCCATCGGATTGGTGCGCGCGCCGTGCTGGTGCAAGATGTCCAGATTAAGCGATTTCGGCCACCACTTCGTGACGCTGTTGCCGTGTTCTGTGTTGCCGCCGTGCATTACGGGGCAGCCGCCAGCAGGATCGATATTGTTACCATCCATCGTCTTCTCCCTTTTACTTGATCAGGCAAGAGCATGACGCTCTTTCTAGAATAATTCTAGGTGGAGAGTGCCATTATCTCCAATTTAATTTCCAAAAGAATATGATAAGAAAAAGTTATGATGAATCTGACGCTCAAGCAGCTCCGTTACTTCGACGCGCTGGCGCGGCATAGCCATTTTGGCCGGGCCGCCGACGCCTGTTCGATCTCGCAACCTGCGCTCTCGCTACAAATCAAGGAACTCGAAAGCATGTTCGGCGCGGCACTTGTTGAGAGGGGCGCGCGGGAGATCCGGCTTACACCCATCGGCCTAGATCTTTTGGCCAAGGGACGACGAATTTTGCTTGCAGTGGAAGAACTAGACGATCTGGTGCGGGCTTCTAAAGGGCCGCTCGCGGGACGGCTCCGGATGGGGGTGATCCCGACGGTCGCCCCCTATTTCCTACCTCAGATTATCCGCGCGCTGTCGGACCGCTTTCCCGAACTCGACCTCACCCTGCGCGAAGCAGTCACGCAATCGCTGATCGCCGATTTGCAGGAAGGGCGGATCGACCTTGCAGTGGTCGCCCTTCCGGTTTCGGAACCCACACTGACCGAATTCGCGCTCTTTGAGGAAGACTTCGTACTGGTTCGGCCTGCTGAGGATGCGGATATGCCTGTACCCAGCGCGCAAACATTACAAACAATGCGTCTGCTTTTGCTCAAAGAGGGGCATTGCTTCCGCGATCAGGCCCTGTCGTTCTGTAAGTTCGGTGACACCCGGCCTGGTGCTCATATGGAGGGTAGTTCGCTTTCGACGTTGGTGCAAATGGTCGGGGCGGGCATGGGCGTGACCTTGATACCTGAGATGGCGGTGGACATGGAAACCCGCTCGGCAGACGTGTCCACAGTGCGTTTCGCCGAGCCCAGCCCGTCCCGCACGATCGGTATGGTCTGGCGCAAGACCAACCCGCTCTCGGATCAACTGATGCAGATCGGCGCGATTATCCGTGCCATTGGCGGCCCCGTTGCTGCGCCCCGCGCTAGCCGACGATGACGGCGGCTGGATGTTGCTAAACTGTTGTTTCTTTGACGTCCGTGGCCCGGAAAGGGCACCAACTCGAAACGCGAAGGCATGCCGGAGGCTGCAATCGCTGCGTCAACTGGCTCTTTGATGGCCTTCACAAACACGGCGAACGATGAGCAGCTAAGCCAGCCTCTTGGCCAAGGAAGTAACGTTCTCTTTGTGTGTGGCCCTTGCGCAGCCGGTGGGCAAAGCACTGGAGCAGTTTGGCGTCCTCTGTCCGTCGCTGCATGAGATTGCCCAAGCCGCCAGCTGAACATTAGGGTGCCTTTCTGGGTTGCCAGGATGGGGCGATCCTTCGGTAACTTGTCCAGAACCTCGGCCAGGTCCGAGTGGATTGGCACCGAAACCAGCATTCCGCCAGACCGCTGAGCCTCCCCAACTGAAC
>NZ_JXYH01000033.1 GCF_001262635.1 Aestuariivita boseongensis
GATCGTGGTGGATTTCGGCACCGCAACCACCTTTGACGTGGTCGATACCGATGGGGCCTATATCGGTGGGCTGATCTCGCCCGGTGTGAACCTCAGCCTAGAGGCGCTGCATATGGCGGCCGCCGCCTTGCCGCATATCGACATCTCGAAACCTCAGCGGGTCGTGGGCACCAACACGGTGGCCTGCATGCAATCGGGCGTGTTCTGGGGCTATGTCGGGCTGGTCAAGGAAAGCTGCGCACGGATCAAGGCCGAACTGGCTCGGCCCATGCGCGTTGTCGGCACCGGAGGGCTGGCCCCGTTGTTTGCCGAGACGGAAGAGCTATTTGACGTATTGGAAGATGATTTGACGATGCATGGGCTGACGGTGATCCATGCGTTCAACAAGGAAAACGGATAAGCGATGAGCAGTGAGAGATTGATTTACCTGCCCCTTGGCGGGGCGGGTGAAATTGGCATGAACGCCTATGTCTATGGCTATGGCGCACCGGATGAAGAACGGTTGATCCTTGTCGATCTGGGCGTGGCTTTTCCGGATATGGACGGCTCACCCGGAGTCGATCTGATCCTGCCCGATATCACTTGGCTGAAGGAACGCGCCGACCGGCTTGAGGCGGTCTTCATCACTCATGCTCACGAAGATCACGTGGGCGCTGTCGCTCATTGCTATGAAGCCCTGGGCGCGCCCATCTATGCGCGCGCCTTCACCGCCAATATCGCGCGTCGCAAGATGGAAGAACAGGGCCATCCCGAAGATGCAGTTCAAACCGCAAGCGCCTGGCCGGAAACGATAAAGGCCGGGCCGTTCACCGTTGGGTTCCTGCCGATTTCGCATTCTGTTCCCGAAAGCTCGGGCCTGGTGATCGACAGCCCCGAAGGCCGGGTGGTGCATTCGGGCGATTTCAAGCTGGACCCGACACCGGGTGTGGGCGAACTTTTTGACCCCGACCTGTGGGCCGAGGTGGCCAAGCCCGGCGTGCGCGCGCTGATCTGCGATTCGACCAATGTGTTTTCCACCCACCCGGGCCGGTCGGAATCGGAACTGGGGCCAGAGATCCAGAAGCTGGTTGCCGGCGCCACGGGAATGGTGGTGGCGACCACATTTGCATCGAACGTTGCGCGTCTTAAGACACTGGCCGAAGCCGGCGAACGGGCAGGCCGCTCCATCGTGCTTTTGGGCCGTGCGATGCGACGGATGATCGAAGCCGCGATTGAAACCGGCGTGCTGGCCGATTTCCCGAAAGTCGTCAGCCCGGAAGAGGCGCAGGACATCCCGCGCGCGAATCTGATGCTGCTGGTCACCGGATCGCAGGGGGAGCGGCGCGCGGCCTCCGCCCAGCTGGCGCGGGGGAAATATATGGGGTTGGAGTTGGCCGAGGGCGATTTGTTCCTGTTCTCTTCCAAGACCATTCCGGGCAATGAACGCGGCGTGATCCGGATCATCAACCAGCTTTCCGAAAAGGGCGTGGATGTGGTCGATGATTCATCCGGGCGCTACCACGTATCGGGTCATGCCAACCGCCCCGATCTGGAACGTATGCAAGAGATCGTCAAACCCCAGATCGTGATTCCGATGCATGGCGAACACCGCCACCTGCGCGAACATGCAAAGCTGAGCGAAAAGAACGGTTTGCAATCCGTTGTTGCGGTGAATGGCATGATGATCGACCTCAGCGGGAACGCCCCCACTGTGGCCGAATATATCGAGACCGGCCGCACCTATCTGGACGGGTCGGTGCAGATCGGGGCGCTGGACGGGATCGTGCGTGACCGCATTCGCATGGCGCTGAACGGGCATGTGATCGTGACGGTCATCCTGGACGAGGAAGATGAACCGCTGGGCGAGCCGTGGTGCGATCTGAAAGGCCTGGCCGAGACCGGAACGTCAAATGCGCCGCTGGTCGAGGTCATGGAAGAAGACCTGCATCAATTCCTGATGCGCGCGGGCAACAAGACGCTGCGCGATGACGATGCGTTGGAAGAGGGGCTGAAGCGCATCGCGCGACAGACCTGCATGGCCGAAATCGGAAAAAAGCCCGAAGTCACGGTGGTAATCAGCCGGATGCGCTAACTGTCTCGTGCGGCCTTCATGCGCTGGCCGTCTTCGGTGTGCAGAACATTGCCGCCCCATCCCCAGGACCCGCTTTTGACTTCGTGAATACGCACGGATGTGCCCCGTTCGATTTCAGGTCCTGCGACAGTGCCGAAAGCGGCGGTCACGCGGGTGATGATCTGGGCCTTTTCCTCGTCCGAGAAGACCCCTTCAAGAACCTGAATATCAATTGACGGCATGAAGCGACCCTTTGCGTTTGTGAAAACAGACGCAGGTTAGCAGATAGCCATGTTTGGGCCAATTACCCCGTGCGACGCTCGTCAAAACTGAGCGCGATGAAGCCTGGCATATGATCGCCCATGCCAACAACCTTGTTGTCGTCCTGGCGATCGCCACGGCGGCCACGGCGTTGTTTTTGCGGCTTTTCTTCGGAGGTCTCCGGCTGCGCCTCGGCCTTTTCCGCGGCCTTCGGTTTGTCCTGATCGGCCTCTTTGCGGGTTCGCGTGCGGCGCTCGCGCTTGGGCTTTTCCTGGGTATCGTCCTCTGCCACGGCGTCCGATTTCAGCGGGTTCTCGATGCGCGGGATCTCTTTCTGGATCAACGCTTCAACCGCGTCGAAATTCTTTTCATCGCGCGGGTTACAAATCATGATCGCCTTGCCTTCGCGCCCGGCGCGGCCCGTGCGGCCGATGCGGTGGATATAATCCTCGGCATGGCTGGGGACGTCGAAATTGAACACATGGCTCACCGCCGGGATATCCAGCCCACGCGCCGCCACGTCCGAGGCCACCAGCAGACGGATCTCGCCCGACCGGAACCCGTCGAGGGTTTTTGTCCGTTGGCTCTGGTCCAGATCTCCGTGGATCGGGGCTGCGTTATATCCGTATTTTTTCAGGGATTTGGCGACGATATCCACATCCGTCTTGCGGTTGCAGAAGATGATCGCGTTTGTGCATTTCTCGCCCTCGGCGTCGATCAGGGCACGCAGCAACTTGCGCTTTTCGCTGTCCGCGCGGTCGCGACGCGAGCCTTTGAACATCACCACGGCCTGCTCAATTGTCTCAGACGCGGTGGCTTGGCGCGCAACCTCGATCCGTTCGGGGTTTGACAGGAAGGTGTTGGTGATCCGCTCGATCTCCGGCGCCATGGTGGCGGAGAAGAACAGCGTTTGCCGCGTGAAGGGCGTGAGGCCGAAAATCCGTTCAATATCAGGAATAAAGCCCATATCGAGCATGCGGTCGGCTTCATCGACCACCATGACTTTCACATCCGACAGGATCAGCTTGCCCCGTTCGAAATGATCCAGCAGACGCCCCGGCGTGGCGATCAGAACGTCGACGCCCTTGTCGATCAGGGCATCCTGTTCCTTGAAGCTGACGCCACCGATCAGCAATGCCTTGGTCAGCTTGAGATATTTTGAATAGGTGTCAAAGTTCTCTGCCACCTGGGCAGCCAGTTCACGTGTCGGGCACAGCACGAGGCTGCGCGGCATGCGCGCACGGGCGCGGCCTCGCGCCAGAAGCGTGATCATCGGCAGCGTGAAGCTGGCCGTCTTGCCGGTGCCCGTCTGGGCGATGCCCAGCACGTCGCGGCCTTCCAATGCGGGGGGAATGGCACCCGCCTGAATGGGGGTGGGGGTTTCATAGCCGGCCTCGGCAACGGCTTTCAAAACCTTCGGGTTCAGATTCAGATCTGCAAACTTTGTCATATGTATCCGTTTTCGCGGACACTGACTTGGCCCGCACGTCTGTTCAGCCTGGCCCGTATGGCCTGCGCGACCTGCGCATCTCTGGCTGAGGGGCAGATAGCACTCAGGCCTCGCAGGGTCAAATACTGCCGCTGCGGCATGTCGCCGGAGCCCTGAATGGTGCCGAAGCTGCAACAATATCAGGCGTATTCGGGGAAATGCTCACGCAGATGTGTGTCCAGCGCCAGATCGACCCGGCGCAGAAGGCCATGCGCGTCCAGCGCCTGCGTCAGGCGGGGGGTCGCTGCGCAGACCTCGTCAAAGAAGGCGCGCAGGCCCGCGTCGCCGTCTTCGGCGGCGATCTGCTGGAAAAGCTCGTGCAGCGTGAGGCCGCCCTTGTCGCGTGGCCGTTCCGGTGCAAGCTCGGCCCGATAAGAGCCCTTTTCCAGCCGGAAGCGGAAGGTGGCAAGGAACTGGTCCCAGCTTTTGGCATGGGCATGGGCCAGGTCGATGCCGTCAAGTTCGGGCATATCCTCGATCATCTTGTCATCTATCAACGCGTTATGGATGCGCAGCTTCAGATCGGGATGCCCGGTGCGGACAAAGATCTTGCCAGCCAGATGGCTGAGAAAGCCTGCTTTCAGATAGGGCCCGTAGGTGGGATAGATCGCTTCGGTCAGGCGATGGCGTTTGGCGCCAGCGGGCATGAAGGCCTTGAAGAGCGTCGGATCGCCCGAAAGCTGCTCCATCGGGCGGATGCGAGCGCATTGGGTGTTGTCGGAAAGCCCTCCTAAAATCTCATCAATTGAATGGGTTGTGACCAGAAATTCATCCGCATCCATATGAATCAGCCAATCCACCTTGGCCAGCCTGCGATAGCAATGCGTGGCGTTGCGCGACTGGCGCACCTGGTGTTTGACGGGGCGGCGACCACGTTTTTCCCACCAGGTGTCATCGGTGAGGATCGGCGTAATTTGTGGATGATCGTTTAACGCAACGAACGCGGCCTCATTCGCGTCATCAAGATAGATATAGATGCGATGCGCACCCTGGCTGAGATGGTAGGCGGCAAAGCGGAGCGTGTCGCGAACCGGCGCCTTGATGGTGGAGACGATGCCCCAGGTGGTCATGTGGTCTGTTCCCTTCGGTTCAGACCATCATTTCCTTGGTTGCGCTGAGCGTCAATTCGGGAAAATCGCGTTCGATGCGGTCGATATCCCATTGCAGCCGTGTCAGATAGACGATGTCGCCATCATGGTCGTAGGCGATGTGCTGCTTGTTGGCATTCACAAACTTATCAATGGCTTGCTTGTCACCTTTCACCCAACGGGCCGAGGTGAATTGAGACGACTCAAAGCGCACCGGCAGACCATATTCCAGCTCAATCCGGGAGGCGAGCACTTCGAATTGCAGCGCGCCCACGACGCCCACGACAAAGCCCGACCCGATGGAGGGCTTGAAGACTTTGGCCGCGCCTTCTTCGGCAAATTGCATCAGCGCCTTTTCCAGATGCTTGGCTTTCAGCGGATCGCCGGCACGGACGCCTTGCAGCAATTCGGGCGCGAAGGAGGGGATACCAGTAACACGCAAAGCTTCCCCTTCGGTTAACGTATCGCCGATACGCAGCTGGCCATGGTTGGGAATGCCGATGATGTCGCCGGCCCAGGCCTCGTCGGCAAGCTCTCGGTCTGAGGCCAAAAACAGCACAGGGTTTGAGATGGCCATGGGTTTCTTGGTGCGCACATGGGTCAGTTTCATGCCGCGTTTGAAGTGGCCGGACGCCATGCGGACAAAGGCCACGCGGTCCCGGTGCTTGGGGTCCATATTGGCCTGTACCTTGAAGACAAAGCCGGAAACCTTTGTTTCTTCGGGCATAATCTGCCTGGGCTCAGCTGTCTGGATCTGCGGTTCTGGGCCGTAGGTGCCGATGCCGTCCATCAGTTCCTTGACCCCGAAGGAGTTGATGGCCGAGCCGAACCAGATGGGCGTCATCGTCCCTTCGAGGACGGCCTTGCGGTCGAGCGTGGGGAGGAGTTCGCGCGCCATCTCAAGCTCTTCCTTCAGCTGCTCCAGCTGGGCGGCGGGGACGTGTTCGGCCAGTTTTGGATCGTCCAAGCCGTTGATTTCAATGGTTTCCGCCACGCGGTTGCGGTCGGCGCGGTCCATCAGTTCCAGTCGGTCGCGCAGGATGTCATAGCAGCCGATGAAATCGCGCCCCATGCCGATGGGCCAGGAGGCGGGGGTGACGTCGATGGCCAGGTTTTCCTGGATCTCGTCAATGATCTCGAACGTGTCGCGGCTTTCGCGGTCCATCTTGTTGCAGAAGGTCAGGATGGGCAGGTCGCGCAGGCGGCAGACCTCGAAGAGTTTCTGGGTCTGGCTTTCCACGCCTTTCGCGCCGTCGATCACCATCACGGCGGCGTCCACGGCAGTCAGCGTGCGATAGGTGTCTTCGGAGAAATCCGAGTGGCCGGGTGTGTCGACCAGATTGAAGCGGAACTCTTTGAAATCAAACGACATTGCCGAGGCGGAGACCGAGATGCCGCGGTCTTTTTCCATCGCCATGAAATCCGAGCGTGTCCGCCGCGCTTCGCCCTTGGCGCGCACCTGTCCGGCCATCTGGATCGCGCCACCGAAGAGCAGGAATTTTTCGGTCAGCGTGGTCTTGCCCGCATCGGGGTGCGAGATGATGGCAAAGGTGCGCCGCCGGGCGATTTCGGCGGGCAATTCGGGGCGATTTCGGGCTGCGTCTAACATGAGCGCGCGTATAGGTCAGACTTAATCAAAGGGCAAGAAATTGGCGGTATGACATCCGTGCACAACCTGTGCACCGCACGTGCACCGCGCGTAGGCCATCGCAGTCGTTATGCTTTTTGGAGGAGGATCGGGAAAAAGCACGCAATAGGTGGAACAGATGACCCGGAAAATCGCGCACGGAAAACACATGGCCCAATCGCTGGAAGCGCTGCAGTTGTAGCTGTCTCTGAAATGAATCGATCAGAGCCTGCCGGAGGATTGGAACGCGTTGGATTACCTCCATCCGCTGGAGCCTGCGAAAACGCGGGTGACGCTGCGGCTGGATGCGGACATGGTGCGGTGGTTTCGCAAGATGGGCCCGGGATATCAGGCGCGGATGAACCTGATCCTGCGCATTTATTGGACGGCCTTATTGTCGGGCAACAATCACTCCCGGTTCCAGGATGACACCTTGCTTCGGTTCCATGCGGCGGCACGGGAGATGCTGGCGCAGCACTCGACGCTGATGAAAGAAGCGCGCAACAGTCAGTTGTGATTTTGAGATTCCGCGATTTTGTGGCATGATGAGAACATATCATGAACATATTGGAGGAATGCGCTATGGATCTCAAAGTTGTTGCGAACGCTCTGGTCGCCGGATGCCGCGAAGGGCGGGAGGTTGAAAACCTGGGCAAGCTTTATGCGTCGGATGCCGTGTCTGTCGAGGCGGCTGAACAGGGGATGCCGCGCGAGGCCAAGGGGCTGGACGCGATCCGGGCCAAGCATGAATGGTGGGGAAACGCGATGGAGGTGACCGGTGCCCAGGTGAGCGATCCGATGCTGCATGGGGATGACCGTTTTGCGGTGATCTTTGAGGTGCAGGGGAAGGTGAAGGACAGCGGCGAAACCTTCGACATGAAAGAAATCGGCGTCTACCACGTGACTGACGGCAAGATTACCCGCGAAGAGTTCTTTTATACCGTATAAACACGCGCGGCTGTCTTAACGCGTCGAGGCGCGGCGCAGGATGTCGATTGCGTCCGGCCGGTCGAGCAGCGCTTGCTGGACATCAATCCCGTGGTGACCGGAACGGGCGTGGCCAGGCATCACTTCGGTCAGTTTTTCCAGCAGCTCTGGCGGCAGAGAGGGTCTGGTGCGCGGGTCGACCAGCATGGATTCCGCCGCGATCCCTTCGGCATAGATGATGTGGTGCCGATCGAATAGGATCTGAAAATACTCGACGAACCCGCCCGACGCAATGCGGACGGTGTCGCCATTCACCAGGTGGCGCGCCTTGACCATGAGTTCGGCCTGACCTGCGCCGATCCGGTCCTGGCGCTGATAGACGAACAGCCTGTGATCGGGGCTGACCACCAGGTCATGGGCGTTGTTGAGCGCGCCCGCCTCGATCACCACGGGGGCCATGTCGCCCTGCGCGCGAACGGTCGACGCTCCGATCCAGCGGATTTCCTGTGCACCGTCATCGCGGGTCAGGACGCGGTCGCCGACTTGCAGATCTTCGATCAGGCGCTGTTCGCCCGTGGACAGGGTGATATGCGTGCCACGGGTGAAATAGACGCAGGCCACGCGGGCAAAGCAGGCGCGCGCTCCGTCGGGGTTGACGCCCACCAGCGCATATTCCACGCGTGGCTGCAATTCGGAGAGCGACAGCAGGTAAAGCCCCGCGATGCTGTCGGTTTCATCCAGTTCAACGATGACCACTGCATCCTGGGTTTGCCCGTCCGGTGACATGAAGGTCAGCGCGCAATCCAGATGAAGCCGCGCGCCCGGATGGCCCAGCCCGGTGTCTTCGGCCACGTGGAAGCCGCCATCGACATCGGCCTGCAGCGACAGCCGGCCGCGCAGCGCGCCGGGTTCCAGCATGTAGTAATCGTTCAGTTCAAGCTCTTCATGCCAGGAGATCCCGTCGCCCAGATTGGCGCCCGCCGAGACGCGAAAGCACGCGGCCGGGTAGACCTGCACAGATTGAATGGGGGTGGTCCGATCGGACATCCGGATCCTCTTGAACTTGCCTTCGATGCGGCGTGGCCGCTTTGACATGAAGAGTTAGGGTAGAATTGTGGCAAGAGCGGGTCAACGGACGGGTGTTTTGCTGGCAATTCGGGCAGCCGCAGTGATAGGGAGTTTTCAGGCAAAATCAGTGTCATGGGAGTGAGAGAGATGGATCTGGGGATATCGGGAAAACGTGCTTTGGTCTGTGCATCCAGCAAGGGCCTGGGCTTTGGCTGCGCCGAGGCTTTGGCGGCAGCGGGCGTCAACCTCGTGATGAACGCGCGCGGGGCGGAGGCGCTGGAGGCCGCGGCGGCCAAGCTGCGCGACGCCCATGGGGTCGACGTGGCTACTGTGGCCGCAGATATCACCAGCGAAGAGGGCCGCGCGGCGGTGCTGGAGGCGGCAGGCCAGGTGGATATCCTTGTGACCAATGCGGGTGGCCCGCCGCCGGGCATGTGGCATGACTGGTCGCGCGATGATTTCATCGCAGCACTCGATGCCAATATGCTGACACCCATCGCGCTGATGCAGGCGGTTCTGCCCGGCATGATGGAGCGCGGCTGGGGTCGGGTGGTCAATATCACCAGCCAGTCGGTCAAGGCGCCGATCCCGCAGCTGGGCCTGTCGAACGCGGCGCGCACGGGGCTTACGGGATTTGTGGCGGGCACCGCGCGGCAGGTGGCGCCCAGCGGCGTAACAATCAACAACCTGTTGCCGGGCATCCACGCAACCGACCGGGCCGAGGCGCTGGATGGACCCGTCGCAAAGGCCGAAGGGATCACGATCGAAGAGGCGCAGGCGCGGCGGGCATCCACGATCCCCGCGCGGCGCTATGGCACCTCGGAAGAGTTCGGCGCGACCTGTGCGTTCCTGTGTTCGCAGCATGCGGGCTTTATCGTGGGCCAGAACATCCTGCTGGACGGGGGTGGGGTGAACGCGACGCTCTGACCGCGCGGAGAGCCTTGCGCGGGGAAGCGTGGGTTGATAACCGATGGTTTTAATCGGGAAATCAATACGAGGCCCGCGTGCAGGCATCCACCCCTCCAAATGCGACCCCCCGGCTTGAGGTGCGCAATCTGGTCCGGCGTTTCGACGACCGGGCGGTGGTGAATGATGTCTCGCTGAGCATCATGCCGGGGCAGGTGACCTGCCTGCTGGGCCCTTCGGGCTGCGGGAAATCCACCACGCTGCGGATGATTGCCGGGGTGGAAATGCAGGATTCGGGCGAGATCTATGTGGATGGCAAGCTGATCTGCGACACGATCACCCGCGTGCCGCCCGAGCGGCGCGAGATCGGGCTGATGTTTCAGGATTTCGCCCTGTTTCCGCATCTGAGCGTGGCTGACAATGTAGCTTTCGGTCTGAAAGGCCCGCGCGAGCAGAAGCGTGCGCGGGTGGAGGAGCTGTTGCGGCAGGTGGATCTGATCCGCTTCATTGACGGCTATCCGCATCAGCTGTCAGGCGGGGAACAGCAGCGCGTGGCTTTGGCGCGCGCGCTGGCGCCGCGGCCCCGGATCATGCTGATGGACGAGCCGTTCTCGGGGCTGGACAACCGGCTGCGCGACGGGATCCGGGACGACACGCTGGATCTGCTGAAGGCCGAAGATACCGCCGTTCTGCTGGTCACCCATGAGCCGGAAGAGGCTATGCGCATGGCCGATGAGATCGCGCTGATGCGGGATGGGGTGATCGTGCAGCGGGGCGCACCTTATAACGTCTATACCCGTCCCCTGGATCATGCGGCGGTGGCTTTTTTCAGCGATACCAATGTGTTGCGGGCCACAGTTGAAGGCGCACTGGCGATGACGCCCTTTGGCCGGTTCCTTGCGCCCGGCGTGCCTGATCTCACAGAGGTGGAGATCGTGTTCCGTCCACAGCATGTGAGGATTGATTTTGACCGGGGCGGCAAGGGCCCGGCCCCCACGCCCACCGAGGGCGCCCCTGCTCGCGGCGTGGTGGAGCGGTCGCGCTTTATGGGCAATGAAAGCCTTGTGGAGTTCCGCATGGATTTTGACGGATCGATGATCAAGGTGACGGTGCCGGGGGTGTTTCTGCCCAAGCCGGGAAAGGTCATGTGGCTGACGATCCGCCGGGACAAGTGTTTCGTGTTCCCGGCTTGAGCGGGTGCGATGGGTATTTTTAGCCAGAAAGAAGCAGGGCTACGATTTAGGCTGGCTGACGTGCCATGTAATCCGCGAGGGATTTGCCGGGCTCATCCGTGAAAAGCTCGGGCAGGGCGGTGGCCTCTTCAATCAGGTCGACGCGGAAGACGCGGAAATCGTCGCGCAACTCGCACCAGGCGGTGAGCGTCCAGACGCGGCCCCAATATTCCATATGCAGTGGGCGGATGGTGCGCTGGGTCAGGGTGCCGTCGATCCGCCGGTAAGACAGCGCGAGTTTCTGCCGCGTTTTGATTGCGGCACGCAACGCGGGCATATGGGCAAAACCGCGCGCGGCATCGGCAAAGGGGTAGACCGCGAATTTCCACGCATCGGCTTCGGCGATGGTTTGGGTGGGCAGCACCGCGTCGATCTTATCGGCCAAGGTGAGGGCGGCACGTTTCAGATCGGGGTCGGCGGCTTCGGACACGATGGCGATGCCGAGGTTGAGGGCCTCAAGCTCTTCTGTGGTCAGCGTCAGCGGGGGCAGGGTGATCGCCTCGCGCACCATGTATCCCATGCCGCGTTCGCCTTCGACGGGAATGCCCGAGGCGACAAGCGTGTCCATGTCGCGGTAGATGGTGCGCACCGACACCTCAAGACGGTCGGCGATGTCCTGCGCGCGGTGCAGTTTGCCGTCGCGCAGGATGCCGATGATGTCAAAGAGGCGGTCGGTGCGGCGCATATCACTCCATCTGAAGGTGTAAGGTGGCGTGGCGCATCGTGACGCTTGGCCCATCGATCATGGCGATGAAGGCTTGCGCCTCGGGCGCCGTGCCGATCCGAGCGGCGGCGCGTTGGGCGTCCTCCAAGCTGTTCCAGAGGATATGGCCGGTCCAGAGCCCGTCCGCGTCCTGGCTGAGGGTGCGTTGCGCCATGCCGCCGGTTTCGTGCAGGAACCCTTTCATCGCGGCGGCAGCCTGATGGACATCGCCTGCGGAGTGCTGCGGGTGCGTGCGAAAGGTCACGATTTCTACGGTTTTGGTCATGTTGATCTCCCATCTGTGTGATGGGGCCTGTTTGGCAGGGTGCAACTGACATAAACCTGTCAGTTGGTTTCGCCAAGTGCGAAAATTCGCGGAATTTTCCTGATCGGGGTCGCGGAAAATCATTGTGGAGGGTTTTCGCGCCACCCTGTCCCACAGTAGGCCTAGGCCAAAGGGAACTGACGCGCAGGATGCCTTGCGCACAACATTCGTGAGGAGAGACCCAATGTTGAACAATATCGGCCTTCCCGGCCTTCTGCTGATCGCTGTTGTCGTTCTGGTCCTGTTTGGCCGCGGCAAGATTTCGTCGCTGATGGGTGAGGTGGGCAAAGGCATCACCGCGTTCAAGAAAGGCGTGAAGGACGGTACCGAAGAGCTGGAAGCGCAGGCGGCAGAGGACGCAAAGGACGTCACCCCCGAGGCGACCGACAAAGACAAGGTCTGATCCATGTTTGACCTCGGCTGGACCGAGTTGCTGGTCATCGGGATCGTGGCGTTGATCGTCGTGGGGCCCAAGGACCTTCCGGTTCTTTTCCGCAATATCGGCAAGTTCGTTGGCAAGATGCGCGGCATGGCGCGGGAGTTTTCGCGCGCGATGAACGATGCCGCCGACGAGGCCGGCGTGAATGACATCGCCAAAGGTCTTAAGACGGCGAGCAGCCCGGTGGGCAGCGCCATGGACGGGGTCAAAAGCGCGGCGAAAGATCTGACATCGTCGCTGGACCCCACCAAGTTCGATCCCGAGAGCGAAACCGGCAAGCTGGCCGCTGATCGGGCTGAGAAGGCGCGCAAGATCCAGGCCGCCACCGCGCGGGCCGCCGCAGAGCGCAAGGCGCGCGAGGCGCAGGAAGCGCTGGCCAAGGCCGAGGAATACGAGGCGCAGCTGGCCAAGGATGCGCCTGAGAGCTCTGAAAGCAAGACATGACGCAAACCGAAGATATGGACGACACCTCTGCCCCGCTGATCGAGCATCTGGCGGAGTTGCGCACACGGCTCATTCGCTGTGTGCTGTATTTTCTGGTGGGCATGGTGATCTGTTTCACCGTTGCCACGCCGATCTTCAATTTCCTGACCGCGCCGCTGTGTCAGGTGCTGGCCCAGCGGGGGCAGGATTGCGACCTGATCTTCATCAGTCCGCAGGAAGGCTTCTTCGTGGCGATCAAGGTGTCGCTGCTGGGTGGCTTTATCCTGGGCTTTCCCTTCATCGCCCACCAGCTGTGGCGGTTCGTGGCACCGGGCCTCTACAAGTCGGAAAAAGGGGCGTTTCTGCCCTTCCTGATCGCGTCGCCCTTCATGTTTTTCCTGGGCGCGGCCTTCGCTTTCTATGTGGTCACGCCGCTTGCCTATGATTTCTTTCTTGGCTTCCAGCAATTCGGGGCCGAAGGCGAGGCGGTCGTCGGCGAAGAAGTGGCACAGGGCCTGTCGGTGGTGTTCCAGGGCTCGGCCCAGGAATATCTGAACCTGACGATCAAATTCATCGTGGCCTTTGGCATGTGCTTCCAGCTGCCCGTGTTGCTGACGCTGATGGGCAAGGCCGGGCTGGTCAGCGCGGCGGGCCTGAAATCGGTGCGCAAATATGCGGTGGTGGGCATTCTGGTGCTGGCCGCGCTGGTGACACCGCCGGATGTGATCACGCAGATCATCCTGTTTGTCGTGGTCTACGGGCTGTACGAAGTGTCGATCCAGCTGGTGCGGCGTGTGGAGAAAAAACGCGAGAAAGAGCTGCGCGCCCAGGGGCTGTGGTTCGATGAAGACGAGTTGGAAGCCGAATTCGACGAGGCCGACGCCGAAGACGGAGAGCGCGACCGGTGAGTGAGCCTTTGGAACGGATTGCGGCGGCGCTGGAGCGGATGTCTCCCGCGCCGCTGGAGGCCCTGGATTTCGCGGGCGCCTCGGCCTTTGTCTGGCATGTGGACCCGGATCGGCTGAGCCCGGTGAACAAGGTCAACCGGGTGGATCTGTCGCTTTTGGTCGGGGTGGATCGCTCCCGCGACACTCTGTTGGAAAACACCCGGCGGTTTGCGCAAGGATATGGTGCGAACAACGCCCTATTGTGGGGCGCGCGGGGCATGGGAAAATCCAGCCTTGTCAAGGCGGTGCATGGCGTGCTTCATGCGGATTTTCCGGATCTCAAGATCGTCGAGTTGCAACGCGAAGACCTGCCATCGGTGGCGCGTCTGCTGAACCTGTTGCGCGGTGCGCCCTATCGCTTTGTGCTTTTCTGCGATGATCTGTCCTTTTCCCATGACGACCAGCATTACAAAAGCCTCAAAGCCGTTCTGGATGGCGGGATCGAAGGGCGGCCCGACAACGTGGTCTTCTATGCCACATCGAACCGACGCCACCTGATGCCGCGCGACATGATCGAGAATGAGCGCCAGTCTGGCATCAACCCGTCCGAGGCGGTGGAAGAGAAGGTCTCGCTCTCCGACCGTTTCGGGCTGTGGCTGGGATTCCACCCCTGTTCGCAGGACGAGTTTCTGTCGATGATCGACGGATATTGCGCGGCCTATGGCGTCAAGGTGGATCCGGAAAGTCTGCGTGCCGATGCGATCGAATGGCAGGCCACGCGCGGGGCACGGTCGGGCCGGGTCGCCTGGCAGTTCTTTGTCGATCTGGCCGGGCGGCACGGTGTGTCGGTCAGCTGAACCGGCTCTTCTTCTCTTTCCAAATACCGGCGGGGGAGTCCCGCAGGGACGGGGGCAGCGCCCCCAAACCCCGGTCTAATTCAGATACGGTGTCGGATCGACAGAATCGAAGCCCTCGCGCACTTCGAAATGCACATAGGCATCGTCGCCCCCGCGCAGCTTGGCAATCTGCTGTCCGCGTTTGACAGTGTCGCCCTTCTTGACGCGGATCGCATCCACATTGGCATAGACGGTCAGAACATTGTCGGGATGGCGGACGACCACGATGGGCACCTGGTCGGCGCTGGAGGTGATGGCGGCCACGGTGCCATCGGCGGCAGCTTTCACCGGCGCGCCGGCGGCGGCGGCGATGTCGATGCCGTCGTTGCGGCCGGGGGCATAGTCACGGATGATCTTCCCGTCCACCGGCATGGCCATGGCCGCGTTGCTGCTGCGGGTGGGCGTGCCCACACTGACCGGCGCGGGTTTCCGGGCCGTCGCCACCGGGGCCACCGTTTCGCGCGGAAGCGGCGTTGAGGCGCTGGGCGGGGTCGGTGTGGGCGAACCCTGGCCAGGCGCCGTCACGCCGCTGCTGGCCGCTGCCGTGCGCACTGGCGGGGCGGCGGCATTGGCCACGGGGATCAACAGGTATTGCCCTTCGCGGATGGCGAAATCGGGGCCCAGCCCGTTCCATTCGGCCAGGGCGCGCACCGGCACCTGGTAAAGCCGTGCGATGGAAAAGGCGGTTTCCCCGCGTGCAACCTTGTGGCGGATGGGTTCGCCCGGTGTGTCGGATCGCGGCGCGGGGCTTTCCAGAGTGGTTGTGGTCACACGCGGCGTGCTGGGGCTGCTGTCGATGGCGTTGCCGGCCAGCGTGGTGATGTCGATCGCGCCCGGCGTGCCGGGGGCGGGTTCGGCCACGCGGCCAGGCAGGGCAAGGATTTCCCCGTCGCGCAGCGGCACATCCGGCGCAAGCCCGTTGAACCGTGCCAGGGTCGCCGGGTCACTGCCGATGCGGCGGGCCACGCTGGTAACCGTATCGCCCCTGCGCGCGACGGCCACCTGGTAATTGGGATAGGAAATGATGCCGCGCGCATCCGGTGCCGGGCGATTGGCGGTCACGTTCTGCACCGCCTGGGCGGTGGAAAACGCGCCCACATTGCCGCGCAGGTCGAAATCCAGGGGTTCGGTACAGCCCGCCAGCGCAAGGCAGGCTGCCGTCAGGGCCGCAGACCGTTTGGGCAGGGGCATCTCGATATCCTCAGGCTTTCCCCATGTTCTCCGGGGATTTGCGTTCACATCTACTCAATTCTCGCGGCTGAGCCCTTCGAGAAGGGGCACGAACCGCACCGGGCGAAGCTCGTCATATTCAAGCCCGTCTTCGGACTTGCGCACGCGGATCAGCGTTTGCACCGCATCCGACTGGCCCACCGGCACCACCATGATACCCCCGATTTTCAACTGCGCCAAGAGCGGGCCTGGAGGGTCTTCGGCGGCGGCGGTCACGATGATGCGGTCAAAGGGGGCCTGCTCGGGCAAACCGAAGGATCCGTCGCCCGTCACGGCGGTCACATTGGTCAGATCCAGCGCCTCGAAAATTTCGCGCGCCTCGTGTACGAGACGGCGGTGGCGGTCGATCGTATAGACGCGGCGCGCCAATTTCGAAAGGATCGCGGCCTGATAGCCCGAGCCTGTGCCCACCTCCAAAACCTTGTCTCGCGGGCTGATTTGCAGGGCTTGCGTCATCAGACCCACGACAGAGGGCTGGGAAATCGTCTGGCCGCAATTGATCGGCAGCGGCATGTCCTCATAGGCGCGTTCGGCAAAGAGGCCGCGGATAAAAGGGCCTCGGTCGATCTCTTCCATGGCCGAGAGAACGCGCGCGTCGGTCACGCCTTTGGACCGCAGCGCATAGAGAAACTGCATTTTGGTCTCAGGCGAAGGTCCGCTCATTCGATGACTTTCAGCGCGTCCAGAACCGAATGATCGGTCAGATCGGCCCGCATCGGCGTGACCGAGATATAGCCCTCAAGGTTTACCGCCGCATCTGTGCCGGGATGGGTGGGTTGTTGCTGCGGCGCGCCTGTGACCCAGAGGAACCGGCGGCCCGAGGGCGCGGTCACAGGTTGCACGCCAAAGCCCATGTCGCGGCGGAAGCCCTGGGGGGCGACCCTGATGCCTTTGACATCCTCAGGCGGGACGGGGGGGAAATTCACGTTGTAGAACAGACGGTAATCGTCGGATCTGGGCATGTCGGCGTTCAGGATCTTGCGGATCACGTCAGCGCCGTGCCTTCGGGAGGCGCCGAAGGGATCGGGCAGGTTTGCTACGGCCGGCCCATAATATTGCGACATGGCGATGGCGGTGAAGCCCTGCAGCGCCCCTTCCATCGCGCCGCCCAGCGTGCCGGAGTACAGCGCGTTTTCGGCGGAGTTATTGCCCCGGTTCACACCCGACAGGATCAGGTCGGGCGGCGCATCTGTCATCACATCATGGATGGCGGCCAGCACGCAATCGGCGGGGGAGCCTTCAGCGGCCCAGCGGCGTTCGCCCATCTGGGCGATCATCATCGGGTGGGTATAGCTGATGCAGTGGGCCACGCCCGATTGTTCGAAGGCGGGGGCGACGACCCAGACCTCTCCCTCGGGGCCAGCGATGTTGCGCGCAATCTCTTCCAGCACCGCAAGCCCCGGCGCATTGATGCCGTCGTCATTTGTCACCAGGATCCGCATAGCCTGCCCCCAACCGTTTTGGCTTTGATAGACGGGCAGCCATGGCAGGGCAAGCATTGCAGCACAGCAACCCGGCTGCTGCTTCTTTCTGGCCCCAAATACCCCGCGCAGCCTGCGCCAAGCATCAGACGTTGGGTTAAAGCAAAGACAACAGCCGCTGCGCTTCCTGATCCGCCAGAGTGAGAGTGTCACGCGCCTCGCCCGGGAAGAACCTTGCGCGCGTGGCGGTCGGCATGGGCTTTGGCTCCAGGATGTGAACCTTGGGGCCGGTGCGTTGCGTTTCCGCCGCCCAGCTTTGGGCCAGCGAGATCTGGGCCGCCTTGGTGGCACCGTAGGCTCCGTAGAACTGACCGCCGCGGGCGGTGGCGTCGTCAAAGAACACGGCCTGACCCGTATCGCCCAGAAGCGGCGCGATGAAGGGGATTAGGACCGAAACCGCATTGGCGTTGATGTCGACGGATTTTTTCCAGTCCTTCGCGTCGATATGGTTGGCCGGGCTCAGAGGGGCGGCATGGATCGCCGCATGTACCCAAAGATCAAGACGCCCCCAGCGGTCATGGATGCCCCGGCACAGCGTCGCCATAGCGTCGGTGTTGGTGATATCCATCGGTGCCAGAGTGGCCGAACCGCCCTTGGCCTGGATCCGGTCATCCAGTTCCTCAAGCGCGCCTGTGGTGCGGGCGACGGCGATAATATGATGGGTGTCGGCCAAGGCTTCGGCCATGGCAGCGCCCAGGCCGCGCGAGGCGCCGATGATCAATGCGGTTTTGTCAGTCATGGGTGCAGGTCATGGCCCGAGCGCTGGGCCGGGTCAAGCCCCTAGCCCTGCGGCATTTGCAGTATGCTCTGGCGGCCATTGCGGCTCATCAACAGGCGTTCGGGTTCGATCGCGTCGATGCGGTTGCCGCGCAGGGAGTCGCCCACGGTGACCTTTTCGATGCGGCCATTGGGGAACCGCACGAGGGCGCGCGGCAAAGCTTCGGTGCCCATCGTGCCGATAAGCGACAGGTTGTGAGTGTCGAGCGCTCCGTCTTTTGTTGCGAGACTTTGCACTTTGGGATTGGTCGGGTCTTCAGCCATGGGGATCACTATGAATTTTCTGCGTTGCAGCGACGGGCGGTATCACGCCATTCCGGCGAAGGAAAGGGCGCATGGGATGCGCGCCGTGAGGTCATCGGCAAGGCTTTGCCTGCGCCCGGCGCGTCCTTGCAGACCGATGAAAATGTGATCGCGGGAGGCCTAGTCTGGCAGGAAATCCAAACGGTTCATGTGCCGCGCCCATGTGCTCAGCGTGTCTTCAGAGACGGGCCAGGCGCTGGCGTCATCGGCATCGAAGACCCCGCAGCGATGATCCAACCTGAGTATTGCGGTGGTGTCGCCGCGGCGGATGGAGCAGATGACATAGATGCGCGGGGCCGGGATGGGCTTGTCCTGCGATCCGGGGTGCAGTTCGATGCGCAGCGTGCGATCGTCCGAGCGCAGAAGCGTTCTGAGGCGGCTGTTTTGCGTGGTCACAAACGGGTCGGTTTTGTCACCAGGGTCAAATGCGTTCCTGGCAAAGGGGTGGATGACCTCGACCTCATATTTGCTGTGGTAATCATTGGGATCGTTGTCGCGTGGAAAGATCGCAAAACGCGACCTGACCTGCTGCGGGTTTTCGATCCAGGTGATGTGTATCGCGTTGTCGTGGACGCTGGGCGGGGGAAAAATGCCGCTGGTTTCATCCAGATCTGCGGATGTGCTCCAAGGGGGAATGGGAAAGCGGATCGTGATTTCGGGGCTCGGGCAGGCCCAGGTGATCATGTCGCCGTCAAGAGACGCCTTGTAATCCGCAAGATGCGGCGTGAGAGCGACAAGCGCGGACATGCGCCTATTCGGCGGCTTTCAACTCAAAACCCTGCTCGATCATATCGGCCGGTTTCACCGGATACTCGCCCGAGAAACAGGCATCGCAATATTGCGGCGCGTCCGGGTTACGACCCTGCGATTGGCCCACGGCGCGATAAAGACCGTCCAGCGAGATGAATTTCAGGCTATCCACGGCCAGATGATCGCGCATTTCCTCTTCGCTCATCGTGGCAGCAAGGAGCTTTTCGCGCTGCGGCGTGTCCACACCATAGAAACAGGGCCAGGCGGTGGGGGGCGATGCGATGCGGAAATGCACCTCTGCCGCACCGGCATCGAGGATCATTTCCTTGATCTTGCGCGAGGTGGTGCCACGCACGACCGAGTCGTCCACCAGAATGACCCGTTTGCCGTCGATCAGCGCACGGTTCACGTTCAGCTTCAGCCGGACACCCATGTTACGGATCTGTTCGGTGGGCTCGATAAAGGTGCGCCCGACATATTGGTTGCGGATGATGCCCATGCCGTAGGGGATACCCGACTGGCGCGCATAACCGATGGCGGCAGGGGTGCCAGAATCGGGCACCGGGCAGACCAGATCGGCCTCGACCGGGGCTTCCTTGGCCAGTTCCATGCCGATCGCCTCGCGGGTTTCATAAACCGACCGCCCGCCGATGATCGAATCGGGGCGCGAGAAATAGACATGTTCGAAAATGCAGAAGCGCGATTTGGCGCGGCGGAAGGGGAAATGGCTTTCCACGCCCTTGTCGTTGATCACGACCATCTCGCCCGGTTCGATCTCGCGCACGAATTTGGCGCCGATGATGTCGAGTGCGCAGGTTTCCGAACTCAGCACCCAGCCATCGCCCACCTGGCCCAGCACCAGCGGCCGCACGCCCAAAGGATCGCGCACGCCGATCAGCTTGGTGCGGGTCATGGCGACAACCGAAAACGCGCCTTCGACCTTTTTCAGCGCATCTTCCATCCGGTCGGGGATAGACCGGCCCATCGACCGCGCCATCAGGTGGATGATGCATTCGCTGTCCGAGGACGACTGGAAAATCGACCCGCGTTCGATCAGCTCGCGCCTCAGCGCGTTCGCATTGGTGATGTTGCCATTATGGGCAATGGCCGCGCCACCCATGGAAAACTCGCCAAAGAATGGCTGCACATCGCGGATCGCGGTCTGACCTTTCGATCCGGCGGTGGAGTAGCGCACATGCCCGATGGCCAGCGGGCCGGGCAGGGTTTCCATCACCGATTGCGAGGTGAAGTTGTCGCGCACATAGCCAAAACGGCGGGCCGAGTTGAAGCCGGCCTCCGGGTCATGCGAGACGATGCCGCCGGCTTCCTGACCGCGATGCTGCAGGGCATGCAGACCCAGCGCCACGAAATTGGCCGCATCCTTGACGCCGACAACGCCGAAGATACCGCATTCTTCCTTCAGTTTGTCTTCATCCGCGACATCCGGAAGGAAGGCGTCTGTATCGAAGGGGTGGGCGGGAAAGATCGTATCGGACAAGGGGCAGCTCCGAATCCGGGGAAGGGGGATACCCCCTGATTAAAAGGTCACGTCAGACATGTCACGAAACGATCACATTTCAAGGGCGCGGCAGATGCGCCCTGTTGCAGGACCGCACTGCGCAGGCCGCATCACTGCCCGCAAGCGCCCACCAAAGCCTCGTACTGACCGGTGATCCAGCCAAGGGCCGCTTGCGGATCCTGGTCTTCGATCTGTGCGGACAACTGGTCGAACACCACGGCCGAGCGGCTTTCATCCACCATGGTGAAACTTTGGCCTGTAATGACCACGTCATAGACGAAAAAGGCGATGGCAACCAAAAGGATGCCCCGCACCACGCCAAAGAGGAAACCCAGACCCTGATCCAGCCCCCCCAAGGCCGAGCGCTGCACGACAGAGGCGAAAAGCGGTGTGAACAGGCTGACCACGATCAGCGCCACGGCAAAAACGGCGGCAAAGGCGGTGATCATGCCCAATTCGCAGCTGTCGGAGATGAAATCGCCGATGACCGGGATTTCCTTGACCAGCGGTTCAAGCTGCGGGGCGAAGATGAAACCCAGGATCGCGGCGGCAATCCAGCCCGCGATGGCCAGCGTTTCGCGTACAAGCCCGCGCGAATAGGCCAGAAGCGCCGACAGAACGATGATCACGGCCACAATGCCGTCGATGATGGTAAAGCCTTCCATGTCGCGTGCTCGCCTCTCGCTTATGTTGATCGTCAGCCGGCTCCGAACACCTCACCGACAAAGCTTGTCAGATCGGCGGGGCGGGTAAGCCTGAGACCCTGATCCGAGCCCATCTTGCCCCCCGCGGGCGCGATGGCTCCTGAAAAACCAAGTTTTTGCGCCTCTTTCAACCTGTTTTCGGTCTGGGGGGCGGGACGTAATGCGCCCGACAGGCTGATTTCGCCGAAAACCACGGTATCGGCAGGCAGGGCGGCGTCTTCTCGCGCAGAAAGCAAGGCGGCCGCCACGGCCAGATCGGCGGCCGGTTCAGAGATCTTAAGCCCACCTGCCACGTTCAGATAAACGTCAAGGCCCGCGAAGGGGATGCCGCAGCGCGCCTCAAGCACGGCAAGGATCATCGCCAGACGCCCGCCATCCCATCCCACGACGGTGCGGCGGGGCTGGGAATGCGGGGTGGGGGCCACAAGGGCCTGCAGCTCCACCAGAACGGGGCGCGTGCCTTCGATGCCTGCGAACACGACCGATCCGGGGCTGGGTTCGCCGCGTTCGGACAAAAACAGGGCTGAGGGGTTCGTCACCTCATCGAGCCCGCGTCCCGTCATCTCGAACACGCCGATCTCATCAGCTGGGCCAAAGCGGTTTTTCACGCTGCGCAGGATGCGGAACTGATGCCCGCGTTCGCCTTCGAAATACAGCACCGTGTCAACCATATGTTCGACAACGCGGGGGCCCGCGATCTGGCCTTCCTTTGTGACATGGCCAACAAGGATCACCGAGGTGCCGCGCCTTTTGGCGAAAGAGGTCAGCTCATGCGCCGCCGCGCGCACCTGGCTGACAGATCCCGGCGCGCTGTCGACATTGTCGGCCCACATGGTCTGGATCGAATCGATGATGGCCAATTGCGGGCGTTCGGCCTCCAGAGTGGTGAGGATGTCGCGCAGATTGGTTTCCGTGGCCAGTTGCACCGGCGCGTCCGACAGCCCCAGCCTTTGAGCGCGCATGCGCACCTGGGCGGAGGCCTCCTCGCCCGAGATATAGACGGTTTTGAGCCCCGCCTGCGCGAAACGCGCGGCAGCCTGCAGCAGCAAAGTGGATTTCCCGATGCCCGGGTCACCACCGACCAAAATGGCGGAGGCCGGCACCAGACCGCCGCCCAGAACGCGGTCCAGTTCTCCCAACCCCGACACGGTTCGGGGCGGTGGCGTTTCAGCGGTCGCAAGATCCGAAAGCTGCAAGGCCGTGCCCCGCTTGCCGCCTAGCGATTTCGAGGCAGGACCAGCCGAAAGCGGCGCTTCTTCTGCGATGGTGTTCCACTCTCCGCAATTCTCGCAGCGGCCCGACCATTTCGTAAAGGACGCTGCGCAAGCGGAACAGGTAAATGTCTTGGATTTCGCCATACCGCTTCATGCCCCAACGCCCCGGGGTCAACAAGCCCCCTCGACCGTGGGCATGGCGCGCGCGCCTGTCTTCTTCTCTTTCCAAATACCGGCGGGGGAGGCCCGCAGGGCCGGGGGCAGAGCCCCCAGCAAGACTGACCTCAGATCACGCGCCCGCGCGCCGGGCCAGAAGGGCCACGATCCGGTCGTCCTCGGCATAGAGGTCGGGTTCGTCATTGATGTCGGCCGGGCCCGGGCGCGGGGCCGGCTTGGTCACGGCCACCGCAACGGGTTCCGGGGCCAGTTCCAGCAGGATCTCGGCCAGATCGCGGCGCAGTTGATCCAGTTGCGATTGAGCGACGCTTTCTTCCAGCTCGACCCGGGTGCGCCAGCGCGTCAGCTCGTCGGCCACGGATTTGGCCAGCCGCACGCGGTCTTCGAACTCGGCGATGTCTTCCTGTCGCTGGATCAGGAAGTCGCGGGCGCGGTTGACGTTGCTGTCTGAATAGGTGCGGGCCAATTCGCGGCTGACATGGCTCATCTGCGCCGCCAGCTCCATGATTTCGGGTTCAAGATCGTCCAGATCGGGATGCGCGCGCAGAAAGGCGATGCGATCGAGGATGGAGTCAAACTCGGAGGACAGGGTGAACACCCCTTCGCGATCGGCCTTGTGCGCCGCGGCATAGGCACGGGCCACATCGCGCATGTTCATGTGAAAAGACCGGTGCGAGGTTTCCAGCGCCATCATCCGCGCGTGGCTGGGCAGGTAAAACAACAAAGTCGCGGCAAACAGGGTCAGCGCCAGCTGCACATAGATGCCAGCCTGATCCAACCGGTAGGACCCGAACTGCACATCCAGCGTCAGCCAGGGCGCGGCCCCGATGGCGCAGGCGATGGAATAGCCGGCCAATGAGAGGGCCGTGACCGCGATGATGGCAATGGACAGGCGCTGCAACAGATAAAGGGCGACAGCCCAGATCGAACGAAACGTATCACTCATAATAAAGTCCCCCAGGACGTCGAAATAGACGCCTCAGGGAAGAGCTTACGCCGCTATGTGCATATTTCACAAAAGAAAAATCGGGCCGGGGTCGGGTATTTCCGATGTGGTATCAATCTGGCCCAGAGTGACTTATTGTTTCCAAAATAGGATCAATCCACTTTTTGCCGTGCGGTGAACATGCCAAGCACAAGCCCCAGAAGAATGCAGGCGGTGAACAGATAGAGGCCCCAGGCAACCTCGATCCGGCCTACGCCGATGCCTTTGACGACGGTGATGTAAAGCGCGATCAGGAAGACATCGGCCATGGCCAGCTTTCCCAGAATATCAAGCGCAGGCGTCAGCCGGGGGGAGGCCAGATCCCATTGCACAAGCACCAGTCCCAGGGTTTTGAGATAGGGCGCAAAAAGCGCGAAGACCGTGACGATCAGTGCAAGGATCACATCCGATTGCCAGAGCGCCTGAAGCCCGGTGATGACCGAAATCTCTTCCAGCCCAAAGAGCGGCAAAAGCCCCGCGCGCATCAGAGGGGCGAACCATGCGATGGGATACAGGATCAGAAGCGAGAGGGTCAGCGCACGGATCATCGCGGGAGCCCATTTTCTGACACAGAAAATGGGCCGGAAAACACCGTTTTCCGGAGCCTCACGTCAGCGCACCGCCTCAATCGGCCCTTCCGCGCGGCCATGGATGAATTGATCCAGATAGGGATCATTGGAGTGGTCCATCTCTTTCACGGGGCCGGTCCATTGGATCACACCATCGTGCAACATGGCGACATTGTCCGCAATCGCGCGCACCGAGGTCATGTCATGGGTGATGGTCATGGCGGTCGCCCCCATTTCCACTACGATTTCGCGGATCAGATCATTGATGACCCCCGCCATGATCGGATCAAGCCCCGTGGTGGGTTCGTCGAAAAAAATAATTTCAGGTTCGGCCGCGATGGCGCGGGCAAGGCCCACGCGTTTCTGCATGCCGCCCGACAGCTCTGCCGGGAACCGGTCGGCCACATCGGGCTTCAGCCCCACGCGGCGCAGCTTTTCGATGGCGATCTCGCGCGCCTCCGCTGCGGGGCGCTTGAGCGATCCGCGCAGCAGCCGGAAGGCCACATTCTGCCAGACGGGCAGGCTGTCGAACAGCGCGCCGCCCTGAAACAGCATTCCGAAGCGGGCCAGGAATGCATCGCGGTCGCCCGTGGTGGCGTCCTGCCCATCCACGAAGATCTTGCCCTGATCCGGCGCGATCAGACCCAGCACGCATTTCAGCGCCACGGATTTGCCTGTGCCCGATCCGCCAATGATCACCATGGACGTACCTTTGGGCACCTCAAGGGTCAGACCGCGCAGCACGCGGTTCTCGCCAAAGGCCTTATGGACGTTCTCAAGCCGGATCATACCGAGAAAAACACCCCCGTGAGCAGGAAGTTCGCGGCCAGGATCAGGACCGCCGCCGCCTCGACCGAGCCTTTGGTGGCCCGGCCCACGCCTTGCGCGCCCCGGCCCGAATTCATCCCGTAATAACACCCCATGAGTGCGGCAATTCCGCCAAAGACGCAGCCCTTGACGAGGGAGGAGACGATGTCGCGCATTTCAAGAAAGTCGACAGTGTTCTTCAGATAGGTGGCCGGGTTGAAGCCAAGGTTCTGCGTGGCCACCGCATAGCCTCCGAAAATCCCGATGACATCGCCTACACCCACCAGCAAGGGCACCGTGATCAGCGCGGCGAGCACCCGCGGCGCGGTGAGGTATTTCATCGGATGCGTGGACAGGGTCACCAGCGCGTCGATCTGTTCGGTGACCTTCATCGTGGCAATCTCGGCCGCGATCGACGAGGTTACACGCGCGGCAATCATCAGGCCCACCAGAACAGGCCCCAGTTCGCGCACCATGCCGATGGCCACGATCTGCGGCACCACCGCTTCGGCATTGAACCGCGCGCCGCCCGCATAGATCTGCAGCGCCAGCGCGCCGCCTGTGAAAATCGCGGTCAGACCCACAACCGGCAGGGACAGCCAGCCGATCTGCAGCAGGGCATGGGCGATCTCGCGCGGATAGAACGGAGGCGTCAGGATATGGCGCAGGGTCAGCGCGGCAAAGATCGCCACCCGGCCGACAGCCGACAGGATATCCAGCGTGAGACGCCCCAGCGCGCCAAGGGGGGACAGAAGGATCATCCCAGCACGACCCGCTTGTAGCGTTGCCCCAGCGAGGTCAGGATTTCATAGCCAATCGTGCCCGCCGCATCGGCCAGGTCGTCCACGGTTTGCTGGTCGTTCAGAAGGGTCAGCGCGTCTGGCACCTCGTCCAGATCGGTGACATCGACCGTGATCAGGTCCATCGACACGCGCCCCACCACCGCGCAGGGTTTGGTGCCGCAATAGGCCATGGCGCGCGGCCCCATGGCGCGGATCAGCCCATCGGCATAGCCTGCGGAAACCGTGGCGATCCGGCTGGGGCGCTGGGCGGTCCAGCTGTTGGCATAGCCCACGGTCTCCCCTGGTTCGACCTCACGCACTTGGATCACCGGGGCCTCCAGCTTGACCACGGCCTGGGCATCTTCGAAAGGCAGGCCGCCATAAAGCCCGATGCCGGGGCGCGTCAGGTCGAAATGATAGGCCGCACCCATAAGGATACCGCCCGTGGCTGCCAGCGACCGGGGGGCGTCCACGCCATCGGTCATCTCGCGGAAGGTCCTGAGTTGCTGGGCATTCATCGGGTGATCGGGTTCATCCGCGCAGGCCAGATGGGACATGATCAGCACGGGCGATTGCTCAAGCGCGATGTCGCGCAGGGCGACCCATTCGGCCGGCTCCATCCCCAGCCGGTTCATGCCGCTGTCCAGCTGGATGCCGAACGGATGGCCGGGCAGGCTTTCCACATGGCGCAGCATCTGATCGACGGAATTCAGCATGGGGGTCAGGTTATGGGCGCGCAGGATATCGGTGTCGCCCGCCATATGGCCGGAAAAGACGCTGATCTCGGGGCCCGGACCAAGGGCGGCGCGCACAGCAGCGCCTTCCTCGGCCACGGCCACGAAAAAGCGTCGCGCGCCCGCGCGCGCCAAAGTGCGCGCAACCGTGCCGGCGCCCAGGCCATAGCCATCGGCCTTGACCACGGCACCGGTTTCCACCTGCGTGGCCGCATCCAACGCCTGCCAATTGGCCGCCAGAGCCGAAAGATCTATCGTGAGCTTTGCTGCACCCATGGCGGGTTCATGCGGTGCCCCGCGGCCAAGGTCAAGCGAAAGCGGACCGGTTACGGCAGGTCGAAAAGCGGACGGTTCTTTTCCCACAGTTTTTCACCGACCAGACAATCATAGGGCGGCTCAACGCGCATCTGGACGGGGATCACGCGGGCCGGCATCCCCGAGATCTCCAGCACAAGCTTGCGTTTGACGGCGTCGGCGAATTGCGACCAGTCCAGGACAGGGATCACGAAGGCCCCCGGCCCGCCGATCACGCAGCGGCGGTAATATTCGTCCAGATCGGGAAGATCCCAGACGCGGCTCATTTCGTCCCGGGTCATCAGGGGCAGGCCATTGATGATAATACCTTTTTCCAGCGCCGCATCGCGCGCGCGTGTGACCGGGCGGCCCTGATTGTTGGGCCCGTCACCCGACACGTCAATCACCCGGCGCAACCCGTCGAAGCTGTTGGCCTCGATGCTGTCGGTGGCATAAAGCAGCGCGCCCGAGATCGACGTGCGCCGCATCCCGTCGCCCGGCCCGGTCGCGATGATATCGGCAACCTCGCGCGCATCTTCGACGCTGTCGATCAACGTCCAGGGCACGACCACACGCTGGGCATATTCTCCGGCCCATTCCACGTAAGTCACGGCAATCCGCCCGATCAGCCCGCCATTGATCGCCACCCAGACCTCGGCGCTTTCCAGGGCCTCGGCATAACCGCGGCGCTGGATCTCGATCTCGTAGGGCGTCATGGAGCGGGACAGATCCACGGCCAGAAACAGCTCCACATCCACTTCGGTGCGCTCCTGTGCCATGGCGGCAAGGGGAAGAAGACAAAACAGAACAATCCAGCGCATGCACACAGATTGGCGGGACGATGCAGCGCTGTCCATTCACAACCGGGTCAGGCGGTGACACTTTGCAATGTGCTGCTTCTTTCTGGCCAAAAATACCCAAATTCACCGCGTGCCGAAGGCGCAACGGCGCAGGAATGGGGGGATTAGAAACCCTGATCTTCGCCCTGCTGCCAGGGTTTGATAAGATTGCCGAAGCGCGTAAAGCGGCCCTCGAAACTCAGCTCCACCGTACCGATGGGGCCGTGGCGCTGCTTGCCAATGATAACTTCGGCTTTGCCATGGAGGCGTTCCATCCGTTCCTGCCAGGCGGCCATTTCCTCCAGCCGGTCGTCAGAGGGTTTCTCGCGTTCCGCATAATACTCCTCGCGGAAGACGAACATCACCACATCCGCATCCTGTTCGATCGAGCCCGATTCCCGCAGATCCGACAGCTGCGGGCGCTTGTCCTCGCGGCTTTCCACCTGGCGCGAAAGCTGGGAAAGCGCGATCACTGGGATATCCAGCTCCTTGGCGATGGCTTTCAGGCCCTGGGTGATCTCGGACACCTCGTTCACCCGACTGTCCTTGGCCGAGGCCGGGCGGACCAGCTGAAGATAATCGACGATCAAAACGTCCAACCCGTGGGTGCGCTTCAACCTGCGGGCACGGGCCGCCAACTGGCTGATGGGCAGCGCGGGCGTGTCATCGATGTAAAGCGGGCAGGCTTCCAGGGCCTTGGCCGCTTCGACGAAACGGCGGAATTCGGCCTCGGTCATATCGCCGCGACGGATCTGTTCGGATGGCACTTCGGATGCTTCTGACAGGATCCGCGCGGCGAGCTGCTCGGCACTCATCTCAAGCGAATAAAATCCCACGACACCGCCATCCACAGCCCCTTCGGAGCCGTCCGGGGTCAGCCCCCGTTTATAGGCCTTGGCGATGTTGAAGGCGATATTGGTGGCAAGCGAGGTTTTCCCCATCGATGGACGCCCCGCAAGGATCAGAAGGTCCGAGCGATGCAAACCGCCCAGTTTCTTGTCCATATCGATCAGGCCGGTGGAGATCCCCGCCAGGCCGCCTTCGCGTTGATAGGCGGCGTTGGCAACATTAACAGCGTCCGTTACGGCCTTGAGAAAGCTTTGAAACCCGCTTTCTGTCTGACCCTGTTCGGACAGTTTGTAAAGCTTCTGTTCGGCCTCGACGATCTGTTCCTTGGGTTCGGAACTGATATCGACCCGCTTGGCGCGGTCGGCGATGTCCTGGCCCAGATTGATCAGCTCCCGCCGAATGGCGAAGTCATAGATCATCTGCGCGTAATCACGCACCGCAAAGGCGCTGATGGCCGCTCCGGCAAGGCGGGCCAGATAGGCTGGCCCGCCCACTTCTTTCAGTCCCTCGTCGTCTTCCAGAAAGGCCTTCAACGTGACCGGAGAGGCCAGCGCATTCTTGGCGATGCGATTGGCCGCGATCTCGTAGATGCGGGCGTGAAGCGGGTCATAGAAATGCTGCGGCCCGATGATCGAGGCCACGCGATCATAGATGTCGTTGTTGGTGAGAATCGCGCCCAGCAGCTGCTGTTCGGCCTCGATCGAGTGGGGCAGACTTTCGGCTTCCCCCTCGGCCTGAAGCCGTGCTGCATCGATATTCGCGATCTCGTTCATCTATGCCCCCCGACATCTCCCTGAGGCTGGCTGGTAACGCGGCGGATGGGTTCAAGGCAAATTGTATGTTTCTGTGGATAGAGTGTGGGTGACTCTCTGTCCCACATCATCTGGCCATCGCCATGCCGCCAATACCCAGATATCGTGGCAGGCCATAACCAGCCTGTCAAACCGGATTGACGCGGATTTTCCGGCTTCAGCCTTTTTTATGGGCATCCTGCCAGGCGCGGGGCGCGTTCAGGAAGGCTTCGACCTCGGTCAGGGTGGTGTCGGTGAAGGCGCCTGATTCTTTCGCGGCCTCCAGCACGTCCCACCAGGTGCAGAGGTGGTGGAGCGTGACGCCGTGGGCGCCCAATTTCGCCTCGGTATCGGGGAAGATGCCGTAATAGAAGATCACGGCCGTATGGGCGCAAGTGGCCCCCGTTTCGCGGATCGCGTCCACGAAGGACAGTTTCGATCCACCATCTGTGGTCAGATCCTCGACCAGAAGCACGCGTTGGCCTTCCGTCATCACGCCTTCGATACGCGCATTGCGGCCATAGCCTTTGGGTTTCTTGCGCACATAGGTCATCGGCAGGCCCATCCGTTCGGCCACCAGCGCACCGAATGGGATGCCCGCGGTTTCCCCGCCCGCGACATTGTCAAAGGCCTCAAAGCCTGCGTTGCGCATCACGGTGACGGTCAGGAAATCCATCAGGGTCGACCGGATACGCGGGAAGGAGATCAGCTTGCGGCAGTCGATATAGGTCGGGCTTGGCAGGCCGGAGGCCAGCGTGAACGGCTCATCCGCGTTCAGGTGCACCGCTTCGATTTCCAGCAGCATCCGGGCGGTGAGGCGGGCGATTTCTTCGGCAGTGGGGTACGAGGTGGGGATCATTTTGCGAGGTCTTTCTTGGGGCAAATGGCAGTGTGCCGTATTTGGAAAGAGAAGAAGATCAGGTCACGCGCCAATGCAGCGGCATTTTGGGGTCGAAGACGGTCACGGGGCCATCGCCAGTGTCGAGCTTTTCCGGATAGGTGACGGGATCGCCCTTGGTGAGGGTGATGGTGTCTTCGTTCACCGGCAGGCCATAGAAACGGGGCCCATTGAGAGAGGTGAAGGCCTCAAGCCTGCCCAGGGCGTCTTCCTGCTCGAACACCTCGGCCAGGATCGAGAGCGTGTTGGTGGCGGTAAAGCAGCCCGCGCAACCGCAGGCATGTTCTTTCAGCGCATCCACATGGGGCGCACTGTCGGTGCCCAGGAAATAGGTAGGATCGCCCGAGGTGGCCGCCTTGCGCAGGGCAAGGCGGTGTTCCTCGCGTTTGGCGACCGGCAGGCAGTAGTAATGGGGCTTGATGCCGCCCACCAGAATGTCATTGCGGTTGATGACCAGATGGTGGGTGGTGATCGTCGCGCCCAGATCATCGCCGCCGGAGGCCGCGTATTCCACCCCGTCTTGCGTGGTTATATGTTCCATGACCACACGCAGGCCCGGTGTTTTGCGCCGGATCGGGTCCAGCACGCGGTCGATGAAGACGGCTTCGCGGTCGAAGATGTCGATATCGTTGTCGGTGACTTCGCCATGGACGCAAAGGGGCAGGCCAATCTCGGCCATCCGTTCCAGCACCCCACGCACCTTGTCGAAATCGCGCACGCCGGAGGCAGAGTTTGTCGTGGCACCTGCGGGGTAGAGTTTCACCGCCTTCACCAGACCGCTGGCATGGGCGGCGGCCACGTCATCGGCATCGGTGTCTTCGGTCAGATAGAGCGTCATCAGCGGCTCGAAGCTCATGCCGTCGGGCAGGGCGGCCATGATCCGGTCGCGGTATGCGGCTGCATCGCTGCTTTTGACCACCGGGGGCACCAGATTGGGCATGATGATCGCACGCGCAAAATGGCGGGCGGTTTCTGGCAGAACACCTTTCAGCATTGCGCCATCGCGCAGATGCAGGTGCCAGTCGTCGGGGCGGCGAAGCGTGAGGGTCGTGGACATGCGCCCCCGCTAGCACAGGAGCGGTGAGGGGGGAAGATGGCGCGTGGCCTATTCGCTGTCGTCCTTTTGCCTTTCGGCCCGGGCAGCGGCGTTGTTTTCCAGTTGGTTCAGACGATGGCGGAACCGCGGGGCGGCCATGCGAGACAGTACATGTTTGCACAAGATCATGTTCAGCTCGTCGCGATTGGTGGTGTTGAGATGGCCCATGATGTTGCGCAGATAGGCCCGGTTGTCGCGTCGCGCGCGATACATCTTGTAAAAGCTGTGCTCGGTCAGTTTGCCCTGACCGGCCTGTGCGATCAGGCGATAGATGATCTGCATCTGAATCAGGCTGGTCTGCAGAGCGCCGCCCATAAGCGGCAGGCGCAGCCGGGTGACATTCTTGCGCCGGAAGAGGGCGGCATGCATTGCGTCAAGCTGCTGGTAGGGATCGTACAGCACATAGGCCTGCGCCGCCGCATCCAGCATGTCGGGCGCATAACCATAGCGATCGGTGAAGGAGATGCGGCGCATCTCGATAAAGCGGTCGTCCCATTCGGTCATGCGCGGGTCAAGCGTGGCCTGGGGCTGGATCGCGATCACGGTTGATCCGGGGGCCGCGACGGAAAAGGCGGCGGCCGCATAGCCGCAGGGACCCGCGCCATAGAAGACGACATTGTCGAAGCCTTCGAAGAAACCGTCATCGATCAGCCGGTCAAAAAACCCATAGATCATCGGATCGCGGAACCATGTATCGCCATCCGAGATCACGCATAAATGCGACCAGCCAAGCGCGCGGATCAGGTCAAAACCCAAGGGCTGCGCGTTTTCCGACAGGGTGCGGATGCCGTCGACCGTCTCGAATGTGACGAGGAGGGTATTTTTCTCTTCAACGAAGGTCGCGAAATGACGATCGCCCAAGGGCTGGAACATGCCGCATTCTTCGGCGACGCGGGCCAATGCCTCTTTCCACGGGCCTTTCTCCAGCCCGGCGAGGGATTGATCCATGATATTCGGCACGTCCTGCATGCGATCGTCCTCAATGCGCCGGGCCTTTGGACGGCCCGGTCGTTTGAGATCGGACTAATCAGGTTTTGAGGCGAAATTGAGAAAATCTCAGGTCCCTTTGGTGCCCATTTGCTCAGCTAGTCGCGGGCGCGGCCCTGATTTGCAAAACGCATGAGAAGCCGCGCGGTGGCAGGCGCAATGGGCCGCGAGGGGGGCGTCATCATCAGCCGGGCAAACAGGGCGCGGAAGGGTTCGTCCAGCAGCAATTCCTCAAAACGCTGCTTCCGCCAGGTGACGGCCGCGTCGTGAAGCCGACCCAGCTGCGCATCGGCCTTCAGGCTGTTCATGACCGGGTGGCTGCGCGGGGCCATGGCCTGGATGGTGGTGTCGGTGTCGGTGTTGAAATTCCGTTCCACCCAATAGTCGACATCCAGCATGTGATCGGAATGCACAGCGCGCCCGCGATCGGCTTTCAGGACGAAATTCTCCATCGATCCAAGGGCATAGTGGTTCAGTTGCACCAGCGCATGGTTGGATTGCCCGTAATTCGAGAAGATGCGGCGGGTTTTGAACTGCTCGTCCAGCTCGCGCCCTTCGCCATCGAACCACCGGGCGGTGTTCAGCCGTGCCTCATCTGGGTCGCGGGGGCGGTGGACGCCCAGTTTCCGATAGGTGCCGTCATTGCGGTAAAGCGTCTTGAACATGGCCGAGCGCCACGGCCAGGGCATATCAAGCGGGGCGGCCTTGATGAACGTATCGGTCACGGGCCGGTCGGTAAATCGCACCTGATCGGCATTGCCGAAAAGCCGCCAGGTCAGGGTGATGGCCGTCGCCTCGGGCAGGGCGTCCAGCAGGGCGGGCAGGGTGCGGTCGCCCACGTGGATATTCACGAACTCGTCGATATCCAGCGGCAGGATCCAGTCCGCCTGTTTCACCACATCCAGCTTCTGCGCCATCTTCAGCGCGGTGAACTGGATGCCGCGCTGGTCATAGGGCCCGTCATTGCGGATATGGGTCAGCCAGCCCATCTCCTCCAGCCGGTCCAGCATCACATCGGTGCCATCCTGGCAATCATTTGAAAAGACAAGGAAATCCGTAAAGCCGCTGACCCGGTGATGGGCCAGCCATTCCAGCAGATACGCACCTTCATTGCGCAGGGTGAGAACCGCCAGCGCCTTCACGTGACGTGCCAATCCCGGCGGAAACAAACCACCTTCTTGTTGGAAAAGCGCGGGTAATAGGCCAGCCCCGCATTGATGAAGGCCTGAAAGACAGCGTTGACGCCCTCTGGACCGATCCATTGCGGATGCAGTTCAAGGATGGCGCATCGCAGGCCGTCCAGTGGCAGTTGCGGGATCAGATGCGCCTCTGCCCCTTCGATATCGCAGATCAGCACGCTGGGCTGGATGCGCTTGAATTCGGATTTGGCGTTGCGCACTTCGATCCGCGCGGTTTCTACGGGCGGATTGCCTTCCATCTCTTCCATGGACGATGACAGGATGTTTTTGCGGATATAGAAATCCACCTCTCCCTTGCGGGGTCCCAGAAGGGCGTTGTTGATTTCCACATGCGTGCAGTCATTGGCCAGATGCACCGCGCGGATATAGGGGATCAGCCGGGGATTGCCCTCGTAAGTGTGAACGGCCTTTGCCCCGCATTTGGTGGCGGCCAGCGTGGACATGAAGCCGATGCCGCCGCCCAGTTCGATCACGGTGTCATCGGGTTTGACGTTTCTGAGCACGCATTCGGCCTCTTTCGCCTCGTACCCGCCATCGCGCAGGCTGGCCCGGATCCGTCCGCCCATGATTTCCGGCACTTTTGGGAATTTCATGCCCCGGCTGATGACATAGGGGTTTTTCGGATTTACGCTTTGGGCGATCTCCAGCATCGTCAACTCTCCATATCCAGCGCCAGTGCATAGGCCACGCGCTCTGTCTCGGTCAGTTTGACCTTGAGGGCCTGCGTATAAAGCTCCTGAAATTCGGGGATGCCGTGCAGCTCATCGGCCTTGGCGCGATGCCAGGCAAAACCCTGATCATGGAGCGTCTTCAAGGCCTCATCCTGCATCAGCCGGTCATATTCGGCGCGCACCCGCGGGATGTTGCGCTTGATCGTGATGTCGCGGAAATTCGACCAGTCCATCCGGATCCAGTAGTTCAGTCCGATCGAACGGTCCACATGCAGCGCACGGCCCCGTTGGCGTTTGATCAGGAAGCTTTCGGCCGAGCGAAGCGCATAATGATTGAGCTGTAACAGGTCGTAACCAATGGATTTTTTCGAACTGCGCCAGCCGTTCTTGATGGCCTCGCGGGTCATGTCCTGGCCCGATCCATTGACCCATTTCACCCGATCGGCACGGGTCGCGTCCAGCTTGTTGGGGCGGTGGCAGCTAAGCTTGCCATAGGCGCCGATATTTTTGAACATCGTCTTGAAGCCCCAGACGGTGTGCGGCTTGGGGCAGTATTTCGGCGCGCAGGTGTCGAATTGGTCGATCACCAGATCGTCTTTCAATGCGGTCACCCCATTATGGCCAAAAAGCCGCCAGGTCATCGCGACATTGGTGGCGTCCGGCACGCGGGCGAAGAAATCCTCAAGCGTGCCATTGCCGGTGCGGACATTGATGAACTCGTCCACGTCGATATGGATGATCCAGTCGGCATTGGTAACAACGGGTTCCTTCATTGCCTGGTTCAGCGCGTATTGCTGGGGGGAATTGCCCTTCCACTTGTCGTTGTTGCGGTGCTGGACGATGCCCATCTGGTCAAGGCGCTGAAGGATCTCCTCCGTCCCGTCGGAACAATCATTGGTATAGATCAGGAAATTATCGACCCCGACCGCCCGGTGATAGGCGATCCATTCCACGATATATGGCGCTTCGTTCTTCATGCAGCCGACGATGACATTGCCGGTCGATCCGGCCGTCAGGGGGCGTTGCGGGGCGGGGGTGAAGGCGGCGGCAAGCTCTTCCTCGTTCACGGCGCCAATGCGGTTATGCGGCGCATAGGGGGAGCCCTGAAGCGATTGAAACTTCTGCATGGCCAAGGGGGGCATCACAGCCTTAGCTTCGTCTGACAAGCCGTTGTTTGAAATGGGTTTCACGGTCGTATCCGGCTCGGCGCCGGCAGCCTGGGCAAGTGCCGCGCGCCGTGCTTGCCGTTCTTCCTTCGTGGCCTTGTTGATCCGCCACATGAACCCCAAAAGGTATTGCGAGGCGCGGAACCCATACATTGGATCGGCCTCGTTCCACGCTGCTTTGGCGCGTGGCGCTTTGAACAGGTCGGCGGGCAGGCCGTGTGCCTTGGCCAGCGCCGCATTGGCCGTTTTGAAGCGTTTCGATATCGCGCCAAGTGTGGCCGGATCAATCGGATCACCGGGGACCGAAAACTCCTGAAGGAAACTGCGCCACAACAACCGGGGCAGGATGCGCTTGCGCGGCTCAAGGACCTGCAAAAGCAGCGCATTCATCCGCCGCGCCCGCGACAACCACGCGGCAGAGGGCTGATCAGGCAGGCGCGCCGCTGCCGCCTTGCCGATATTGACCTCGATCCCGAAACCCGCGCGGATCTCTTCTGTCACGTCTTCGCTGGCAAAAACCTTAGGATAATAAGCGCGAAATGTCAGGCTGCCCGCGCCGAAGACATCTTCCCAAAACTCCTGAAGCGCTTGAAAATCCAGCCAGAAAGGCGGCGCCTGGGTTTCCAGAAAATTGCCCGCTTGAGGGTCGATGGGCCCCATCTGATCCAACGCCCCCTGCCACCAGTCGGCGGACTCAGCAAGCGCCAGTTCCCGATCCAGAGGATAGGCGCGCCCCTCCATCACCTGCGCGGCATAGACGCGCGCCAGCAGGCGGGCGGGCTCGTCAATATGGGCGATGATGCGGATATCGTCCGACAGGGGCGTGAGCAGATCGCGCAGCCGCTCCAATTCACTCCGCCGCGCCAGCGACCCGCCCAACTGGCTGGCCGACAGGATCAGGATATCGGGTTTCGCGCGGTCAATGTCGCGCTGCAACTCGATCAACAGCGTTTCGCGCAGCGCAGCCTGCTTGTCGGGCGCAATAAGCCCCCGATTGTATCGCAGCGGGTCGATGTGATCGGGGTCGGTGACGGCCATGAACAGCCGCGTATGATTGGTGCCACCGGCACAGCGCGGAAACAGAATGCCCTTGCTTTCCAGCCCCTCACGCTTTTCGGCCAGCACAGCCTGCAGCCGGTCCGCGCCCAGTTCCGCCGGGCCGATATGCAGCATGATCCGCATCAGACAGCCTTCGTCAGCGGATTGGAGTTGCGCCGTCCCCACCAGGGCAGATCAATGCCCAGATGCGCGGCAAGGCGGCCGCGCGCATCCTCTGCGGCCACGTCCAGCTCAAGAAAGCGGGGATCATCGCCAAAAATCGCGCGCAGATGGGCATAATGGGCTTCAATCCACTGCATGCGCGCTTTGGAGGTTTCGCCAAACCCCGCAGGCAGGCCAGGGATATCGGTTTTCTCCAACCTGTCGCCCAGATTGGACCAGGCCAGCATGGATTGGGACATTTTGAACGCATCGCGCTTTGTGGCAACGAACAAAAGATCAGGATGCAGCCTGCGCAAGGCGTCAATGATCGCAAAATCGGTTTGCGGCCAGATCGACTTGCCCTCTCTCAGCACTGACATCTCCGAAATGCTGTCAAACCCCTCAAGATAGGCCGCTGGATCGCCCAGATCATAAAGGCCCTGATACATCAACTCACCCACGTAAGTCTCAGAGTTGTCAATCTTATCTGTGCGTGGGGTTATCTTGTGATCGGCGCAGGACAGGCATCCGCGCCGCAGCGCCCGCGCCAGGGTCGAGGTGCCCGATTTCGGCAGGCCCAGATTGACCAGACGCAGGCTCATGGCGCGATCCCCAGCTCGGCCAGCAGCGCCTCTTCCTGCGGGGGCAGCTGCGGGGCGGCTTTGAGTTGCGCATACATCTCTGCATAGGCGGGCTGCGCCATCAATGCGTCGCGCTTGGCTTTGTGCAAAGCCACAGCTTCCTCATGCAGGTCCGCCACGCCGGGCAATGCCTTCAGCGCGGCAATCTCGGCCTCGAGCCTTGGCAAATATCTTTGGATCGACAGATCTTCCCAGGCCGCATCGTTGCGTTCGCGCCAGTACGTATCGTCGAAATGGCGATGTTCACGGTTCACGTCGCCCCGGTCATTTTTCACCAGATAGCTGTCCAAAGATCTGAGCGCATAGTGGTTCAACGTCGCAAAGTCCCGCGCGCCACGCGCCGGAAAGCGGCGGATGCGGCGCGGATTGGCGGCCACAAGGAACCTGTGCGGCACGTCGCGCCCTGACCCATCGGTCCAGCTGGGGCGTTTGCGCGGCGGCAGTTTCTTTTTGAAAAACGGCCGATGCGCGCCGTAGTATTGCAAGGGAAAATCCTTGCGCACCAGTGACTTGACCTCGATTGCGGTCTCTCCGCACCAAAGGTCCGGGTTGTGGCACCAGGTGAACTGCCGGATTACCGGCGCATCGACGTAATCGGAGATACCGCCATTGGCGAAAAACTGAAACGTCACCGAAATGGCCTGCGGATCGCCGCAAGCCTCGATCAGCGCGGGGATCGTGTGATCGCCCACATGGATGTTCAGAAATTCGTCTACATCGGCGATCCAGACCCAGTCGGCCTCGCTCACCACGGGCTGGGCGGCTGCGTCCTTCAATGCCTCCATCTGGTAATTGCGCCCCTCTGCCGGGTTGGGCAGGTGGGTCAGCCACCCGTCCTGCGCCAGCGCATCCAGCAGCCTGTCCGTGGCGTCTGTACAATCATTTGAATAAAACAGGAAATCCGTGACGCCCAGCAGGCGTTGAAACGCGATCCACTCCAGCAGGAACGGACCCTCGTTTTTCACACATGTCACGGCGGTTATGCGCATCAAAACGCCTCGCCCTGTCCGGGGATGCCGGTCATTGGATTGCCTGCTCTTTTCCTGCCTTGTCCATGGCAGATACCGCTTTTTTCTTAACGGATTCATGCCATTTCACCACCCATGCGTCAATGCGCATGACCGGGTCGCTGCCCTGCGCCCCGCTTGACGCCGCGCGTCACCCATGCCCTTTTGTGCATCAGGCAGGGAGGATGACCATGGCGCAGCCACAATCCATCGACGCGGTGCAAGAGATGCTGGCGGATCAGAACTATGTCTGCGGGCGCGCGCTGGCGACGGTGGTGTTTTTGTCGCTAAAGCTGGGCCGGCCCCTGTTCCTGGAGGGCGAGGCCGGTGTCGGCAAGACCGAGATTGCAAAGGCCCTGTCGGCCGCTCTGGGCCGCCGTCTGATCCGGCTGCAATGCTACGAGGGGCTTGACGCCTCAAGCGCGGTCTATGAATGGAATTTCCCGGCCCAGATGGTCGCGATCCGCACGGCGGAGGCCGCCGGAAACGCCGATCGCGAGATGCTGCAGGACGAGCTCTTCGGCCCCGATTACCTGATCGAACGCCCGCTTCTGCAAGCCATGCGCCCGGATGCGAATGGCGCGCCCGTTCTGCTGATTGACGAGCTGGACCGCACCGATGAGCCGTTCGAGGCCTTCCTTCTTGAAGCGCTCAGCGATTTCCAGGTGACGATCCCCGAACTGGGCACGATCAAGGCGCCCGAGCCGCCCATCGTGATCCTCACCTCCAACCGCACACGCGAGGTGCATGACGCGCTCAAACGCCGCTGCCTTTATCACTGGGTAGACTACCCCGGATTTGACCGCGAGATCGACATCCTGCAGGCCCGCGCGCCCGAAGCCTCTGGGGCGCTCAGCCGCGAAATCGTGGCTTTCGTCCAGAAACTGCGTACAGAGGATCTCTTCAAGAAACCCGGTGTTGCCGAAACCATCGACTGGGCGAAATGCCTGCTGGCGCTGGATGTCATCAATCTCAGCCCCGAGGTTATTGCAGACACGCTGGGCGCCATCCTGAAATACCAGGACGATATTGCGAAACTGCAAGGCTCCGAGGCCAAACGCCTTCTCGACGAAGCGAAGGCCAGCCTGGAGCCGGCATGATCTTCTTCTCTTCCCAAATACCGGCGGGGGT
>NZ_JXYH01000034.1 GCF_001262635.1 Aestuariivita boseongensis
GACAAGGGGCGCGCGTTTCTTGTCTTGCCCTGTTTCATGGTCGGGTCTAGGTCCGGATTATGAGAATTCTGTTTTTGGGTGATGTGATGGGCCGCGCAGGCCGCAGCGCGGTGGCCGGGCGGCTGCCGGGCCTGCGTGAGGCGTGGCGGCTGGATTTCGTGATTATCAATGGCGAGAACGCCTCGAACGGGATGGGGCTGACGGCTGACCATGCCAAGCTGCTGTTCGACGCGGGCGCGGATTGCGTCACGCTGGGCGATCATGCCTTCGATCAGCGCGACATGCTGGCCCATATCGGCCAGGACAACCGCATCTTGCGGCCGATCAATTTCGCCAAGGGCGCGCCGGGGCGCGGGCACCGGGTGTTTGACGCACCCGGCGGGCGCAAGGTGCTGGTGGCGCAGGTGCTGGGCCAGGTCTTCATGAAGCGGCCCTTTGACGATCCGTTTTCGGCGCTGGAGCCGGTGCTGAAGGCCCATCCGCCCGGCGGCATGGTGCAGGCCGCCATCGTGGACATGCATTGCGAGGCCACGTCGGAGAAGATGGCGATGGGCCATTTCTGTGACGGCCGGGTCAGCCTTGTGGTGGGCACCCATACCCATGTGCCAACGGCGGATGCACAGATCCTGACCGGCGGCACCGCTTACCTGACCGATGCGGGCATGTGCGGCGATTATGACAGCGTGATTGGCATGGAAAAGGCCGAACCCCTGCGCCGCTTCATCACGGGCATGCCCAAGTCGCGCTTTACCCCCGCGATGGGAGAGGCGACGCTGTCAGGCGTTTTCGTAGACACCGATGACCGTACGGGGCTTGCCAAAGACATCCGGATGATCCGCGTGGGCGGACGGCTGGCCGAGGCCACACCTTGAGCCGCAAAGAGCTGGCGTTTTTCAGCGCCATTCTGCTGATCCTTGGGGCAGGGTGGGGGATCACCTCTCCGCTGTCGAAAATCGCAGTATCGACGGGGTATCAGCATTTCGGCCTGATCTTCTGGCAGATGGTCGTAGGTGCGCTGTGCATGGCGGTGATCCAGGCACTGCGCGGGCGGGCGCGGTTGCCCCTGCGGGCGAGGGCGCTGAAGGTCTATGTCATCATTGCGCTGATCGGATCGGTCATTCCCAATACCGCGTCCTATCAGGCGATCGCGCATCTGCCTGCTGGCGTGATGTCGGTTCTGCTGTCCACCATTCCGATGCTTGCCTTTCCCATCGCTCTGGCTTTGGGGGTGGAGCGGTTTTCAGCCCTGCGCCTGGCCGGTCTGGGGCTGGGCTTTGCCGGAGTGATGCTTCTGGTTCTGCCCGATGCCAGCCTGCCTGAGGCCGCAATGCTGGCCTGGATCCCGGTGGCCATGATCCCGGCGCTGTTTTATGCCTTCGAAGGCAATTACGTGGCCCGATGGGGCACCGAGGGGCTGGACGCCATCGAGGTGCTATATGGCGCGTCGATTGTCGGTGCGCTGATCGCTCTGCCGCTGGCGTTGGGGGCAGGGCAGTTCATCACTCCGCTCAAACCCTGGGGCGCGCCGGACTGGGCGCTGGTGGCCTCTTCGGCCATCCATGTGATGGTCTATGCGGGTTATGTCTGGCTGGTGGGGCGCGCGGGGCCTGTCTTTGCCGTGCAGGTCAGTTACCTGGTCACCGGATTTGGCGTGATCTGGGCCATGCTGATTCTGTCGGAAACCTATTCACCGTGGTTCTGGGCAGCCATGGCGCTGATCCTTCTGGGCGTCTGTCTTGTTCAACCCAGGCGTGCCGAGACGCTTGAAGCCGGCCCGGCAATGGGCGAGACTGGCCGCTGATCCATGAGAGCCGGACCGTAAATGGGATTTCTGGAACTGGGCGAGACCACCGCCGCACTTGTCACCCTGGGCATCGTTCTGGGCATGTTCGTTCTGTTTTTGCGCGAAACCTTCCCGACCGAAGTGGTTGCCATGGCCGGCGTGGCGATGATGCTGGCGTTGGGCGTTCTTCCTTATGACAAGGGGTTGGAGGTGCTGTCGAACCCCGCGCCATGGACCATCGCGGCGATGTTCATCATCATGGGCGCTTTGGTGCGCACCGGCGCGCTGAACGCGTTTACCCGGCAGGCCGACAAACAGGCGGGCAGCAATCCGAAACTGGCGATTGCGCTGCTGATGGGCTTTGTCGTGCTGGCCTCGGCGGTGGTGTCGAACACGCCTGTGGTCGTGGTGATGATCCCGGTATTCGTGCAGCTGGCGCGCACCATGGGGCTGTCGGCCTCGAAACTGCTGATCCCGCTGAGCTATGCCGCGATCCTGGGCGGCACGCTGACGCTGATCGGGACCTCGACCAACCTGCTGGTGGATGGGGTTGCGCGGGCGCAGGGGCTGGAGCCGTTCACGATTTTCGAAGTGACGCCACTGGGTCTGATCCTGGTGGTCTGGGGCATGATCTATCTGCGGTTCATCGGGCCGCGCCTTTTGCCCGATCGCGACAGCATGGCCACGCTGCTGAGCGACCGGTCGAAGATGAAGTTTTTCACCGAAGCGGTGATCCCGCCCGACAGCAACCTGATCGGGCGCGAGGTTCTGGGTGTGCAGCTTTTCAAACGGGAGGGTGTGCGCCTGATCGACGTCGTGCGGGGGGATGTCTCGCTCAGGCGCAACCTGCAGGGGGTGGAGCTTCAGGTGGGCGACCGGGTGGTGTTGCGCACGCAGATGGCCGAACTGCTGAGCCTGCAGCGCAACAAATCGCTGAAGCGGGTTGATCAGGTCTCGGCGGTTGAGACGACGACGGTCGAGGTGCTGATCACGCCGGGCTGCAAGATGGTGGGTCGGTCGCTGGGATCGCTGCGTCTGCGGCGGCGGTTTGGGGTTTATGTGTTGGCGGTGCATCGGCGGAACCAGAATATCGGGCGGCAGCTGGATGAACTGGTGGTGCGCGTGGGCGACACGCTGCTGCTTGAGGGCGCGCCGGGCGATATCCAGCGGCTGGCGGCCGAGATGGACATGGTCGATGTCTCTCACCCGTCGGAACGGGAATACCGCCGGGGGCAGGCACCCATTGCGTTGGGCGCGTTGGGGGCGATTGTGGTTCTGGCGGCCCTTGGCGTGGCGCCGATCTTTTTCCTGGCGGTACTGGCGGTGGCGGTGGTGCTGGTGACCCGCTGCATCGACGCGGACGAGGCGTTTTCCTTTGTCGACGGGCGGTTGCTGGCGCTGATCTTTTCCATGCTCGCGGTTGGCGCGGCACTGGAGGCCTCGGGCGCGGTCAGCCTGATTGTCGAGGCGCTGGCCCCCTATGTGGCCAGCTTGCCGCCCTTCCTGATCGTCTGGGCGATTTACCTGCTGACGAGCGTGTTGACCGAACTGGTGTCGAACAACGCGGTGGCCGTGGTGGTCACGCCGATCGCCATCGGACTGGCCACGGCTTTGGGCATCGATCCACGGCCGCTGGTGGTTGCGGTAATGGTGGCGGCTTCGGCGTCCTTCGCCACCCCGATCGGGTACCAGACGAATATGCTGGTTTACGGTCCGGGCGGGTATCGCTTTACCGATTTCATGCGGGTGGGCATTCCGCTGAACCTGAGCGTGGGCTTGCTGGCCTCGGCCCTAATTCCGGTGATCTGGCCCCTGTGACAGTCAGAGCCTGACGCAGGCTCTGACCCGTTTCTGACGCAGAAACGGGGAGGTACCTCTTTCATGGCTGCCCCTTTGCCAGAGCCTGCGTCCGGCTCTGGCCCGTTTTCTGCGTCAGAAAACGGCCACCGCACGGTGGCTTCACGCACCGGAAACGCATTTGCGCTAAACCTTCTCACGCAGCTGCTTTTGCGGGGGTAAAGAAAATCTTCCCCCGCGCGTTCAGGACAGATGGTTTTTCCATCACGTGCATGTCCCTGCCTGGAATATCACCCCGGGTCGGGACAGCCATCGCTTGACCCATGCGGGCCCGCTTCCTGGCGTTCTTCTCATTCACAACACACCCACCCCGCCGGGAGAGAGCCCGCAGCGGGGCGTCTGTCGTGGCTTTTTCTTGCAGGGGCGCGCGCGGGCGGCTAACCCACCTGCCATGAAGCCTTTTCTCATCCTTCAGGCCCGCCCGGAAACCGATGCATCGGATCAGGAATTCGCGGCCATTCTCGACAAATGCCGGCTGCCCGCCAGCCGCGCCCGCCGCATCCGGCTGGATCAGGAGGCGCTGCCCGACGATCTGGACCTGTCCGATTACGCGGGCGTCATCGTGGGCGGCGGGCCGGGCTGCGTCAGTGACGACCCCGCCAGCAAAGACCCTGTGGAGGCGCGGATCGAAGCGCAGGTCATGGGGCTGATGCCGCAGATCATCGCGCGCGATCATCCTTTCATGGGCTGTTGCTATGGGCTGGGCGTGCTGGTGCATCACCTGGGCGGAGAGGTCAGCAAGGCGCGTTACGGCGAGCCCGTGGGTCCCTCGCTTTGCGCGCTGACCGACGACGGGAAGGCCGATCCGCTCACCGCCGGGCTGGAGCCGCAGTTCGAGGCCTTCGTGGGCCATAAAGAGGCGGTGCAATCTCTGCCCGAGGGCTGTGTGCATCTGGTGCGTTCGGATCCGTGCCCGGTGCAGATGGTGCGCTTTGGCCGGAACGTCTATGCCACGCAGTTCCACCCCGAAGCCGATGCCACGGATTTCGAGAACCGCATCAATATCTACAAAAACCACGGCTACTTCCGCCCCGAGGACGCGCAGGCGCTGATCACGACCTGCCATGCCGCCAATGTCACCGAACCCGCAATCATCCTGCGCCGCTTTGCCGAACGGTACGGCTGACAGCCAGCCGTGACCTTGCGGCACGGCCCATGCGCGGGATTGCCAGCGGGCCGCCCTGCCTTCTAGGCTTGCGCCGAAGCGGGGGAGAATGGGCGACATGGACACGGCAGATGTCATCATCGTGGGCGGTGGTTTGGCCGGCCTTGTGGCGGCGGCGGAACTGGGCGATCGCGGAAAACGCGTGATCCTGGTCGATCAGGAAGGCCCGCAGAACCTGGGCGGTCAGGCCTTCTGGTCCTTGGGCGGGCTTTTCATGGTTGATACGCCCGAACAGCGGCGCATGGGCATCCGCGACAGCAAGGCGCTCGCGCTGAATGACTGGATGGGCAGCGCGCAGTTCGACCGGGACGAGGATCACTGGCCGCGCAAATGGGCCGAGGCCTATATCGACTTTGCAGCCGGCGGCATGCGCCAATGGCTGCACGGTATGGGCATGCGCTGGTTTCCCATCGTGGGCTGGGCCGAACGCGGCGGCGGTTTTGCCGATGGGCATGGCAATTCCGTGCCGCGCTTTCACATCACATGGGGCACCGGCCCCGGCACTATGGAACCCTTTGAAAAACGCGTCCGCGACCATGCGAAATCGGGCCTGATCGACCTGCGCTTCCGCCATCAGGTGGACCGTCTGATCATGGAAAACGGGGCCGCCAAAGGCGTGGCGGGCACGCTTCTGGCCGATGACAGCGCCCTGCGCGGCCAGAAGACCAACCGCGACGCGGTGGGAGAGTTCGAGATCCGCGCGCCCTCGGTCCTGGTCAGTTCCGGCGGGATCGGCGGGAATTTCGAGATGGTGCGCAAATCCTGGCCCGTGGACCGGCTGGGCCAGCCGCCCAAGGATATGGTGGCGGGGGTTCCCGCTCATGTGGACGGGCGGATGATCGACATCTCGCGCGCGGCAGGGGGGCATCTGATCAATGGCGACCGGATGTGGCATTACACCGAAGGGGTGAAGAATTTCGATCCGATCTGGCCGGGTCACGGCATCCGCGTTCTGCCCGGTCCGTCCTCGATGTGGTTCGACGCGGAAGGCAACCGGTTCGCGCCGCCCGCGCTGCCGGGGTTCGACAGTCTTGGCACGCTGAAGATGATCCTTGAGACCGGGTATGATTACAGCTGGTTCGTGCTGACCCAGAAGGTGATCAAGAAGGAATTCGCGCTGTCGGGATCGGAACAGAACCCCGATTTCACCGGCAAGTCGTGGAAAGAGGTGATCCGCCAGCGCATCCTGGCCGGATCGACGGCCACCCCTCCGGTGGAGGCCTTCAAGGAAAAGGGAGAGGATTTTGTTGTCTCCCGCGATCTGGCGGGGCTGGTCAGGGGCATGAACCAGATCGCCGGCGGCAACCTGATTTCCGAAGAAAAGCTGCGCGCCCAGATCGAGGCGCGCGATGCGCAGATCGACAACCCCTTCACCAAGGATGCGCAGATCATGGCGATCCACGCCGCGCGGCAGTATCGCGGCGACCGGCTGGTGCGCACGGCCAAGCCGCATAAATTCCTGGACCCTGCCAATGGGCCGCTGATCGCGGTCAGGCTGCATGTGCTGACCCGCAAAACGCTGGGCGGGTTGCAGACCAATCTGGACGGCCAGATGGTGGGCGCGGATTGCAACGTCATTCCGGGGCTTTATGCAGCCGGAGAGGTCGCGGGCTTCGGCGGCGGTGGATACCATGGATATAACGCGCTGGAAGGGACGTTTCTGGGCGGCTGCATCTTCTCGGGCCGCAATGCGGGGCGCTCGAAAGAGATCGCCTGACGGTGACGCCGGGGTCAGATTTTTCGAAAAATCTGCCCCCGCCGTGGATCCGAATTTTCGAAAATTCGGACCCGCGCGTCAGAGCGGCCAGAACACCAGGATCGACGGGATCGAGACGGCGATCACCAGCACCTCAAGCGGCAGCCCCATGCGCCAGTAATCGCCAAACTGGTACCCGCCGGGGCCCAGGATCAGCGTGTTGTTCTTGTGCCCGATGGGCGTCAGGAACGCGGCCGAGGCCGCCACCGCCACCGCCATCAGGAACGGGTCGGGCGACACACCCAACGTCTGCGCCATCTGGATGCCCACGGGAGCCGCCACAATCGCTGTGGCGGTGTTGTTGAGCACATCCGACAGCGTCATCGTCACCACCATCAGAACCGTCAGGATCGCCCAGGCAGGCAGACCATCGGTCAGCGTTATCAGGCTTTGCGCGATCAGTTCCGTCCCGCCCGAGCTTTCCAGCGCGGCCCCCAGCGGAATCATCGAACCCAGCAGCACCACCACCGGCCATTCGATATGAGTATAGAGTTCCGACAGGGGCACGATACGCGTCAGCACATAGGCCACCACCACCAGGCCCAGAGCGATGGGCAGATAGATCAGCCCAAGGCTGGCCGCCAGAACGGCCGCGCCGAAAAACCCGATCGCCATCCAGACCTTTTCATCCGCAGTCACCGTCAGGCCCCGTTCGGCCAGCGGCAGACAGCCCAGCCAGTCGGTCACATCGGCGGCCGTGTCCTTGGGCACCAGCACCAGCAGGATATCGCCTGGCTCCACCACGGTTTTGCGCACCTGTTGGGTGATCCGCTTGCCGCGCCGGGAAATCCCCATCAGCACTGCGCGCTGCCGCCACACTAGGCCAATGCCCTGTGCGGTCTTTCCGGTGATGCGGGAGGTTTCGCTTGCCACCATCTCGACCACGTCCACGCCGTCGCCCTCGGCCGTCAGGGTCTCGTGCCGCGACGGGTCGGAAAAGGCCAGCGACAGGGCCGAGCGGAATTCGTCCAGCGCTTCGGGCCCGGCCTCAAGCACCAGGATATCGCCCGTCCGCAGGCGCGAATTGCGCGCCCGGCCATAAAGCCGCTTGCCATCGCGCATCAGGCCCAGGATCGCGACATCGGTTTTCTCGGCCGTCTCCTCCAGTTCGGCGATGCGCTTGCCGATATGTTTGCTGTCTTCGGGTACGGTCAGTTCTGCGATGTAATCCTGCAGCGCGCCTGCGGTGCTGCCCTCCGCCTCGCGCGCGGGGATGAAGCGCCAGCCGATCAGCGCGACGAAGGCCAGCCCCGCGATGGCCGCGATGCCGCCCACGGGGGCGAAGTCGAACATGGCGAAGGGTTCGCCCAGGCTGTCTTCGCGGATGGCGGCGATGATAATGTTGGGCGGTGTGCCGATCAGTGTGGCCATGCCGCCCAGGATTGTTGCGAAACTCAGCGGCATCAGGCTGAGCCCCGGATTGCGCCCCGCCTTGCGCGCGGTCTGGATATCGACCGGCATCAGAAGCGCCAGGGCGGCGACGTTGTTCATGAACGCCGACAGCACCCCGCCAATCCCGCCCATCAGCGCGATATGCGCGCCCAGACTGCGTGAGGAATCAACCAGCGTGCGCGTGATCAGGAACACAGCACCCGACCGCACCAGCCCGGCCGACACCACCAGAACCAGCGCCACCACCAGCGTGGCGGGATGGCCAAAGCCGGAAAACGCCTGATCCGAGGGTACCACGCCCAGAACCACGCCCACCATCAGCGCCGAAAAGGCCACAAGGTCGTATCGGAAGCGGCCCCAGATCAGCAAGGCAAAGACGGCGCCAAACAGGCTGAACAGGATGATCTGGTCGGTGGTCATGGCGCCACTCTAGCAACCGCGCGGGGTGGGGCAAGCGGGATCACAGCCGGGGGTCCTGATCATGTGAACGATTCGTCGATAGGTTGTAATCCGCCGAAAATGGCAATGGCGGATTTCTTGCCTTGGGGGATCGCGCGAACTGTTGTTAGGCTTGCCCCACGCCGCGGCAATTTCAAGCGGCACCACGCTCCACCCATTTTTCGGAGCGTGCCTCGAAGACCCAAAATCTGGAAGGGGGCACCTTTCGGACTGCATGCCGGACCACCCGTAATTACCGCGGGCCCGGACCAGTCGAATTTTGACCTGTGTTTAGGAGGCACATTATGGCTGATGCACTTGATCTCAAACAATTGAAGAGCGATCTGGAGGACGCCGGCGCGCCCTGGGAAATGGATCCCGGGACGGAAATGGCGATGATGACGGAAGACGAGCGCCGGGTTCGCCTGGGCTTTAATCCTCCGCCGGGGGCCATGACGCTGAGTGAGGCCGTGAAGGCGGACAAGGCTGCCCCGGCGGTAACGGCAGATGTGATCGCGGCCGAAAGCATCGGGGCCCCTGCGGCCTTCGACCACCGCAATGTGAACGGCAAGAACTATGTCACATCGGTGAAGAATCAGGGCTCTTGCGGGTCTTGTGTGGCCCATGGCGTGGCCGCGGTGATGGAGACGACCTATCAGCGCTCGGTCGCCAATCCCAACCTGAACCTGGACCTCAGCGAAGCGCATCTCTTCTATTGCCACGGCGGGGAAGAGGGGCGGAACTGCAACAACGGCTGGTTCCCCGATCAGGCGCTGGACAAGGCCAAGGAAAAGGGCGTGACGCTGGAATCGGTCTATCCCTATACCGGCAATCAGCAGGCCTGCGCCGTGCCCGGCGGCTGGCAGAACAACATTGCCAAGGTCACCGGCAAGACCAAGCTGACGGGCCGCGCGGCGATCAAGAACTGGATCGCCACCAAGGGGTCGGTCACCGGCTGCTTCATCGTCTATCAGGACTTCTTCAGCTATCGCTCGGGCGTGTACCGGCATGTTTCGGGGGGCTCGGCTGGCGGGCACTGCGTTGAAATCATTGGCTATAATGATGCGCAGGGCTGCTGGATCTGCAAAAACAGCTGGGGCACCAACTGGGGAGAGGGCGGGTTCTTCCGCATCGGCTATGGCCAGTGTCAGATCGACACCTGGTACGGGCCCTACGGCGCCAATTCCGTCACGCTGAAGGCCTGGGCGAACAATCTGAAGGTCAACGGGCTCTGGGCCAATCAGGCCGGGCGCAATGCCTGGGCGCATTTCCAGGGCACAGGCTGGCGCAAGCTAGTGACCACGTCGGATGTGCAGCAGCACGCGATGCTGGCGGAACTGATCGGGGCCAAGGCCGGCAACCGCAATGTGCGCGCGCTGATCGACGGCAATCAGGTCAAGGAAGTCTACGTCACCTGACCGATGCCGGACTTACCCAGTCAATTCAGAATACAACAAAGGATTTTTCAAATGGCTAAAAGCAAATCAACCAATGCCCCTTCGGGCGATGTTCAGGAACTGGAGCGGACCGAATCTCAGGCAGCCGCAGACGCCCCCAGCATGGATGTCACGGCGCTGTTGGGGGACACGATCGTCGAACGTGTCGACCGCCCCGCGCAGATGCCGCCCGATGACATCACCGTGGAAGCGGAAGAACAGGCGGGCATCACCGCCTGGCACAACGGCAAGAAGATCACTGCCACCTGGTGCAATGCATCGAACCGCAATGCCTATGCGGCGGTGCAGGGGATCGGCTGGCGGCGACTGTGCAACGCCAACGACAGCGCATTCCTGTCGCTGACTATGCTGGCCGCCCATGCCGAGCAGACGAACGCGACTGTGAATGTCGAGATCGGCTCGGACAACAAGATCCATCAGATCTATGTCTGGTGAGATCACTCTCACGGAACGGGACAGGGGCCGCGAGGTCCCTGTTTCCCGTGGCGATGTGATCGAACTGCGCCTGCCGGAAAATCCGACGACCGGCATGCGCTGGTCCTTCGACGATCACGCCGGGGTCGAGATCCTGGAAGACCGCAACGATCTGGGCGGAGCGCCCGTGCCCGGTGCGGCCTCGGAACGGGTGTTTCGCCTGCGTGTTCTGGGGGGCGATGCGCATTTGCAGCTGCATCGCGGCCAGGCCTGGGAGCCCGGCACCCCGCCCGACGCGAGCTTTGAGCTGAACCTGAGGGCGCAATAGCATCTGGCCTGCCTTGAACCTGCCTGTTCCCCGCGTCTATATGAGCGCAAAGTTTCATCTGCGATGACGGGGTAGTTCCATGGCAGGCCATTCCAAATGGGCGAATATTCAGCACCGCAAAGGGCGTCAGGACGCCGTGCGGGCCAAGCTTTTCTCGAAACTGTCGAAAGAGATCACGGTGGCCGCCAAGATGGGCGACCCCGACCCCGACAAGAACCCGCGTCTGCGCCTTGCGGTGAAAGAGGCCAAAAGCCAGTCCATGCCCAAGGACAATATCGAACGCGCGATCAAGAAGGCCTCGGGCGGGGAAGGCGATGATTACGAGGAAATCCGGTACGAGGGCTATGGCCCCAATGGCGTGGCGGTGATTGTCGAGGCGATGACCGACAACCGCAACCGCACCGCGTCCAATGTGCGTTCGACCTTCACCAAGAACGGCGGAAATCTGGGGGAGACCGGATCGGTCGGGTTCATGTTCGACCGCAAGGGCGAGGTTGTGTACCCCGCCGATGTGGGTGACGCCGACACGGTGATGATGGCCGCGATCGAGGCCGGGGCCGAAGACGTCGAAAGCAGCGAAGACGGGCATTACATCTGGTGCGCCGATACCGATCTGAACGATGTCGCCACCGCGTTGGAGGCAGAGCTGGGCGAAAGCGAAGCCACGCGTCTGGTGTGGAAACCCACCACCACGACCGAGCTGGATCTGGAGAACATGCAGAAGCTAATGAAACTGGTCGAGGCGCTGGAAGACGACGATGATGTGCAGCGCGTCACCACGAATTTCGAAGCCACCGATGACGTGATGGCCCAGCTGGAAGCCGGCTGATCCGCGATCTGCCCTACGATTGACCGGGCTGCGTCCTGCGCATAGCCTTCGGGTCATGCGGATCACCGACCGAACAGCCGACATGCTGACCCTGACCGACACGCAGGCGGACAAGGCGGTGGCGATCTATGGGCTGAGCGTGGTGCTGGTGGGTTTTGCCGTCGCCATGGCCTGGCAGGGCGACTGGGGGCTGGTTGCGCCGCCTCTTGTGATTGTTGCCGTGGCGCTGGGCTATCTCAAACTGTCCCGGATGACGACCGTTCTGCATTTCGACAGGCAGGCGGACAAGATCACGCTGGATCTGATGAAACGCGGTGGGGCCGAGCATTGGGAATGGAAGTTTTCCGATCTTGAGACGGCCAGGCTCAGCACCCGTGGGGAGCACGGCACAGACAGCGGCATCCATCGGCCGGTGATGGTGCTGAAAGACGGGACGGAGGCGCCGATGCGCCCCTATCACGCGGCAGGCAGCCAAAGCTGGCACGCGGTGGCCGCGGTAAAGCTGTTTCTGGGCCAGAGCATTGCCGATGACGCACCGACGGGCTGGATCCCCCCTCAGGAGTTCGATAGTTTTTTCTCGGAAGAAATGAAGCGGCTTTATAAGCCGGACTAGGCGCCCATGGCCGACAAGGGGGCAAGCGCTTTGAAAAGCGCTTGATCAAGGCGTTTCGAAACGCCTTGGCGCCCGGACCCGGATCGATTTACCCGCTGATATAGGGCGTGTTTTGCACCGCTTTCGGGCGATAAAACACCTTCTGGTTATGCAAGCGGCCCAGCAGTTCATGGGTGGCGTTGATCGCGGCATCCAAAGCGGCCAGGGCTTCGGCATCCGGCGCGCCGCCATCGCCGCCCAGCAGGGTCAGACGTTCCAGAGACAGCTCTTTCTTGCGTTCCCGCAGGGCGGTTTCGATCACGTCCAGATCGTCGATATCCAGGTCGAATTTGGTGTTGTACTGCGGCATTGCTCGGCCCCCTTTGGTGGATGGGTGTTTCCGATCGGAAACGATCCTGAACCGACATATAGCGCATTATTTGCGACACGCTAGAGGGTTTTTGCATATACTTTTGTATACCAAAACCGCCCGCACAGCCGTCCGCTAAGTAGTTGATTTCAGGTCAGTCTTCCAGCCAGGCTTTTGCGCCATCGGCCTGCATCTCGCCTTTGGCCCGATCAAAGCGCAGATAGGCGATGCCGAAGCCGCCCGATTGGGTGTAGAGCGTGCCCGCCGCTTTGCCGTTTGCGACCAGTTCGGAACCCGCGGGCGCGTGGCCTTCCACCCGCACACGCGCCAGGCCCTTGCGCAGTTCGGTCTTGTGCTTCATCCGCGCGGTAACTTCCTGTCCCACATAGCAGCCCTTGCGGAAATCGACGCCATTGAGCGCCTCGAACCCCGCCTCCAGAATGAACGTATCGGGCGTCAGTTCCACCCCGGTTTCCGGGATCAGATGCGCCACGCGGATTGCGTCCCAATCGGTGCCGTCGTCGCTTTCGGGCGCGTCGGAATACATGCGCCAGCCCAGATCTGGGTGGCGCGGGTCGGCAAAGGCACCTTCGGGGGCAGGGCCTGTGCCGCGTTGCAGGTTCAGCCCGGCCTCTTCAATCGTCACATTGGCGCGCAGTTTGTACATTGTCAGCCGCTTGGCCAGCATGTCGCCCAGCGGGGCCGCCACGTCGATCAGCAGACCGTCGCCATCGCGGGCGACAAAGAAATCCGCCATATATTTGCCTTGAGGTGTCAGAAGCGCGGCATAGATCATGCCCTTATCCAGGCGGCTGATATCATTCGTGATCAGCCCCTGAAGGAAAGGTTCACTGTCCGGCCCTTTCAGGCGCAGGATGCGGCGACTGGTCATTTTGCGTGTCCCTTGCTATCTCCGCCTAGATATAGATGGCTGGGGCCAAGACAACAGGGGGCGCATCGTTTGCGCGCAGAAATCAGCATCGTCATTCCCACGTTGAACGCCGAAGCCACGCTTCCCGGTGTGATCGAGACGTTGATGGAAGGGCTGCATGCGGGGATCATCCGCGAGCTTGTCGTGTCCGATGGCGGGTCAGACGACGCGACGCTGCAGGTCGCCGATGCCGCCGGTGCGGTGATCGTGTCGGGGCCGGCCTCGCGCGGCGGGCAGCTCAGGCGCGGCTGTGCGGCGGCGCAGGGGCAATGGCTGCTGGTGCTGCACGCGGATACCCATCTGGAACGCGGCTGGGCCGAAGAGGTGAAGGCCCATCTGGCCCAGGCCCATGTCGCGGCCTATTTCAAGCTGCGCTTCCGGGCGCGGGGGCTGATGCCCGCGCTGGTGGCGGGCTGGGCCAATCTGCGCGCCTGGGCCTTCGGTCTGCCTTACGGCGATCAGGGGCTGTTGATCCGTGCCACGGATTATGCCCGTGCGGGCGGTTTTGCCGATCAGCCGCTGATGGAGGATGTTGCGCTGATGCGCGCGCTGCGTCGGGCGAAGGTTGATCTGACGGCCCTGCCGGTCGAGGCGGTCACCAGCGCCGAACGATATCAGCGCGCGGGCTGGCTGCGGCGGGGGGGACGCAATCTGTGGACGCTGATGCGCTATTTCGCGGGCGTCAGCCCGGACAGGCTGGCAGAGGGTTACCGGCGTTGAGGGCCCATTCCGGGTCTGACAGGAGGCCCCGGATCAGGTCCGGGGCGAGCGGAGCGGATTAACTAACCGAACAGTTTTTGCCCGATGCGGCGCAGAAGGCCGGGTTTGGCCTCTGCGCTTTGGCGCGCCGCGCCGCGCAGCGCCTGTTCGCCCGCGGGGTCGATCACCTTCTTGCCGCCCCGGAACTGCAGACGATAGAGGTCGGAATAGGCGCCGCCGCGGGCCAGAAGATCGTCATGGGTGCCTTCTTCGACGACCTCTCCGCGATCCATGACGATGATCTTGTCGGCATTGCGCACCGTGGACAGCCGGTGCGCGATCACCAGCGTGGTGCGCCCGCCCGACAGTTTGTCCAGCGCATCCTGCACCACCTTCTCCGATTGGGTATCAAGCGCGCTTGTGGCCTCGTCCAGAAGCAGCACGGGCGTGTCGCGCAGCAGCGCGCGGGCGATCACCACCCGCTGGCGCTGCCCGCCCGACAGGGCCGAGCCGCGCGGGCCCACGCGGGTTTCCAGACCGTCCGACAGCTTGGGCAGGAAATCCGACACATGGGCGGCGTCCAGCACGTCTTTCAACCGCTCGTCCGTCACATCGGTGCGGCCTAGCAGGATGTTTTCGCGCAGGGTTTCGTCAAACAGCAGCGCCTCTTGCGTGACCACGGAAAAGAGGTTGCGCAGATCCTCAAGCGCCATCTGATCCACCCGCACGCCGCCCACTGTCACCGCGCCCTGTTGTGGATCAACAAGCCGGGTCAACAGGTTGAAAATCGTGGATTTCCCCGCGCCGGACGCGCCCACAAGCGCGGTGGTCTTGCCCGCTTCGGCCCTGAGGTTGAGCTGGCGCAACACCGGTGCCTCGCCATAGGAGAAGGTGACGTCCTTGATTTCGACCTCGGGAATGCCTTTGGGCGGGGCCACAGGGTTTGGCGGCGATTGCAGAGTGATAGGCGCGTCGTTCAGTTCCTTGATCCGTTCGATCGCGGCGGCGGCAGCCTGCCAGGTGCCCACCAGCGCACCCAACCGGCGCATCGGGTCGAAGGCCAGGCCCATCGCGGTGAAGAAGGACATGAACTGGCCCACGGTTTTCTCGCCCGCGATAATCTCGGCCCCGCCAAAAAGCAGCACGCACATGAAGCCAATCCCGCCCATCAGATCGACAAGGCCGGGGATGGTGGCGGTGCCAAAGGCGGCGCGGGTCTCGGAATAGACAAAGCGGTCGGTCTGCGCGCGGTAATGGCGGGTCTGGTAATCCTCAAGCCGGTTCAGCTTGACCGGCACAATGCCGTGGAAGATCTCATCGAGCCGGGTGGCCAGCGCCGCGCCCACATCGCGGGCCTGGCGCGCCTTCTTGCGCACATAGCGCTGCGCAACAAAGGCGGGCGCCAGCATCAGCGGCACGCCGATGCCTGCAAGCGCCGCCCAACGCCAGTCGATATTGATCGCCACGCCCAGCAGCACCAGAAGCGAGATCAGGTCGCGCCCTGCGCCAGTGATCAGGGTGCGCCAGACGATATTCACCGATTCCACATCGCCCTGGACGCGCTGGATCAGAAAGCCCGGCGGATGGGTCTGGTGAAACGCGCCGTCCTGTTTGATCAGCCGGCCCAGCAGATGCAGGCGCAGATCGGCGCCGGTCAGCAGTGCGATGCGGGTCAGAAGCACTTTTTGAATAATGCCGGAAAAGGCGCGGATCACGAAGATCGACAGGATCACCAGCGCCACGACCCACAGCGCGCCGCTGTCGCGTTCGACAAAGACGTTGTCGAACATCGGCTGCATCATGTAGCTGATTGCGCCGAGCGTAGAGCCTTCGATGATCATGAAGATCAGCGCGATGCCCAGAAGCCCCAGATGTTTGCGCAGGTATTCGCGCCATAGCCAGGCGAGCAGAACACGCGAGGAGGCGCCGTTCTCGGAACCGGGGGTGGGGGTCGTGGAACTGTCCGTAGGCATCAAGGCTCCGGCGAAACTTACAGATCGCGTCCAGCCGGTTTAGAGTGCCTGATCCCCCCTTGCAAGCATGCGCTGCGTGACGTTGCGCCGTGGGTGCGGGGCATGGATTGACGCCGCCGGGCGTGGGGCTAGTCTGCGCGCGACATAGCGCAACGAAAGTCTCCCCCGATGAGCATGACACATTCCCCCTCTGGCGGACGGAGTTATCTGGCCATTCCCGGACCCTCGGTCGCGCCGGACGCGGTGTTGCAGGCGATGCACCGCGCCTCGCCCAATATCTATGAGGGCGAGCTGATCGACATGATGCCGGGTCTGGTCGCGGATCTGAAATATGTGGCGCGGACCGATCATCAGGTGGCGATCTATATCGGCAACGGCCATGCGGCCTGGGAGGCGGCACTGGCCAACACGATGGCGCCCGGCGATCTAGCGCTGGTGCCCGCGACGGGGCGGTTTGCCCATGGCTGGGCGGATATGGCGGCCGGGCTGGGGGTGGAGAGCCGGATCCTGGATTTCGGCAAACAGTCACCCTGGGATATGGAGCGGATCGCCGAGGCCTTGCGCGCGGATACCGATCACCGGATCAAGGCGGTTCTGGCGGTGCATGTGGATACCTCGACCTCGATCCTGAATGATGTGCCGGCTTTGCGCGGGCTGCTGGATGATCTGGGCCATCCGGCGCTGCTGATGGCTGACTGCATCGCGTCGCTGGGATGCGACCGGTTCGAGATGGATGCCTGGGGCGTCGATGTGATGGTCACCGGCTGCCAGAAGGGGCTGATGGTGCCGCCGGGCGTGAGTTTCGTCTTCTTCAACGACAAGGCGCAGGCAGCGCGGGCCGGGCTGAGCCGTGTCAGCCGGTATTGGGATTGGGAGCCGCGCGCCCATCCGCAACAGTTTTATCAATATTGGGCCGGGACCGCGCCCACGCAGCATTTGTACGGCCTGCGCACGGCCCTGGACATGATCCGTGCCGAGGGCATCGAGGCGATCTGGGCGCGCCATGACCGGCTGGCGCGCGCGGTCTGGGCCGCCTGCGAGACCTGGGCGCAGGAGGGGCCATTTGCGATGAACGTGGCCGATCCGGCGCATCGGTCGCGGGCTGTGACGTCCCTGCGGCTGGAGGCCCCCCAGGCCACCGAGCTGCGCCAATGGGTCGAAACCAATCTGGGCCTGACATTGGGGATCGGTCTGGGCATGGCCGAACCGGGCGATCCGGCCTGGCACGGGTATTTCCGTTTTGGCCATATGGGCCATGTGAATGGCCAGATGATCATGGGGCTGCTGGGCGGTGTGGAAACCGGGCTGTGTGCATTGGGTATTCCGCATGGGCGCGGCGCGCTGGAGGCTGCGGCACAGGTTTTGGCAGAGGCCTAGGCAGGAGGTCCCGGGGCAGGCCAGGGACGGGCACGTCTTATGCTTCGGGACCGCCCGCGCGCATCCGGGCGAGGCTGAGCTTGCCGAATATCGGGGTGATGCCGCGTGTGTCGCCCACATGCTCCACAAAGCGGTTGATCAGCAGGGCGATCATCAGCACCGGAAGGACGCCCCACAGCATCCAGACAACAAAGAAAATCCACAGCAGGTTGATGCCCAGCATGTTGATCGCGGCATTGGTGAAATCCGGCGCCTGACCGGGATGTTGGTTGTCCATCATGCGCAACTCCTGTCTCGCATGCGACAGTATAGCGCACCTTTCGTAAATGTCAGGTAAACACCGCGCGATCTGCGCCTATTGGCGATCCTGTGCCTCTTTCAGCGCCAGTGGCAGTGCGTGGGCGAAGGCGTCGAGGTTTTCTTCTGTGCCACAGCTGACGCGGATGCAGCGGTTTTGCGGGGCGGCGAAGGGCATGCGCACGAAGATGCCCCGCGCCACCAGACCGTCCAGCACCGCCTTTGCGAAGGCGCCGTCACCTCCGCAGTCGATGGCCACGAAATTGGTGGCCGAGGGCAGGGGGGTCAGCCCGTTCTCCTGCGCGATCTGGTTGATGCGCGCGCGCGCCCCGCGGATTTCGGTCTGGACATGGGCCAGCCAGTCGTCATCGGCCAGCGCGGCCAGCGCCGCGGCCTGGGCTGCGCGGTTCATGCCGAAATGGTTGCGGATTTTGTGGAAAGCGTCGATCAGCGCAGGCGCGGCCAGCGCATATCCCACCCGCGCACCCGCCAGCCCGTAGACCTTGGAGAAGGTGCGCATGCGGATCACGCGCGGATCATCTGCGGCGACGGGGGCTGCGGTACCTTCAGGGGCGCATTCGACATAGGCCTCGTCCAGCACCAGCAGGCAGCCATCGGGCAGGTGGTCGAGCGCGGCCACGATATCGGCGCCGCGATGCCAGCTGCCCATCGGGTTGTCGGGATTGGCCAGATAGACCAGCTTGGCCCCGACCTCCGCCGCTTTGGCAAAGAGCGCTTTGGGGTCTTCGTAATCGTCGCGATAGGGCACCTTGTGCAGCACGCCGCCAAAACCTGCGACGTGATAGTTGAAGGTGGGGTAGGCGCCGTCTGAGGTGACCACCGCATCACCCGGTTCAACGATCAGCCGGACGAGGTAGCCCAGAAGCCCGTCGATCCCTTCGCCCACCATGACACTGTCAAACCCCAGCCCGTGTTTGGCGGCCAGAGCGTGGCGCAGGTCATGGCTTTCGGGATCGCCATATTGCCAGATCTCGGCCGCGGCCTTCTGCATGGCGGTGATCGCCTTTGGCGAGGGGCCGAAGACGTTTTCATTCGCGCCGAGGCGGCCGATGAAGGGGGCGCCGCGCTGACGTTCCTGCGTCTCGGGGCCCACGAAAGGCACGGTGGAGGGCAGGGTTTCGGCAAGGCGGGTCAGGCGAACAGGGTCTTTCATGGCGCGCAGATAAGCCAAAGCGCGGGTGTGCCGCAAGACTTGCGTGATGTGGGGCGCTGGGGCAGGCTGACATGGTCAAACCGGGGGAGGGGCGATGCGTATTCTTCTGGGGCTGGTCGTGCTGGGTGCGATCTATCTTGCCACCTGGCCGGTGTCGGTGGAGCCGGTGGCCTATGACCCGCCAGAGCCGCCCGAGGCGAGCGGCGTCTATGCGCCCAACACCGCTTTGTCGCAGGCCGAGTGGATCGCGCTGCCCGGTGGCGCGGTGGGTCCAGAGGATCTGGCGGTGATGGGCGATGGAAAGATCTATTCCGCCGATCTGGAGGGGCGGCTTTACCGCATCGACGGGGACGCTCCGGAACTGGTGGCGCAGCTGGACGGCAGGCCTTTGGGGCTGGATGCCGGGCCGGATGGGCGGCTTTACATCGCCGACAGTTTCAACGGCATTTTCGCCTGGACGCCGGAAGGGGGCGCGCAGCCCGTGGCGACCGAAGTTGCTGGCGCGCCGATCATCTATGCCAATCAGCTGGATGTGGCGCGGGACGGGACGGTGTATTTCTCGAACTCCTCCGACAGGTTCGATCCCGAGACCATGGGCGGGACCAAGCCCACCTCGGTTCTGACGATCTGGGAGCAATCCGACAGCGGCTATGTTGCGCGGATCGACCCGGATGGAACGGTCATGAAGATTGCCGAAGGGTTTGTCTATACCAATGGCGTAGCGCTCTCGCCCAATGAGGATTTCCTGCTGATCGCCGAGACGGGGCGCGCGCGGGTGCACCGGCTGTGGCTGACCGGAGACCGGGCAGGGCAAAGGGAAGTGCTGCTGGATAACCTGCCGGGATACCCGGACAATATCGAACCCATGGGCGATGGCACCTTCTGGATCGCCTTTGCCAGCCCGCGGGTGCCGGCGGAGGCGTTGATGCCCTACCCGACCTTGCGCAAGGTGATCTGGCGGGTGGGCCCTATGGTGCGGCCTGCGCCGATCGAGGAAGGGCACCTGATCGAGATCGACATGGAAGGCCGCGTATTGCGGTCGGTGCAGGACCCGGAGGGGCGCTTGGGCATCACCACAGGCGGACGCATTGTGCGCGATCAGTTTTACATCATGACGCTGGACAGCCCCGGATTTGGCCGGATGCCCGCCAGCGCCCTGCCGCCGCGCCGGTAACCTGACGTCGCGCTGGTTTTCGGGCGCAAAATCGGGTGAGGTGGCGGCAAAATTCGGGAGGATGCCATGGCTCGTGTCTCAGTCACCTATGAAAACCACATCGCGCAGGTCACGCTGACACGCGCGGACAAGATGAACGCGATGGACCCCGAGATGATCGAGGCGATCATCACGGTCGGTCAGGAAGTGGCAAGTTCCGACGCCCGCGCGGTGGTTTTATCGGGCGAGGGCAAGGGGTTCTGCGCCGGCCTTGATGTGATGAGCTTTGGCGCGATGGCGGGGCAGGACCCGCAAGAGTTGATCATGCCACGCACCCATGGCGACACGAACCGCTGGCAGGAAGTGGCGCTGGTCTGGCGTCGCGTCCCGGTTCCGGTGATCGCGGCGATCCATGGCGTGTGTTACGGCGCGGGCTTCCAGCTGGCGCTGGGGGCGGATATCCGCATTGCAGCACCTGACACCAAGATGGCGGTGATGGAGATGAAATGGGGCCTGATCCCCGATATGGGCGGCATGGTTCTGCTGCCGCAGCTGGCGCGGTCGGACGTGATCCGGCAACTGACCTACACCGCGCGGCCTATCCCGGCCGAACAGGGCGAACGCTGGGGGCTGGTGACATCCCTGGCCGATGATCCGGTGGCGGCGGCGACCGAGCTTGCGACGGAGATTGCGGGCAAAAGTCCCAGCGCCATCCGCGCTGCCAAACGGCTGATCTCTGTGGCGGAAAGCGGGGCGGATCGCGAAACGGTTCTGCTGGCAGAAAGCCAGGAACAGGCCGATCTGGTGGGCAAGCCCGACCAGATGGAAGTGATCGCTGCCAGCATGCAAAAACGCGCGCCGGTTTTTAAGTAAGCCTGCCTTACCGGAAGAAGGCCCGTCTGGCATCACGCGCCATGTTATAGCGCATTTCCAGATCGGCGATCAGGCGGCTGGCCTCCTTGCGCTGGTCTGGGTCGGTGAGCGTTGCGAAGTGGCGGCGTGCGGCGTCGAGTTTTTCTTTCAGATCAAACTCTTCCGGGCGCACCCCGGCCTCGGCCATGATGCGGTGACCGGCAGCGAGGCCTGCATCGATGAAGGCATCGGCGGTGCGATCGGGCAGGGGTTTGCCTTCCCCTTCAAGGTGAGAAAGCTTGCCTTCCGCTTGCGCCTTGCGGATCTGCCGTTCGGTCAGTTTGTCCCAGTTCCATGCCATAAGCACAGTATAGCAGGATCAGCCCAATTCTGACAGGCGATCCAGTGCCTCTTTCAGCTTGGCCTCTTCCTCTTCGCGCTCGGCAAGGTTGGCCTTCGTTTCCTCAACGACCTCTTCGGGTGCGCTTTCAACGAATTTCGGGTTTTTCAGCCGCCCGCGCAACCCGCCCAGTTCCTTGGCGAGCTTGCCTAGCGTCTTTTCAAGCCGTGCCTTTTCTTCCGCGATATCAATGATATCAGCAAGCGGCATGCCGAAGCGCGCGCCAGCGGCGGGCACGGCGATCGTGCCTTTGGGGAAGCTTTCGGCGTGCTCCAGACTTTCGATCCGCGCGAGACGCTTGATCAGCACCTCGTTGCGCGCCCAAGCGTTCTGGCCCGCCTCATCCAGCTGGGTCGCCAGCAGCGGCACATAGGCACCCGCAGGTACATGCATCTGCGCGCGCGCCGAACGGACGGATTCGATCAGGCCGATGACCCAGTTCATCTCGTGATCGGCATCTGCATCGACAAGATCGGCAGGCGTGTATTCCGGCCAATCGGCGTGGATCAGCATCTTCGCCCGCGTGCCCGAGAGGCCCCAAAGTTCTTCTGTGATGAACGGCATGATTGGGTGCAGCAGGATCAAGCATTGGTCCAGCGCCCATTTCATGGTCTCTTGCGTCTCGGCCTTGGCGGCGGCGTCTTCGCCCTGCAGCAGGGGTTTGGAAAACTCCACATACCAGTCGCAGACCTTGCCCCACACAAAGGCATAAAGCGCGTTGGCCGCGTCGTTGAAGCGGTAGTTATCGAGCGCCTCATCGACCTCGGCCAGGGTCTTCGCGGTCTCCCCGATGATCCATTTGTTCAGCGTCTGGCTGGGCTGCGGGATCGCGTCGGCGGAGACGTCAAAGACGCCGTTCATTTCGGCGAAACGGGCGAAGTTCCACAGCTTCGTGCCGAAGTTCCGATAGCCCGTGATCCGCTGCATATCGAGCTTCAGCACGCCCCCAAGGCTCGCCATCGCGGCATTGGTGAACCGCAGAGCGTCCGCGCCGAATTCGTCAATGATCTCAAGCGGATCGACGACGTTTCCAAGGGATTTCGACATCTTCTTGCCCTTGGCGTCGCGCACGAGGCCATGGAGGTAGACGTCCTTGAATGGGATCTGGTCCACCACGGCCAGCTGCATCATCATCATGCGCGCAACCCAGAAGAAGAGGATGTCCTGGCCGGTGACCAGAACCGAGGTCGGGAAGTAGCGTTTCAGCTCATCCGTGTCCTCGGGCCAACCGAGCGTGCCGATGGGCCAGAGGCCGGAGGAGAACCAGGTGTCGAGCACGTCGGGGTCGCGCCAGACGGGATAGACCAGTGTCGTCGGGTCCTGGCTGACAGCGTAATTGGCAAGCGTCTCTGCCAGCATCTCGGCCGCCTCATGGCGATCCGCGACCTCCACCACCGAGGCGTGGTTCAACGGGATCGGCAGCCCGGCGAGGACATCGGTGAACTGACCGGCAACAGCGTCGAAATCAGACGCGCAATGGATGTGCTCTTCGCCCTTCAGCAGGGTTTGAGCCGACAGCAGGCGCATGGTTTCCACCACATCCAGCGCGCCATCACCCTCGTCATCGGTGAAGCCGTGAGCCGCCAGATCAAAGCCGTACCACACCGGGATCTGATGCCCCCACCAAAGCTGGCGAGAGATCGTCCAGGGCTCGATATTCTCCAGCCAATGGTAATAGGTCTTCTCGCCGCTCTCGGGCAGGATCTTGACCGTGCCGTTTTTGACCGCCTCCAGCGCGGGGCCCACGATCTGGGCGGTATCCACGAACCACTGGTCGGTCAACATCGGTTCGATCACCACTTTGGAGCGGTCGCCAAAGGGCTGCATGATCGGCTTGTTTTCGACGTAAGGAACGACCTCGCCGTCCTCATCCGTGATCATCACGGCCAGGCCCTCGGCGGTGATATCGGCCACGACGCGTTTGCGCGCCTCGAACCGGTCGAGCCCGCGATATTCATCCGGAACAAGATTGATCGCATCAATCTCGGCCTCCGAAAGCTGTGCGCCTTCGATGATGGATTGCGCGATGGCAGCCGCCTCGGCATAGGGCGCGCCGTCGTCGCGCATCGCGCCTTTGGTGTCCATCAGGCGGTAGCAGGGGATGTTCCCGCGCTTGGCCACGGCATAGTCGTTGAAATCATGCGCGCCGGTGATCTTCACCGCGCCCGAGCCGAAATCGGGGTCGGGATAGTCATCGGTGATGATCGGGATCAGACGGCGATGTTCTTTCGGACCAACCGGGATTTCACAGAGTTTTCCGACGATTGGTGCATAACGTTCATCTGATGGATGAACAGCGACCGCGCCATCGCCCAGCATGGTTTCGGGCCGCGTGGTGGCGATGGAGATATAGTCGCGCTCTTCCTCCAGCACGACAGTGCCATCCTCGTCTTTTTCCACATAGGTGTAGGTCTCGCCCCCCGCGAGCGGGTATTTGAAATGCCACATGTGGCCCGCGACTTCGATATTCTCGACCTCAAGATCCGAGATCGCGGTTTCAAAATGCGGGTCCCAGTTCACCAGTCGCTTACCGCGATAGATCAGGCCCTTGTTGTACATATCGACAAAGACCTTGATCACCGCATCGTGGAAATTGCCGTCCTCACCCTCGGGGGCCGAGGGCGCGCCGGACATGGTGAATGCCTCACGCGACCAGTCGCAGGACGCGCCGAGGCGCTTGAGCTGCCCGATGATCGTGCCGCGCGATTTGATCTTTTGCTGCCAGACGCGCTTTTCAAAAGCCTTGCGGCCCATTTGGATGCGCGTGGGCTCTTGATGTTCCATCATCTCTCGTTCGGTCACCATCTGCGTGGCGATGCCTGCGTGATCGGTGCCGGGCTGCCAGAGCGTGTCGAAGCCCCGCATGCGGTGCCAGCGGATCAGGATATCCTGCAGCGTGTTGTTGAACGCGTGGCCCATATGGAGCGAGCCTGTGACATTCGGGGGCGGGATCATGATGCAAAAGGTTTCCGCGCGCGACGCGTTTGCCCCGGCGGTGAAACACCCGGCCTCTTCCCAAGCCTGGTAGAGGCGGCTTTCGGCTTCGGCGGCGTTGAAGGTTTTGTCCATGCTCATCGCAGTGATCCCTTTTCGTCTTGCGGGTTCATCTAGCGAAGGACGGGGGCAAGGGAAAGGTGGGGCCGCGGATTTCTTGCGTTTGGACCGGAGTGCCCTGTGTGAACGCCGGTTTGGGGTATTTGGGGCCAGAAAGAAGCAGCAACGGTTCTTTAACCAGAATCGCGTCACTCATGTCTTGCGGTACAGGCTGGGGAGCCGATGACCGCGCCAGGAAGAAGTGGCCCGGTTCTGCGTAGCACTGCCAAAGGCGCAGACGGCGCAGGATCGGGCGCTTCGATCTTGCTTCTTTCTGGCCGCAAATACCCGATCCGACGCTTACCCCACGCGCTGCGCGGCGATGTCCGGGTTGACCAGCGGTTCCCTTGCGCCCGGGCGGATCACGTCCGGGTCATAGGCGTTGCGGGCAAAGACCTCGCGCACCATCGGGGCGAAGAATTCAATCGGCAGGTCGTCGTAATCGGGATCGAAACTGGCCTGATCCCAGCGTTCGCAGAACGCGGCGCAATCGTCGAAATAGGGGTGGCCCGCGTGGCGGTCGCGCTTGTGCTGGTCGAACCCGTCGAGGTGGTGCCCGTAATAGAGCATCTGGAAATCGCCATGAGTCTGGACCACCCAGGTGACCTGTTCGCGCACGAAGGGTTTCAGGATCGTGGCGGCATATTCGTCATGGTTATAGGGCGCATAGATGTCTCCGATGTCGTGCAAGAGGGCTGCGACCACCCAATCGGTATCCGCCCCGTCGCGCCAGGCGCGGGTGGCCGATTGCACCGAATGGCCCAGTCGCGTCACCTGATAGCCCGAGAGGCTTTCGTCCAGCTCGACCAGCGCCTTCAGCAGCCGGTCTGCAGTGCCTTTGGTGTATTCGATCTCGTGGGCATTGAGGAATTCGTAGTCCTCTTTCGTGCCGTCTTTCATCTGTGTGAAACTGACCTTGTCCATCGCGCTATCCTGTCCAGAGTTTTCCCAAAGCGTACCGCGCGCCGCGTTGCCCGGTAAAGAGGTGTTGCGCCGAACTGTGCGGTTAATGCGGCGATTTCCGAGGGTATGACCGCTGGACATTGCCAGTATCGAGGCTAGTGTCGCCCGCAAGGAAAACGCGCGAGGTGAGCCATGGACAAGTTCGGAAAAAGCCAACCGGTCAAACGTGTCGAGGATGTACGGTTCCTGACCGGCAAGGGGCGCTATGTCGATGACACGGCCCCGGATGGCGCGCTTTATGCGTATTTCTTCCGGTCGCCCGTGGCGCATGGTGAGATTTCCGAACTGGACCTGGAAGATGCGCGCGCGGCCGATGGTGTGCATCTGGTCGTGACTGCGGCCGATATGGAAGAGGCGGGCGTCAACATCGCCATGGGGGCGGTGCTGACCAAGAACCGCGATGGCAGCCCGGGCGCGGGGCCGGAACGGCCGATGCTGGCGCGGGACCGTGTGCGGTACGTGGGCGAGGCCGTGGTGATGATCGTGGCCGACAGCCTGGCGCAGGCGCGGGATGCGGCCGAGATGATCATGTTTGATACCAATGACTTGCCGGCCAAAATGGATGTGCTTGCAGGCGGGGAGGTGATCCATCCGGAAGCGCCGGACAACCGTGCCTTTGACTGGGGCATGGGGGATGAGGATGCGACCGAAGCCGCCTTTCAGGCCGCGGCAAAGACCGTCTCATTGGAGATCGACGACAACCGCATCATCGTCAACGCGATGGAGCCGCGCGGCTGCTGGGCCAATATCGAAGACGGGCGTCTGCATCTGCTTTATGGCGGGCAGGGCGTCTGGGGGATGAAGGACCGTCTTGCCACCGCCTTTGGGCTGGAGGCCGACCAGATCCGCGTGACCACCGAAGATGTGGGCGGCGGTTTCGGCATGAAGGCCATGGCGTACCCGGAATATTTCTGCGTGGCCCATGCCGCGCGGGTGCTGGGCAAGCCGGTGCGTTGGATGTCGGACCGGACCGAGGCGATGCTGAGCGACAACGGCGGGCGCGACCTGGTGTCAGTGGCGGAACTGGCCTTTGACGACAGCAACAAGATCATGGCCTACCGCGTGAAAACTCGTTGCAATCTGGGGGCTTACAACTCGCAATTCGCGCAAAATATCCAGACGCAGCTGTTTTCCCGCGTGTTGATGGGCGTCTATGACGTACAGACCACATGGCTGAATGTCGAAGGGTTTTTCACCAATACCACGCCGGTCGATGCCTATCGCGGCGCCGGGCGGCCCGAGGCGATCTATGTGCTGGAACGGGTGATTGACCGCGCCGCGCGGGAGCTGGGCGTGGATCCGTGGGAGCTGCGGCGGCGCAATTTCATCAAGCCTGATCAGTTCCCGTACAAGACTGCGACGGGTGAAACCTATGACGTGGGCGACTTCGACAAGGTGCTGAACCGAGCAGCAGTGGAGGCGGATCAGGCAGGCTATGCCGCGCGGGTGGAGGCGGATGCCAAGCGCGGGCTGCTGCGTGGGCAGGGCCTGTGTTACTACATCGAAAGCATTCTGGGCGATCCGTCCGAAAGCGCGAAGGTCGAGTTCAACGAGGATGGCACCGCGTCGATCTATGTCGGTACGCAGTCGAACGGGCAGGGGCATGAGACGGTCTATGCTCAGTTCCTGGCCGATCAGACCGGTATTCCCGCCGACAAGATCAGCGTCATTCAGGGCGACAGCGACCGCATCAAGCAGGGCGGCGGCACGGGTGGATCACGCTCTGTCACCGTGCAGAACAACGCAACGCTTGCCACCGTCACCAAGATGATCGAGGCGTTCACGCCCTATCTGGCGGAGAAGATGGGGGTGGATGGGGCCGAGATCAGCTTTGATGACGAGACCTTCCGCGCGTCCGGTTCGAACCTGACGCCGACCTTCCTGGAAGCAGCCGAGATGGCGCGCGCCGATGGCCGGACAGACCTCTTGACCCACGAGGCCCGTGTGACACTTGAGGCACGCAGTTTCCCCAACGGGGCGCATGTGACAGAGGTGGTGATTGATCCCGAGACCGGGGTTCTGACCGTGGACCGCTATACCGTGGTTGACGATTTTGGCAATCTGATCAATCCGTTGCTGGCCGAAGGTCAAGTGCATGGTGGCGTTGTTCAGGGCATCGGGCAGGCCGTGACCGAGCATGTGGTTTATGACGAGGACGGCCAGCTCCTCACGGCAACGTTCATGGACTATGCCTTGCCGCGGGCCGACAACGTGCCCATGATTGGCTTCACCTCGGAACCTGTGCCGTCCACGGCGAACGTGATGGGCATGAAGGGCTGCGGGGAGGCCGGCACGGTCGGCGCTCTTGCAGCGATTGCCAATGCGGTTCAGGACGCGCTTTGGGACCGGGGGATCCGGCAGGTGGACATGCCGTTCACCCCGCTGAAGGTTTGGGAATTGCTGCAGGATGATAAGATCGCGGCTGAGTGAACGGTTCTTCGGATGGTTAGGCGGTAAATTCGCCTCTCGCCATTCGGCGGCTGTTCGGGTTCGTGGCCCGCAATCCCATGTGATCATTCTGGATGGCACCATGTCCACGCTTGAGCCGGGGCATGAGACGCATGCAGGCGTCACCTATCGCTTGTGTCAGGAGATGGGCAACGACGTCTCGGTCTATTACGAGGCTGGGGTGCAATGGCCCAGCTGGCGCGAGACGCTGGATGTGATGATGGGGCGCGGGATCAATCGGCAGATCCGCCGCGCTTATGGATATCTGGCCTCGCGCTACAGGCCCGGAGATACGATTTTCCTGTTCGGCTATAGCCGGGGTGCTTACGCGGTCCGGTCACTGGCGGGCGTGATCGACCGCGTGGGACTGTTGCGGCCGGAGCATGCCACGGAACGGATGATCACCACCGCTTACCGGTACTATGAGCGCAATCCCGACAGTCCGAATGCAAAGGTGTTTCGCGACACGTTTTGCCATGATCGGGTCGAGATCGAGATGGTGGGCGTGTGGGACACGGTGAAGGCGCTGGGATTGCGCTTGCCGCTTCTGTGGCGGTTGGCCGAGGCGCGGCATTCGTTTCACAACCATCATCTGGGCCATAGCGTGCGGCACGGGTTTCATGCGCTGGCGCTGGACGAAACCCGCGAGGTGTTCGAGCCGGTCTTGTGGGATTGCCCCGAAGGATGGCCGGGCCAGCGGGTGCAGCAGGTCTGGTTTCCCGGCACTCATGGCGATGTGGGTGGGCAGTTAAGCGGGTATGAGGCGGCGCGGCCGCTGGCCAATGTTTCGCTGCAATGGATGCTGGAGAAGGCAGAGACCTGCGGTCTGCCCCTGCCGGACGGCTGGCCGGCACGGTTTCCGGCGGACCCGAACGCGCCGTCGGTGGGTACATGGCGCGGGTGGGGGAAGATTTTCCTGCTGCGCAAGAAGCGCAAGGTTGGGGCGGATGTGTCTGAAAGCCTGCATGAAACTGCGGCCAACCGGCCGGTGGGCGAAGCGCCGGGCGTTGCGATGAAGGGGGCCTGATCCGGGGCTTCGGAAGGGCGGCGGGAGGCCCCGGATCAGGTCCGGGGCGTGTCGGTGGCCTCAGTCCCCGGCGAGGAACATCACCATTTTCCACGAGGACCCGTCGCGTTCGAACCGCGCGCGGTAGCCCACTGCGGCCGTCACCTGATCGGCGCGGACATATCCTTGTTGGCCATTGCCGCGCGTGACCTTCAGGAATCGTTTCTCTTTTCCGTCCAATTCATTGAAATCCAACAGCAAAACCTCGTGGTCCATGGTTGCTATCACCCGCGAGAGGCCCGAGCGGCCTGCGCGCAGGGGCACGTCGCTGCCCATGACGAAATAGGTCTCGTAGGGGGTGAACATCTGGGGCAGGTCGATATCCACGGCCCAGGTATAGGGGGCGGAGAAGGCGGTTTTGCCGTCTTTGAACTGGCCGCCCAGGGTCAGCACATCTTCCAGCGCGGCCCAGTATTCGGCGCGATGTTTCTTGGCAAGGTGACGGTATTCGGGGGAGTAAAGATCTTCCGGCCGGGTCAGGAATTGGATGAAGGCCGCGTGGCCCTCATCGCCACCAAAGCTGAGATGCACGTCGGTGCTGACGAAATCCAGCATGCGGGCGATATCGCGGGCGCGCACCGCGTCCAGGAAATCGGCGCGGTATTGGGCAAAACCCGGCACCTGCGGGCCTTCATCGACTGGTTTGACCTGTATGATCTGGGCCGCGGCGGGGGACAGGGCGAAGGACAGGCAGGCGGTCAGGATCAGAAAAAGCTGTTTCATGACCGCAGCTTGGCGCGAAATCCGCACCCTGCCAAGGGGTCAGGCGATCTTCATGATGATGCAGGTGGTGGTGCCGGTGGCGTACAGCTTGCCGTCCTCGACGCCCCGGATCTCTCCATGCGCGACGCCGGTGGAGCGGCCCGCATGATCGACCACGCCGGTGCATTCGATCAACGTGCCCAGCGGGATCGGGCGCATGATCGAAATCTTGTATTCCAGCGTGGTATAGACCGAGCCCTTGGGCACGCGGGTCATTACCGCACAGGCCATCGCGGAATCCAGAAGCGTGCCGTACCACCCGCCATGCACGGCCCCCATGGGATTGGTTGTTTTGAATTCGGGCGCACCGCGGAAGGTGACACGGCCGTCTTCGACATTGTGCAGGGTATATCCCATTGTGCCGGCGATGGGCGGGCCGGGCAGGCGGCCCTCCAGCATGCCCTGCATGAATTCGAGACCCGACATGGAGAGCACCTCTTCGGTGCTCAGCAGATCGGCGGTGGATTGGGCGATGGGCATGGCAGCCTCCGGTCTGAATGGTCAGGCGGAGGCTATCAGCGCGGGAGCGGCGGGCAATTGTTACGCGACGTTCTCAAGCTGGACCTTGGGTGTGACACCCAGCGCGAAACAGACATCGCGGGTCAGTTCCGGGCGGTTGAGGGTGTAGAAATGCAGGCTGTCGACGCCGCCGTCGATCAGGTCGCTGCACAGCTCGGTGCACAGCGCCGTGGCCAGCAGATCTTCGCGCCCGTCGCGCACCGCTTTGTCGAACGCGTCTTCGACCCAGGCGGGGATTTTCGTGCCGCAACGTTTGGCGAAGTTGCGCGCGCCTTTCCAGTTCTCGATGGGCAGGATGCCGGGGATGATGGGGGCGTCGATGCCGGCCTTTTCGCAGGCGTCGCGGAAACGGAAGAAGGTTTCGGCCTCGAAGAAGAACTGGGTCAGCGCCTCGGTTGCGCCGGCGTCGATCTTGCGTTTCAGCCAGTTGACATCGGCCTGGGCGTCTGCTGCCTCGGGGTGGATGTCGGGATAGGCGCCCACGCGGATGTTGAAATGGCCGGTGTCTGCCAGCGCTTCGATCAACTCGCAGGAATTGGCGAAGCCGTCGGGATGGGGGGTGAACTGCCCTTCGCCCTTTGGCGGATCGCCACGCAGGGCGACGATGTCTTTTACGCCTGCCTTGGCGAAGCCTTGTGCAATCTCAAGCGTTTCGGTTTTCGATGCGTTCACGCAGGTCAGATGTGCGGCAACCGGCAGGCCCGAGGATTTGTGCAGCGTCGCCACCGCGTCGCGGGTCAGGTCGCGTGTCGTGCCGCCTGCGCCATAGGTGACCGACACGAATCGCGGGTCCAGCGGGGCCAGCGTTTGCACGGTGTCCCAGAGGCGAAAGGACGCCTCGATTGTTTGGGGCGGGAAGAATTCGAAAGAAACCGAAGGCACAGACATGGGCGACATCCTGATTGCGTTTCTGTCTTGTCGCATGTGCAGCATTGTGAGACAATTTCATAATACTCAAGAACAACATGAGCGGGCCGATAGGTTGCATATCGAATTTCGTCATCTTCGCACGATCAAGGCTATCCACGAGGCGGGCGGTCTGGCCCGGGCTGCCGATCAGCTGCACATCACCCAAAGCGCGCTGAGCCATCAGATCAAGGGGTTGGAGGATCAGGCGGGCGTTGAGCTGTTCGTGCGCCGGTCAAAGCCAATGAAGCTGTCGGCGGCGGGGATGCGGCTTTTGCGGCTGGCGAACCAGATCCTGCCGCAGGTTGAAGCCGCGCAGGAAGAGTTCTCGAACCTGCGAGAGGGCAAGGCAGGCCGGATGCATATCGCCATCGAATGCCATGCCTGTTTCGAATGGCTGTTCCCGGTGCTGGAGGGGTTCCGCAAATCCTGGCCGGATGTGGATGTGGATATCCGCCCCGGCCTGGCCTTTGACGCGCTGCCCGCGCTGCAGAAAGAAGAGGTGGATCTGGTCGTGTCGTCCGACCCCGAGGACCTGCCCGGCGTGGAGTTCGTGAAGCTTTTTGATTATGCACCGGTTTTTGTGGCCTCGGCCCAGCATCCGCTTGCTGCAAAGCCCTTCGTGGAGGCGGCCGATTTCCGGGGTGAGACGCTGATCACCTATCCGGTGGAACGGTCTCGTCTGGATGTGTTCAGCCAGCTTTTGATCCCGGCCAAAGTGGAGCCCGCCGCGATCCGGCAGGTGGAACTGACGGCGGTGATCCTGCTGCTGGTGGCGTCGAACAGGGGGGTGTCGGTTCTGCCCGACTGGGTTGTGCGCGAGGTCAAGTACAGCTCGGACTACGTCACCCGGCCCCTGACGGAAAAGGGGATCACCCGCACGCTTTATGCCGCCGTCCGGTCGGAGGATCGTGACAAGCCCTTCATGCAGAAGCTGATCGAACTGGCGCGGGTCGAGGCCAAGCGGCTGCAGGAGGCGTGAGCCTGCCATAGGCGCCCCGGGCCTGACCCGGGGCCTCTGGTTGAGGGTTGAGGTCCCGGGTCAGGCCCTGGACGGGGGTAATCAGATCAGTTTGACCAGTTGTTTGCCCTTGTTGCGCCCCTGAAGCAGGCCAATGAAGGCCTCGGGAGCGGCGGCCAGGCCCTCGGCCACGTCTTCGATATGCGCGATTTCTCCGCTGACGACTTTTGGGGCAACGTCGGCAAGGAAGCTGGGCAGCTTGTCCCAGTGATCGGAGATGATGAAGCCGTTCACCGACAGGCGGTTCACAAGGATCATGCGCCATGTGCGCGGCAGCAGGTCTTTTTCACCGCCTGCGCCGGCGCCCAGGCCACCTGCGTTGTACCAGCTGATCATCCCGCAGACGGGGATGCGCCCGCCCACATTCATCAGCGGCATCACCGCTTCCAGAACCTTGCCGCCCACGTTTTCGAAATAGATGTCGATGCCGTCGGGGCAGACCTCTTTCAACGCCGCGCGCAGGTCGCCCGCGCTGTCATAGGCGCGGTGATCAAGACAGGCGTCAAAGCCGAACGTGTCTGTGGCCATGGCGCATTTGTCTGTGCCGCCAGCGATACCCACAGTGCGCAGGCCGGCAAGGCGCGCGAGCTGGCCCACCATGGACCCGACCGGGCCAGTGGCTGCGGCCACGACCAGGGTTTCACCCTTTTGCGGGCGGCCCAGTTCGGTCAGACCGTACCACCCGGTGAAGCCGGGCATGCCCAAGACACCAAGTGCTGTCTGGATCGGTGCAATGGTGGGGTCGAGTTTCTGCAACATCTTACCTGAGGCCACTGCATGTGTGGCCCAGCCCAGCGGCCCCATGACCATATCGCCGGGTTCAAAACCCTTGGCGTTTGAGGCCAGAACCTCGCCCACTGCGCCGCCTTCCATGGTGCCACCCAAGGGCACGGGCTGTGCATAGGAGGGCCCGTCATCCATCCGCCCGCGCATATACGGATCAAGCGACATGTAATGGACACGCACCAGCACCTCGCCTTCGCCGGGTTCGGGGATGGGGCCGGACTCGAGCTTGAAGTTTTCGGGTGTGGGCGCGCCTGTGGGGCGGCTGGCAAGTGTGATACGCTGCATCTGGTCGGTCATCTCTGGGCCTTTCGGTGGGTTGGCATATGTGTCGCCGCGACATTTCCGGTATGCGCCTGGCCGCAACGTCTTGGCAAGGCGCAATGGCTGGCCTATACGCGCGGCTTGAACGACAGGAGCCCGCGATGTCCGGCAGTGCAAATCTTAACGTCATGATCAAAGCCGCGCGTCTGGCGGGGCGGTCGCTGGTCAAGGATTTCCGCGAGGTGGAGAACCTGCAGGTGTCGGTCAAGGGCGCGGGGGATTTCGTGACCAAGGCGGATCTGCGTTCTGAGGCGATCATCAAGGAAGAGCTTCTGGGTGCACGCCCGACCTATGGCTGGCTGGCCGAAGAGGGCGGTGAGATCGACGGCAAGGACCCCACCCGCCGCTGGATCGTTGATCCGCTGGATGGGACGACGAACTTCCTGCACGGGCTGCCCCATTGGGCGGTGTCGATCGCGCTTGAACACAAGGGCCAGATCGTGGCCGGTGTGATCTTTGACCCGGCCAAAGAAGAGATGTTTTTCGCCGAAAGGGGCGGTGGCGCCTTCATGAACGAAACCCGCCTGCGCGTGTCGGGCCGCAACCGGATGATCGAGAGCATTTTTGCCACCGGTCTGCCCTTTGGCGGACGGTCGGATCTGCCCGCGACGCTGCAGGATCTGGCGCGGCTGATGCCGGTCTGTGCCGGTGTGCGGCGCTGGGGGTCGGCGGCGCTGGACATGGCCTATGTGGCGGCGGGCCGCTATGACGGCTTCTGGGAACGGCGACTGAACGCCTGGGATCTGGCGGCGGGTCTGGTGATCCTGCGAGAGGCGGGCGGGTTGGCCCAGCCGATTGATCCCGAAGGCGATATCCTGACCGATGGTGAGGTGATCGCCGCCAACGAGCCGATGTTCGACAGCTTTGCCAAGATCATTCGCGGGTAATTCCCGGCGCTTACATCCCGGCCTTGTGCCGGGATCTCTGGCAGAGGCCCCGGCTCAAGGCCGGGGCGTCAGCTGTTTGCCCCGTCTGTCCACTCGAACGGTTCCAGCGTTGAGGGATCGACGCCCTCGATACAGCCCACATTGATGCCCACTTCGTCTGGCATGAATTTGCGTTTGTGGTGGGTGTAGATCCCGCAGGTTTTGCAGAAATAGTGCTGTGCGGCGTGACTGCCCCAGGTGTAAAGGCCCAGATTGTCCTGCCCTTTCAGCACATTGAGCGATGCCCAGGGGGCCGAGACATTCGCCGCCTGACGGCGTTTGCAGAACGAGCAGTTGCAGCGGCGGGCTTTGGACAATGGCATGCTGAGATCCGCCTCGATCACCACCGCGCCGCAATGGCAGGAGGCTTGCACGCGGGTCATTTGCGGATCCGCGGGATGCGCGTGATGCTGTTGCGGGGAACCTCGTTGCGGCTGATCTTGGGGATACGGCTTTCGGCAAAGACATAGCGCGCTTCGGGATGGGGCGGGTGGCCTTCGGTCTTGTTCCAGAACGCCGTGCCGCCCAGACGCAGCCACAGCGGTACGGTCAGGATCATCCCGGCCAGAAACCCGCCCGCATGGGCCCAATAGGCCACGCCGCCCTGATCCCCCGCTGAGGTGAAGCCGCCCAGGAACTGCATGCCCAGCCACAGCCCCAGCATGATCCATGCGGGGATCGGCAGGATGCGGAAAAAGATCACCAGAATGATCAGCACATCGACCTTGGCCCTGGGAAAGAGCAGCAGATAGCCCCCCATCACCCCGGCAATCGCGCCCGAGGCCCCGATGGTCGGAATGCCGGAATAGGGCGCGGCCACAACCTGCATCAGCCCGGCGGCAACACCCGAGGCAAGATAGAAGAGAAGATACCGCATATGCCCCATCTCATCCTCCATATTGTCGCCGAAAATGAACAGAAACAACATGTTACCGGCCAGGTGCATGAAGCCCGCATGCAGGAACATGGAGGTGAAGATCGTGTGCAATTCGCGCCCGGCGCTGATTTCATAGGGGACGATGGCCCAGGCGTTGTAAAACTCGAACAACGCGACCTGATCGCTGTAAAGCGGGTAGGCGGCGATGAAAATCACGATATTCAGCGCCATCAGCGCATAGGTGATGTAAGGCACGCGGCCCGACGGGTTGTGATCGCGGATCGGGAACATATCGCAGAAGCTGATGCGCGGGGCCGTCCGGGTCAAGAGCCCGTGCACGACAATTTGTCTTGACCTGTGCCGGTTCCGCGCCACGCTTACAGGCATGTCACGTCTGAGCTTTATCCTGATCGCCGCGCTGGCGCTGAGCGCCGGAATGGCGCGCGCCGCGGATTGCCCCGCGCCCCCTGACCACAGCGACCAGCTGGAGGGGCTGTTTGCCCAGATCTCGGCCGCGGAGAACGACATGGATGCGCGTGAGATCTCGAACCAGATGTGGGAGCTTTGGACGGATGCGCCCGATGAAGCCGCGCAGGCGCTTCTGGACCGGGGGATGCGGGCGCGATCGGGTTATGATTTTCTGGGCGCGCTTGATGCGCTGGACCGGCTTGTTGAGTATTGCCCTGACTATGCCGAAGGCTACAACCAGCGCGCCTTCGTGAATTTCCTGCGGCATGATTTTCCCGCAGCCCTTGTGGACCTGAACCGCACGCTTGAGCTGTCGCCGCGCCATGTGGGCGCGCTGTCAGGCAAGGCGCTGACGCTGATGGGCATGGGGGAACTGGACGAAGCGCGGGCGGTTCTGACCGCCGCGCTGGCGCTGAATCCGTGGCTGAGCGAGCGGCATCTGGCGGCGCCGGGCGGCCCGCTGGCGCCTGTTGGCGAAGACCTCTGATCGGCGCTTTTCCTTTTTGAACCATGTGTCTATGGTCGCGCGTGCTGGCCCGCGTGGTGGAATGGTAGACACAGGGGACTTAAAATCCCCAGGCAGGAATGCCGTGCCGGTTCGAGTCCGGCCGCGGGTACCAGCAGATCGGGTTTCTGGGGGGCACGCATTTTCGAAAATGCGTGGAAAGCGGTTTCGAAACCGCTTGTCCAAGCCGCTTCGAAGCGGCTTGCGACCAGGCAGTCAGAACGCGCCCATTGCCAGGCCCGCACCAAGGGCCGCGCCCAGATCGCGGCAGGTTTGCAGATCGTCTTGCGTGATCGTCTTTTCCGCCAGGATCGCCTCGGGGGTCTGTGCGTGGGTGCAGATGATCAGGGGGGGCTGCACCTCTTTCAGCCGCCAGCCTGTGGCGATACGGGCCAGCTGGCGGGCGGCGTTTTCACCATCGGATCCGGCGCAGATCATCTGGGCATAGGGCCGCCCTTCGATCCGGCCCAGGACGGGGTAATAACAGCGGTCGAAGAATTCCTTCATCTCACCAGACAGGGCGGCAAGGTTTTCGGGCGCGCCGAACAGATAGCCGTCCGCGGCCAGCAGATCTTCGGGGGTGACCTCATGCGCGCGCATGAGGCGCGTCTCGGTCTCCGGTTGGGCACCTTCATGGGCGGCCTCGGCCATCTGGCGGCTGCCGCCGGTGCGGGAGTGCCAGATGATCAGAAGCTGCGCCATGGATCAGTCGCGTGTTCCCGCGAACCGTGCCTGCCAGTCTTCGCGCTGCTCATCGGTGATCTTGGCGAAAAGCACATCCGGCACGGTGAAGGCATGGCCGGCGGGCAGGGCCGTCAGGGCCGCGGTCACGTCAGAGGGCCATTCGGTGTCAAGCGTGTTCATCGCGCTCAGCATCCGGCCTGATGCGTCGGGGATGAATGGGGCCGAGAGCACCGCATAGAAGCGGATCAGGTTCAGGCCCAGACGCACCTGCATGGCAGCCTTTTCCGGGTCTTCCTTGAAGGTCGACCAGGGCGCCACGCTTTGCAGATATTCATTGCCCGCAGCCCAGATCGCGCGCAGCTCTTGCGCGGATTTGCGCACCTCCATCCGTTCCATGGAGCGGTCATAGGCTTCAAGCCTGCGCGACAGCTCGTCGATCAGGGCCTGTTCCTCGGCGCCCATGTCTCCGCCTGCGGGCACCGCTTCGCCGAATTTCGAGCGGCAGAATTTGGTGATCCGGCTGACGAAATTGCCCAGCACATCGGCCAGATCCTTGTTCACGCCGGATTGGAAGTTTTCCCAGGTGAATTCGCTGTCCGAACTTTCGGGGCAGTTCGACAGCAGCCACCAGCGCCAGTAATCGGCAGGCAGGATTTCCAGCGCCTGATCCATGAAGACGCCGCGCCCCTGGGAGGTCGAGAACTGGCCGCCGTCATAATTCAGGTAGTTGAAAGACTTGATGTAATCCACCAGCTTCCACGGCTCGCCCGACCCGATGATCGTGGCGGGGAAGGACAGGGTGTGGAAGGGCACGTTATCCTTGCCCATGAACTGGGTGTAACGCACATCATCGGCCCCCTTGTCGGTGCGCCACCAGCGTTCCCATTCGGCATCGTCACGGCCTGTGGCTTCGGTCCATTCGGCGGCGCAGGCGATATATTCGATGGGTGCGTCGAACCAGACATAAAAGACCTTGCCTTCCATGCCGGGCCAGTCTTCCTCGCCCTTCTTGACCGGGATGCCCCAATCCAGATCGCGCGTGATGCCGCGATCCTGCAGCCCATCGCCATCATGGAGCCATTTCCTGGCGATCGAGGTGGTCAGCACGGGCCAGTCGGTTTTCGAATTGATCCACTCGTCCAACTGGTCGCGCATCTGGCTTTGGCGCAGGAAGAGGTGCTTGGTCTCGCGCACTTCCAGATCGGTTGAGCCGGAAATGGCACTGCGCGGGTCGATCAGATCGGTGGGATCGAGCTGTTTCGTGCAGTTTTCGCACTGATCGCCGCGGGCCTTGTCATAGCCGCAATTCGGGCAAGTGCCTTCGATATAGCGGTCGGGCAGGAAGCGGCCATCGGCATTGGAATAGACCTGTTTTTCGCTGACCTCGGAAATCAGCCCCGCATCGGCGAGCCGGCCCGCGAAATGCTGGGTCAGCCGGTGGTTCTGCGGCGAGGAGGAGCGACCAAAATGATCGAAGCTGAGGCGGAAGCCTTCGGCGATGCGGGCCTGCACCTCGTGCATCTCGCGGCAATAGTCCTCGACCGGTTTGCCGGCCTTCGCGGCGGCCAGCTCGGCTGGCGTGCCATGTTCGTCCGTGGCGCAGAGAAACAGCACCTCATTCCCGCGCGCGCGCTGGTACCGGGCAAAGAGGTCGGCGGGCAGCTGGCTGCCTACAAGGTTTCCCAGATGCTTGATCCCGTTGATATAGGGGATCGCCGATGTGATCAGATGGCGGGTCATGGGCCGTGCCTTGATGGGTCTGTGATGCTTTGGCGGTCGCTTTAGCGCATCGCCGGGACGGTGACCAGATGGCTCACTCGCCCGGCTGGTCTTTTCGCGCCTCGCGCTCGCGGCCCAGAAGACGCCCGATGGTGAAACTGGTGCGTGGGGCATAGACATAGCCGGTGCGATGTGACGGCGAGGGGCGCGCGCGCATTCGGGTCAGGCCGAAGACCACAAGCACCACATGCCCCGCCGCGATCAGCAGGAACAGGGCGGGCGGTCCGAAGGCCTGGATCAGGACCGAGGCGACATAGGGCGCGGCGATGGCACCGGCCGCAAACCAGAACATGAGCGCCGCCGACAGTTCGACCCGTTCATGGCTTTCGGCGAAGTCATGGGCGTGGGCGGCGGCGACGGAATAGATCGGGAAGCTGGTGAAACCGAAAAGCCCTGCGGTCAGCATCACGCCCATCGTGCCCAGATCCTGCGCGGCGATGGTGATTCCGCAGCTGAGCACGGCAGCCACCGACAGCCAGATCAGCACCCAGCGGCGGTCGAACTTGTCGGC
>NZ_JXYH01000035.1 GCF_001262635.1 Aestuariivita boseongensis
AGACACGCCCCCCTGCACGCCCCGGACCTGATCCGGGACCCCGGCCTGACGCGGGGCCCCGGGTCAGGCCGGGGTCCCGGATCAGGTCCGGGACGCGACCGTTATACAAAAAACCCGCCATCAGCGATCCAGAGCCACGCCAGCGGTCTCGGTCCAGCTCAGCCAGACCGTGTCTTCCCAGGTAAACGACCGCCGCGCGATGCGCCGGTTATTGGCCGTCTGCGCCTTGATGACGTGGCCCGATGGCAGCTCCACATGATAGGTGCTGATATTGCCCAGATAGGCGATGTCCAGCACCTTTCCCTGCAGCTTGTTCATCGCCTCGGGCTCTTCCGAATGGATAGCAACCTTTTCCGGGCGGATCGCCAGATGGCAGGTCTGCCCCTCGGAAAAAACACGCGATGTCTTGCAATGCAGCGGCGGCTGACCTTCGGCCCAGTGAATGTCGATCCCGTCGCCCGAGGGCGAGGCCTTCCCTTCAATCAGGTTCACGTCCCCGATGAAATCCGCCACATAGGTCGAGTTCGGCTCTTCATACAGCTCCTCAGGCGTCGACACCTGGATCAGCTTGCCCTCGTCCATCACCGCCACGCGGGAGGCAACCGTCATCGCCTCTTCCTGGTCGTGGGTGACGATCACAAAGGTCGTCCCGGTCTTTTCCTGAATATCCATCAGTTCAAACTGCGTGTCCTGCCGCAGTTTCTTGTCCAAGGCACCCAGCGGTTCATCCAGCAGCAACAGCTTCGGCGCCTTCGCCAAAGACCGCGCCAGCGCCACGCGCTGCCTCTGCCCGCCCGAGATCTGGTGCGGCTTGCGCTTCGCGAACCGCTCCAGCCGCGTCAGGCGCAACATTTCATCCACCCGTTCAGCGATGTCATTCTTGGGCATGCCTTCGCGCTTCAGGCCAAAGGCGATGTTTTCGTAAATGTTCAGATGCGGGAACAGCGCATAGGACTGGAACATCATGTTCACCGCCCGCCGGTTCGGCGGAATGGGCGAGATATCCTGCCCCGACAGCAGGATCGTCCCCTCGGTCGGCGCCTCGAACCCCGCCAGCATCCGCATCAGCGTGGTCTTGCCACAGCCCGACGGGCCCAGCAGGGCAAAGAATTCCCGTTCATAAATATCAATCGACAGATCGTCGATCGCGGTGAAATCACCAAAGCGCTTGGTAACGTTCTGAAACCGGATCAACGGTTCGGCATCCGGATCATTCCAGGGCTCGAATATCCCCTGGTGAGGGCTGGGCTTGCTGCGCGCCGCTTCTGCCATGTTCTGTACCCCTCAACAAAAAACGCCCGGGCCGCGATGGCCCGGGCGCCGATAGCAGGGCTTATGTGCCCGATTTCACCTTGGTCCACAGACGGGTCACCGTCCGCTGCACCCGCGCCGGATAGGGCGTTGTGGTGAACAGGTTCTCCAGCGTGGCCTCATCGGGATAGATCGCCGTATCGCCGATCACATCCTCGACCAGGAACTCTTTCGAGGCCGCGTTGCCATTGGCGTAATAGACATAGTTTGACGCCGCCGCGATGTTCTGTGCGTCCATGATGAAGTTCAGGAACACATGCGCGCCTTCCGGGTTTGGCGCATCAACCGGAATGGCCATCTGGTCAAACCACATCAGCGCGCCTTCAACCGGCGCGTTATAGGCGATCTCGACGCCATTGTCGGCTTCCGCCGCACGGTCGCGTGCCTGCAGGATGTCGCCCGACCAGCCAAACGCCACGCAGATCTCACCATTGGCCAGCGCGTTGATATATTCCGAGCTGTGGAACTTCTGCACATAAGGGCGCACGCCCATCAGCACCGCTTCGGTCTTGGCGATCACGTCGGGGTCATGGCTGTCAGGGTCTTCGCCCAGATATTTCAGCGCGGCCGGGATCATCTCGGTCGGTGCGTCCAGGAAATGCACGCCGCATTCGGCCAGCTTTTCCATATTCGCAGGATCAAAGATCAGCGACAGCGATCCGATCGGGGCATCCTCGCCCAGGATCTCCTGCACTTTGCCAACATTCACGCCAAGGCCCGTGGTGCCCCACATGTAGTTGATGGAATATTCGTTGCCCGGGTCATACTGATCCGTGCGCGCCTCGACCACATCCCACATGTTCTCGATGTTGGGCAGCTGCGATTTGTCCAGCTTCTGGAACGCGCCTGCCGCGATCTGACGTTGCAGGAAGGTGCCCGACGGCACCACCACGTCATAGCCCGACCCACCGGCCAGCATCTTGGTTTCCAGCACTTCGTTGGAATCGAACACATCATAGACCAGCTTTAGGCCTGTCTCTTCCTCGAACTTGGCCAGCAGCTCTTCGTCAATATAGTCCGACCAGTTGTACACGCGGACTTCTTCCGCAGACACGGCGGCGGTGGTCATCGCGAACACAGCCGTCAACGACATCAGTTTCATTTTCATGGAGTCACTCCCTGGATGCGCCAGCGCTTTGGTGCGCCGGTTGCATCAATTTGATCAAGTTTTGCCATTGCTGGCAACATCTCGTATATTTTCACGCAGGTCCACCCCACGCAAGAGACGTCGAAATGCCAGGAGGCGCATTCCAGTGAATGTGATCAGTCGCACCGCCGATGCACAAAAAGACAGCACCGCCAACCCGCCCGCACATGAGGTGGTATATCACCAGCTGCGCGACCTCGTTCTGTTCGGCGAATTGGCCCCCGGTGATGCGGTGACGATCCAGGGCCTTGTGCAAAGGCTGGGTGCGGGCATGACCCCGGTGCGCGAAGCGATCCGTCGCCTGATTGCCGAAGGCGCATTGCGCTTTCAGGGCAATCGTCGGGTTAGCGTGCCGACGCTGACCTTCGATGAACTGTCAGAGATCGAATTTCTCAGAAAAACCATTGAATCTCAATTGACTGAACGTGCAGCGCAGCGTGTGACAAATGCCGATATCGACGATCTGTCCCGGATCGATACCGCTCTGGATGCCGCCATTCTGAACGGTGATGTCCGGGGATACCTGACCTGCAATTACCAGTTCCACATGACGCTCTACGCCCGCGCCGATGCGCCGATTTTGCTGGGCGTGGCCGAACAGCTCTGGCTGCGGTTCGGCCCGTCTCTGCGTGTGGTCTGCGGACGGTTCGGCACGGAAAACCTGCCGGACCAGCATAAGGAACTGCTCACAGCGCTCAGATCAGCCGACACCGACGCCGCCACGCGCGCCATGGTCAAAGACGTTGTTCAGGGCACGGACCAGATCGCGCAGGTCCTGAGAGAGACCGCCTGACACAACCGATTCGATTGACTCGGAATAATTTGATCATATTCTACGCCGAACCCTTCCCGACAGGAGCGCGCGATGACCACGATCACCAACCACATGCCCACGGCCGAACTTCAGGCGATCGATTCCGCCCATCACATGCACCCTTTCACGGCAGGGGATGAACTGGCCGCCAAGGGCCCCCGCGTGATCACGCGCGCCGAAGGCGTTTGGCTGAATGACAGCGACGGCCACCGCATCATCGACGCGATGGCGGGGCTGTGGTGCGTGAATATCGGCTATGGCCGGACCGAGCTGGCCGACGTCGCCGCCCGCCAGATGCGCGAGTTGCCCTATTACAATACCTTCTTTCAGACGACCCACGTGCCCGCGATTGCGTTGGCCCAGAAACTGGCTGAACTGGCGCCCGGCGATCTGAACCACGTCTTCTTTGCCGGCTCCGGGTCCGAGGCGAACGACACCAACATCCGCATGGTGCGCACCTATTGGGCGATGAAGGGCAAGCCCACGAAATCGGTGATCATCAGCCGCAAGAATGCCTATCACGGCTCGTCCGTGGGCTCGGGGTCTCTGGGCGGAATGGCTGCGATGCATGCGCAGGGCGGCATGCCGATCCCGGATATCCACCACATCAACCAGCCGCATTGGTGGGCCGAAGGCGGCGACATGACGCCCGAGGAATTCGGCCTCGCCCGCGCCCGCGAACTCGAAGAGGCCATCCTGGAACTGGGCGAAGACCGCGTCGCGGCCTTCATCGCGGAACCGGTACAGGGGGCAGGCGGGGTGATCGTCCCGCCCGATACCTATTGGCCCGAAATCCAGCGCATCTGCGACAAGTACGAGATTCTGCTGATCGCCGACGAGGTGATCTGCGGCTTTGGCCGGACAGGCAACTGGTTCGGGTCCCAAACCCTGAACATCCGCCCCGATATCATGACCATCGCCAAGGGCCTCAGCTCTGGCTACCAGCCCATCGGCGGCTCCATCGTGTCGGACGAGGTGGCGGACGTCATCGGCCAGGGCGAATTCAACCACGGCTACACTTATTCGGGCCACCCCGTGGCCTCGGCCGTGGCGCTGGAAAACCTGCGCATTCTGGAAGAAGAGGACGTCGTCGGCCACGTCCAACGTGTGGCGGCCCCCTATCTGAAGGAAAAATGGGAATGCCTGACGGACCATCCCATGGTGGGTGAGGCCAGGATCGTCGGCATGATGGGCTCCATCGCGTTGACGCCCAACAAGGAAACCCGCGCGAAATTCGCGTCCGAGCCGGGAACGGTTGGTTACATCTGCCGCGAGCGGTGCTTTGCCAACAATCTGGTGATGCGCCATGTGGGCGACCGGATGATCATCTCACCGCCATTGGTGATCCAGCCGGAAGAGATCGACGTGATCATTGACCGCGCCCGTATCGCGCTGGACGAGGCGTTCACAAAGATTAAAGAAGACGGCCTCTGGGTCGCCGCCAGCTAAGCGGTTTCTGACGCAGAAACCGCCCCGGATTTTGACGCAAAATCCTCTGAAACCCCGATCGGGAAACTGCGTCAGTTTCCCACCGCTTTTTGCGTCAAAAAGCGCTTATCGCGCGCAGGGTTAACGGTTTCGCGCAACACCCCCTCCGGCATACAACCGGTGCACGGGTTGTGCACAGGTTGTGCACGCAAATCATACCGCCAAACCCCAGCAAAACAGGGCCGTTAACCTTTTCGCGCCCAGACATGAAAAAACCCCGCCCTGTAGGCGGGGTTTTCCCGTTCGTCCGAATGCCCGGATCAGTTCGCCCAGCTTACCGCTGTCAGGTCCGTGGCCTGCGTCGGCGCATTGGCCCACAGCCCCTGCAGACCCGCCTTGGCGACACCCAATGCCGCCAGCTGGAACAGGTACCCGTTCACATAATCATCCGCGATAATGCGTTGAGCTTGCTGCATCATTTCCGTCCGCATATCCGGATCGGTGGTCGCATTCAGCGTCGCCATCAGCTCCTGGAACGCGGCATTGTCATACTGGAAATAATACTCAGGCCGCGCATAGATCCCGATATCCATCGGCTCCGTATGGCTCACAATGGTCAGCCCAAAATTCTTGCCGCGGAACACGGTCTCCAGCCACTGCGCCCATTCCACATTGATGATTTCCGCGGTGATCCCCACCTCGGCCAGCTGCGCCGCGATGATCTCCCCCCCGCGCCGCGCATAGGACGGCGGCGGCAGGTGCAAGGTGGTTTCGAACCCGTCGGCCAAGCCTGCCTCGGCCAGCAATTCCCGTGACTTATCAGGGTCATAGGCGGATTGCGAAGTCAGATCGACATAGGCCGGATTGTGCGGTGCAAAATGCGTGCCAATGGGCGTGCCATAGCCGAACATCGCTCCATCAATGATCGCCTGACGGTCAATCGCATGGGCCACGGCCTGCCGCACACGGATGTCGTCAAAAGGCGGCTGCAGGTTGTTGGTCGACAGGATCGTCTCCCCCTCGGTCGATCCAACCAGCACCTGAAAGCGCGGATCGGCCTCGAATTGCGGCAGGTTCTCCGGCGCCGGGAAGCCCGAGAAGGCGTCGATATCCTCGGCCATCATCGCCGCGAACGCCGCCGTGGGATCCGAGATGAACTTGAACGTCGCACTTTCCAGAACCGCAGGCGTGCCCCAGTAATCCGGGTTCCGCTCCAGCTGGATGCTGTCGCCCTGGTTCCAGTTCACGAACTTGAACGCGCCGGTGCCGATGGGATTTTGCTTAATATTCTCAATGCTTTCCGGCGCCACGATCACCGCGTCACCCCAGGCGAGGTTAAACAGCATGTTGCCGTTGGGTTCAGACAACGTCACACGAACGGTTAGCGGATCGACCACCTCAACCGATGAAATCGCAGTATACAAAGCCTTCTGCGCATTCGCGCTATCCTCGGCCAGAATACGGTCGAGACTGAATTTCACATCCTCCGCGTCCATCGTGGTGCCGTCATGGAACGTCACCCCCTCGCGCAGGCGGAATGTATAGGTCAGACCGTCATCCGAAATCTCCCAGCTTTCAGCCAGACCCGGAACGATGGACCCATCGCTCATAAAGCGGGTCAGCCCCTCGAACACGTTGGAATAAAGCACGCTGTCGATGGCCCCGGCCGCAGCACTGGTCGGATCCAGATGCGGCGGTTCAAGCTGAAGGCCAACGGTGATGCTGGTTTGCTGCGCCTGCGCCGCGCCAAAGCTGGCGGCAAGAGCAAATGAAGCAGCCCATGCAAGGCGGCTGGTCAGTGCGGTCATGGTCAAAGTCTCCCTGACGGTTCCCTGCTGCCTCTGATCGGACAGCTCCATAACCGCAGTCTTGGCAAAAGCGGCCCACCTTACAAGGGGACAAATTCATTTCGCCTCCCCATGGGCCGGGAACCGCAACCACGTCACCCGGTCGAACGTATCGCATTTGTCGCCAGCCTTGTGCCGCAACGTTGTGCCGCAGATGCCGAGAGTCCCGTTGCGGTTTGGCTTGGAGACAGAGGAAAAACCCGCCAAAAAGGGGCCATGGAGGCAGCAGATCTTTTCATCATCGGCGGCGGTATCAATGGGTGCGGCATCGCCCGCGACGCGGCTGGGCGCGGCCTGTCGGTCATACTGGCCGAACAGGGCGATCTGGCTCAGGCGACTTCATCGGCCTCGACAAAGCTTTTCCATGGCGGTCTGCGCTATCTTGAGTATTTCGAAGTGCGCCTTGTCCGCGAAGCCCTGCGTGAACGCGAAACGCTGCTCAAAGCGATGCCGCATATCAGCTGGCCCATGCGCTTTGTTCTGCCCATCCATCCAGAGATGCGGTTTGACACCGAAACGCCCGCATCACGCCTGCTGAACACGCTGATGCCGTGGATGCGCGGGCGGCGTCCCGCCTGGCTGATCCGGCTGGGTTTGTTTGCCTATGACCATCTGGGTGGGCGCGAGATCCTGCCTGGGGCCGAACGCTACAAGCTTGATCCATATGGGACCGGGAAACCTTTGAAGCCCGAACTGAAAGAAGCGTTCGAATATTCCGATTGTTGGGTCGACGATTCCCGGCTTGTCGCGCTCAATGCCCGTGACGCGGCCGAACGGGGTGCCCGCATCCTGACCTGTACCAAGGTGATCCGCGCCGAACATGAAAACGGGATTTGGCGGATCACCACCCAAACCGCAGAGGGGGAAGAACAGGTGCACCACGCCCGCATGCTGGTCAATGCGGCAGGCCCCTGGGTGGGCGACATACTGCGGGGTGTGATCCGGTCGAACAGTTCCGAAACCGTGCGGCTTGTGCGCGGCAGCCACATCGTGGTCAACCAGCTCTACAAGGGCGAACACGCGTATTTCCTGCAGGGATCGGACGGGCGGATCATCTTCGCCATCCCTTACGAGCGTGACTTCACCCTGATCGGCACCACCGACAAGGATCACCCCGACCCCGACACGCCCGCTTTCTGTACGGATGAAGAGGCGGAATATCTCTGTGACTTCGCCTCCCAGTATTTCAAGCACGAGATCCGGATGGAGGACATCATCTGGCGTTATTCCGGGGTGCGCCCGCTTTATGACGATGGCGCAAAATCGGCCACGGCAGCGACGCGGGATTATGTGCTGTCGGTGGAAAACCCCGGCGCACCGGTGCTGCACGTGTTCGGCGGCAAGATCACGACCTATCGCAAGCTGGCCCAGGCCGCTTTGGACAAGATCGATACCGCGCTGGATCACAAAACGGCCCCCTGGACTGCGGGCGCGCCGCTCCCGGGGGGAGATTTCCCGCATGACTCGGTGCGCGAGCAGGTCAAATCGCTGATGAAGCGGCACCCCTTCCTGCATGACGATTGGGCGCTGCGTCTGATCCGTGCCTATGGCACCGATGCCTTCCGCATGATGGAAGGGGCGGAAACCCAGGATGATCTTGGTCGGATGCTGGGCTACACCCTGTGCGAACGCGAGGTGCGCTGGCTGATGACACATGAATTCGCGCGAAGCGCCGAGGACGTCGTGTGGCGGCGGAGCAAACTGGGCCTTCACCTGATCGACGAACAGATCGCCGAACTGGATGCCTGGATGGCCGCGGAAAGACAAAAGGGGGAGGAGGGCGCATGACCCATATTCTTGCGATTGATCAGGGAACGACCTCAAGCCGCGCCATTGTTTTTGACGGTCAGATGCATGTGGTGGCCGCAGCCCAGCAGGAATTCACCCAGCATTTCCCGGCCTCGGGTTGGGTCGAACATGACCCGGAAGAGATCTGGGAGAGCGTTCTTGCCACCTGCCGGGCGGCGCTGAAACAGGCCGGACTGACAGCGAAGGATATCGCCGGCATCGGCATCACGAACCAGCGCGAGACAACCGTGATCTGGGATCGCGCGACCGGAGTACCCATTCACAAAGCGATTGTCTGGCAGGACAGGCGCACCGCCGATCTGTGCGCCGATCTGAAAGACGCTGGGCATGAGAACCGGGTCACCGGTGTGACAGGGCTTCTGCTTGATCCCTATTTCTCGGGCACCAAGGTGAAATGGATCCTCGATCATGTCGAAGTCGCACGGGATCGCGATCTGGCCTTTGGCACCATCGACAGTTTCCTGATCTGGCGCCTGACCGGAGGCAAGGTCCATGCAACAGACGCCACGAACGCCGCGCGCACGCTTCTGTTCGACATTCATCAAGGCCGCTGGTCGGATGCAATGTGCGATCTTCTGGACGTACCGCAGCAGGTGCTGCCGAAGGTCATGGATTGCGCCGCCGATTTCGGCACGACCGATCCCGATCTGTTTGGCGGCCCCATTCCCATTCTGGGCGTGGCGGGCGATCAGCAGGCCGCGACCATCGGGCAGGCCTGTTTCGCACCTGGGATGATGAAATCCACCTATGGCACGGGGTGTTTCGCGCTTCTGAACACCGGGACAACACCGGTCCGGTCCGAAAACCGTCTGCTGACCACCATTGCTTATCAACTGGATGGGCAACGCACCTATGCGCTGGAGGGGTCAATCTTCATCGCGGGGGCCGTGGTGCAATGGCTGCGCGACGGGCTGAAGATCATCGACACCGCCGCGCAATCCGGTGAACTGGCGATGCAGGCCGATCCGGAACAAAAGGTCATCATGGTGCCCGCCTTCACAGGCCTTGGCGCGCCCTATTGGAACCCCGATTGCCGTGGCGCGATCTTTGGACTGACGCGCAACACCGGCCCTGCGGAACTGTGCCGGGCCGCGCTGGAAAGCGTGGCCTATCAGACCCGCGATCTTCTGGAGGCGATGCATGCCGATTGGAGCGCATCCGGCGACACCGTCCTGCGCGTCGATGGCGGGATGGCCAACAGCGATCAGGCGATGCAGGGGCTGGCCGATATCCTGGGTGCCCCGGTCGACCGTCCCGCGATGGTAGAGACCACAGCGCTGGGCGCGGCCTGGCTGGCAGGGATGCGCGCAGGTCTTTACCCCGATGCAGATGGCTTTGCCGATACCTGGCGGCTGGATCAGCGCTTCACACCTGTCCTCGCCTCTAAGGATCGTGATCAGGCCTATGAGCACTGGACGCGGGCGGTGAATGCGACGCTGATGGTCTGACGCGGCCTCAGGCGACGCGCGCGCCCTCTGCGATGATCGGCGGCTTGGCGTTCAGCTCATCGATGGAAAACCCGGCGATGGATTTGTATTTCGCTGAATGCGCGGCCAGTTCGGCGTGCGGGATCACATCGTCGATTACCTCGAAATCGCCGCCGCACAGATCTTCCACCCGCTGCAGGATCGCATCCGGCCCACTGCCGCGATTGGCCAGACCCAGGGCGGTGGTCACAGGCCGCACCTGCGCCTCATACGCCTCGAGCGCCGAAGCGCTCACACCATGTTCGACCAGTTTTGCACCGATCACGCGGGCGTCGATGATGGCCTGGCTAGCCCCGTTAGACCCCACGGGATAGGTCGGGTGCGCCGCATCACCCATCAGCGTGACATGGCCGTCGGTCCAGCGCTCCAGCGGATCACGGTCCACCATCGGATATTCGAAAACCTGCTCAGCACTGTCGATCAATTCTGGCACGTCGATCCAGCCGAACCGCCAATCCGCGAATTCAGGGGCGAAATCCGCCTTGTTTGCGGCGCGGTTCCAATCCTCTTTGTTCCAGCCCTGCGAAGGGTCTATCCGCAACTCGGCGATCCAGTTCATCATCACCTTGCCGGTGTCCGGATCGGGGTTCGATATCGGGTAAGCCACCAGCCGCTGCGTATCATGGCCGATCAAGGCCATGGCGCCACCGCCAAAGAAGGGCTTGGCCATCGAGGTCGCCCGCCACAAAACCGCACCGCCCCAGATGGGTGGGCCTTCCTGCGGATACATCTGCGCGCGCAGCGCCGAATGAATGCCGTCGGCGGCCACGATCAGGCCTCCTTCAACGCGCCCGTTCTCCAGATGAAGAACAGCGCCCGATCCGGTATTCTCGAACGCCACGGCCCGCGCGCCGGTCTGCACGCAATCGGGGCCCGCGCGCTCCAGCAGCGTTTCGTACAAAAGCATCTGCAGCTTGCCACGATGAATCGAATATTGCGGCCAGGCATAGCCCGCCCACGTCCCGCGCGGTTCCTCCCAGATGGTTTTGCCCAGTTTGGTATAAAACCCGTATTGCCGCGTGCGCACGCCAATCTCATCCAGCGCGTCCTGAAGCCCAAGATCATACAGCTCCCGCACGGCGTTGGGCTGAATGTTGATGCCGACACCCATCGGTTTGATCTCGCGCGCGGCTTCGAAAATGCGAAAGGGCACACCCAGCTGGTGCAGCGTCAGACCCAGTGTCAGACCGGCGATACCGCCCCCTGCGATCAAGACTGTCATGCCGCGCCCTCCCTCAAACCAGCGGAGGCACAAAAGCAGGCGCGCCCGCCAAGTTCAAGGGCACAGCCTGTCCCTTCTTCTCTTTCCAAATACGGAAAAAATCCCGACAGCTACGCCCGCACCGCGCTCAGCATATCAGTGCCAAAGATATGCGCCGCGTAATCCGACATGTAGATCTTCAGCCAGGGCGTGAACCGCTCAGGGCTCTGGTCGATCTGATCCAGCAGATCGCGGTGACGGATCCAGGCGACCTCCATCACCTCGTCAGGGTTCGGATCCAGAGGCATATCGGCCGTCGCCTCGGCGACGAACACGTCGACCACCTCATGTTCAGTCAGCCCGCCGCCCACATCGGCGCGATATTCAAGGTGGTGGCGGTGTTCCGGGGTCAGCCCGGTGATCCCCAGTTCTTCCTCCAGCCGGCGCTGGGCGCAGGCCAGGGGGGCTTCTTCCCAATCGGGATGGGTGCAGCAGGTGTTCGCCCACAGCCCCGGCGTGTGATATTTCCCCATCGCCCTGCGTTGCATCAGGATCTTGTCGCCCTCGATAACAAAGACCGACACCGCCTTGTGCCTGAGCCCGCGCTGATGCGCCTCAAGCTTGTCTACCGGTGTCAAATCGCCGTTCACCCAGGCCGGGATCATGATGCTCATACGCGTTCAGCCGAAACCAGACCTGTCAGATGCGCCAGGTTCTTGATGCCGATCTTGATATGCGCCATGGGCCGCGCCTTGACCAGCTTCTTGTTCATATAGGCCTCAAAGGTCAGCCTTTGCACATCGATGTCGTGGCAGAGCGATACAAACCGTTCGCGCCGGTTGTCGGACCGGTAATAGGCGTTCTGCATCGATTGCAGCACCCGAAAGACGGTCTTGTGTTCCTTCATGAACAGCTTGCGCGCCAGTTGCAGATCCTTGACCCGGCCCGAGGCCAGCGTGGCCGCGCAGGCCGTCGCTGCCACACGCCCCGCGACCATCGCGTAATAGATGCCTTCGCCGGAGGAGGGCGCGACAACCCCCGCCGCATCTCCGGCCAGAACCACGTCCTTGCCGTTGTCCCATTTGTCCAGCGGATGCAGCGGGATGGGCGCGCCTTCCTTGCGCAGGGTGACACAATCGCTCAGGCCCGAAGCCGCGCGCAGATCGGCGGTGGCTTTCTTCAGGTCCACCTCTTGCAGACCCGTTCCCATACCCACGCTTGCGCTCTTGCCATGGGGGAAGACCCAGCCATAGAAATCCGGGCTGATCGCGCCGTCATAGATCACGTCGCAGCGGACGGGATCATAGACATCGTTCTTCTCAGGCGCTTCGATGATCTCGTGATAGGCCAGAACGTAGGGGATCTTGTCCCATCCCTTCACCTCGGCCTTGCCCACGCGCGACCGCGCACCATCGGCACCGATTACCAGTTTGCAGGGCAGTTCCTTCTCCTCGCCCGAGGCTTTTTCGCGATATACGACGCGGGTCTGTCCGCCATCCCGGTCGATCCGCAGGAACGTCCCCACGTGATAATCGGCTCCGGCGTCCACGGCACGCTGGCGCAGGAAAGGGTCGAAATCCTTGCGGTCGACCATGCCGACAAAGCCGTTTTCGATGGGGATATCCACCATCCGTCCGGTCGGGGAAATCATCCGCGCCGTATTCACCTTGGCCACAAGCTGGTCATCAGTGATGTGGAAATCCTGCATCAAGCGCGGTGGGATCGCGCCGCCACAGGGTTTGATCCGGCCTTCACGGTCCAGAAGTGCCACCAAATGCCCCGAGCGCACAAGATCTTCGGCGGCTGTGGCGCCCGAGGGGCCTCCGCCCATGACTACGACATCATACATCTCTCATTCTCCCGGAACCATCTCGGCGGACGGGCGAGGGCGCCTGTCCATGACTTGCACCGCCATCAGGGCGGCAATGACAAAAAGGGCAGCTTCCGCGACAAAGACTACACCGAAGGCATCGGCGTCGCTTGTTGTGCCCCGGCGCATCAGATCGACGGCGGCAGCACCAGCCAGACCGCCGAAGCCCGCGGCAAGCGCCTGCGCGGCGCCCCAAAGACCCATGCGCGTGCCTTCACGGCTGTCGCGCCCTTCGCCGGCCAGGGCCATCATCGAACCGATCGCGGCCACGGCAAACATCCCGTTGAAAAGACCTAGACCGACGACAGCGGGCAGAAGCGGACCGGTGGGGCCAACCTGACCCAAAGCGGCAATCGCCGTCAGCATCACGGCCGATCCAAGGCATCCCGAAATCACCCAGGCGCGCAGCGATCCGACCCGCAGACCGGTGGCGGCGATGCCAACCATCACCATGCCAAGGAACACCCCGCCATTCTGCGCGCCCGAGAGCGATGTGGATTGACCGGGGGTGAAGTTGAAGACAAGGCCCGCATAGGGCTCAAGGATCAGTTCCTGCATGAAATAGGCGGTCATGGACAGGAAGACGAAACCGGTGAAATTGCGTGCCTTCCGCTCGGCCCAGATTTCGCGGATCCCATGCGAGAACGGCATGTCCTGCGGCTGAGGCGAGGCATCGACGCGCTGCTCAATGCCCCAAACGGCCAGAGTGGTCAGAACCACCGCGCCGCCGGTGACAACGGCCACGATTTTCAGAAGCAAAGCCGGGGAATAGGGGTCAAGAAACGCGCCAACGGTACCAGCGGTAATCGCGATCCCGGCGATCATCATCAGCCAGGTGATCGTGGCGGCCGCCGCGCGCCGCACGGGCGCGGTCGCCGTAGCAAGCAAGGCCAGAAGGGATGTGCCCGAGGCGCCCACACCCACGCCGATCAGCGCATAGGCCAGGATGGAAAGCGCAAGCCCCCAGCCGAACTGATGTTCCATGACCGTCACGCCATATGCGGCCAGGAAAGCACCCAGAGAAAGTGTTGCCATCCCACCGATAATGAACGTGGTGCGGTTGCCCTTGGTGTCGGACCGAAAGCCCCAGTTGGGCCGCGTAATCTGGATGCCGTAATGCAGGGCCACCAGCAGGCCGGGCAGAACAGCGGGCAGAGCCAGTTCCACCACCATCAGCCGGTTCAGGGTCGACGTCGTCAGAACGACAACCGCGCCCAGACACATCTGCACCAGACCAATGCGCACGATGTCAAACCAGCTCAGCGTCCTCATGGGCTGACCCCCAGCGTGCGAATGGCAAAGGCGGTGATCATCATGCCTGATACGTAAAGCAGCACGCCCGTGCCATTATACCAGGGTGCTTTGCCTTTCGGGTCTTTGAACATCACCGTCATGGCCCAGAATTGCAGCCCGATCAAGGCAAGCACACCTGCGGCATGCGCCGGGCGATCCCAATAGGTCAGCAGGCCAAAGACGATGACCTGCGGGATCGTCATAACGATGCAGGCGACCTTGGCCGCCTTTTCCGGGCCAAGCGTGACAGGCAGGGAATTGACCCCCATTTGCTTGTCACCCTCCAACGCCTTGAAATCATTCAGCGTCATAATGCCATGAGCGCCAATACCATAGAGAACCGCCACGATCAGAACCGGCATCGCAGGCGCGCCCGCGCTCAGAACGGCTGCACCTGTGACCCAGGGCAGGGTCTCGTAACTCAGCCCGACAAGGCCTGGCCCCCACCAGCCGGACTTCTTCAGCCTGACCGGTTCGGCGGAATAGGCCCAGGCGGCCAGCACGCCAAGGATCGTCGCGCCAAACCCCCAAGGGCCCAATTGCCAACCGACAAACAGCGACAACGCCGACATGGCCAGCGCGATCCACAGCCCCCAACGTCCGGGGATCCGGCCCGATGGGATGGGGCGGTCGGGTTCGTTGATTGCGTCCACATGCCGGTCGCACCAGTCATTCGCGGCCTGGCTCATACCGCAGACAATGGGACCGGCAAGGATAACGCCAAGGATCACAAGCGGCCAATTGGCCGATGGCGATGCGCCCGATGAAATCACACCGCACAAATAGGCCCACATGGGCGGGAACCAGGTAATCGGCTTGATCAGCCGCAGCATTGCGGCAGGCTCGGGGAGGCGGCGGCTTCGTATCGTGTGGCTTACACTCATGTGTCAACTATTGCTGACAGTTCGAGTCGACGCAAGGAAAACAAGCACGGGCAAGGCCCGCGCGACATCGGCAGATCTGGGGAAAGGGCCTAGCGGTCTTTGTCTTTGTGCAGCAGGCCGTATTTGCGCAGCTTCACATAAAGGCTTTGCCGCGAAAGCCCCAGCATTTCAGCCGCAGCAACGCGGTTGTTCCGCGTCAGGGTCACGGCCGTTTCAATGCACATCTTTTCGACCACATCGGTGGTCTCCGAGACGATTTCCTTCAGCGTGGCAGAGCCGACCAGTTCCATCACGTTGCGGCTGGATTCCTCGGCCGTGGCGACGCCGCTGGTCTGGCGCACCGCCTCGATCCGGCTGACATCGCGGATGACAAACGCAATCACCGGCTGCGCGCCGTTATTGAGATAGGTCGCCGAAATCTCGGTCGACAGTTTCGAGCCATAGTCATTCACCAGTTTGGTGGAATAGACCCGCATCTGCCCCGAACGTTTGGAGTTTTCGATCAGCATGGACAGATCGATCTGCCCGCGATGCAGAAAATCACCAAGAGACCGGCCCTTTACGTCCGAAAGATGCGCGGCATCGACCATCTCAAGGAAACTGTCATTCGCCGAGATGATCACGCCCTTTGCATCGGCAAAGACAAAAGCGTCGCTGCCATCGCGGAACAGTGCGGCCATGGACGCCGACGTCTGGTCCTCTGCAAGTGCGCTTTCTTCCTCGGTCTCAAGACGGCACAGTATGACACGTTCGCCAGCCGCGCGGAAAACCGTTGGCATAACGCGGATGCTACGGCGACCGGTCTGCGTTTCCAGCAAAACAGCCCCGTCCCCATCCGCGATGGAGGCATTCAGCAGCGTCTCGGTCAATTCTCCTGCCGCCCGATCTTTGAAAGCCTGGACAAACGGGCTTCCTGCCAGCGTCTCGCGGCCAATACCAAGAAGGGCTGCTGCGGGTTCGTTCATGTCCTTTACGCGACCGTCGCGGACCGAGACGAAAACGATGGCATCACGGGTGTTGTTCAAAAGCACACGGTAGCGCGCGTCAAATTCCCGGCGCGCCTCATAGCCTTTTTCAAGCGCGATCTGCGCCTGAACCAGTTGTTGCTGTGTTTCGGCAATGGGCCGCAGGTCGCGACCCAGCATCAGAACATAGTCCGTCTTGCCCAGACCCTGCAGCGAATACCGGACAGGAAACTCCCAGGATGCGTTATCCTGATGGTTCAGTTCGATCTGTTTCCGCGGCGCGTTCCCGGCCAGGAATGCAGCATGGGCTTCGGTGAACTTAGACACGCTTTCTTCGGTCAGAAACTCGACAACCTGGCGACCGGCCCAATGCTCAAGGTTACCGAAGGAGTCATCGACGGTATTGAGCATGACAGACGCGATCACGCCGTTTGCGTCGATAATCAGCGCGATATCCGCGGCCGCTGTGACGATGCCCTGCACATCATCAATGGACAGGTCTTTCGCCAAGCTGGCTTCCCAGCCAGAAGTTTTGGCGGCACTCATTTCTGGGCCTGTCTTAGAAGCTGCGCCGACCGTTGCTCGCAATGTGTCACCACCGTATCAACGTCACTGGTGACAAGATCGACCCCGGTTAGACGTTTAATGTTTCCAAACGTTTCCAGCAGAATGCCACCCAGCGCCAAGAATGGCGGGTGCGCTAAGCTGGTTTTTGCAAAATTAACAAGATCAGCAATCTTTTCAAGATCCTGACTGCGCGAGGATGAGAACAATACTGCGTCATAATTGCCTTCCTGCATACGGCTCTTGATGACGCTGTCGGGTTCACCGCACAGGCGGTCCACGATTGCGCCGCGTCGGCGCAGCTGCAAGGCGGCAACGCAACTGCCCAATGTGTGCTGTTCGTCTTCGCAGGCAATCATCAGAACATCCAGGTCCCGGTCGCACGGATGATATGTGTCAGGGTTCACATGCTCGACCTCGGACAGCAGGCTTTGAAGCCGGACCGATGCGATGGTCACCTCGGCAAAGCCCAGCTCGTTCTCAAGCCATTTGTCGCCCATCGAACGGGCGGCGTCGGGTATGTACTTGTCGATAATCATGCCGTCATTCAGGCGAAAGGCGCGCAACTCCTCCAGCGCATCGCCTGCATTGAAATGCGCGCGCGTGGTCAGTCGCCTGTCCAGAATGCTGCGAATATGAGGGCGCGCCTGATTGGCATGTTGGTCTAAGTGACGGGTACTTAGAACTGAAACCACCTGCAGCGCGAGTGACCCGAAGGCACTGACGCCGCTGTCTTTTGGAAAAGTCTGGTCGTCATGGGCCATTCGCTGTTTCCCGCGTCCTGCACACCATAACTTCGGCGCAAATGTGAATCATGCAACTTACCTTCAGCATTCAGGTCAAAGTGCCAGATGTCAAAGAAAATTGACAGGTATGTCACAAATAAACAGATTTGCAGGGTAATCTGCAAAAATCCAATAAAATAAAGCTTATGCAGTTGTTAAGCACCTCGCACTCCTCCCACTGTTAATCTTGACTGACGCACCATTGACCGGAGTGTAAGTTTTAATTGACACTTTGCTCCCGCGGGCGATACGCTTCAAGTGCTGAAGGAATCTTGTAGGGGGAGTCGGTCGTGGCTCACGCCCAAAAACCACAGGGGCTTTACACGCCGGAAGAGCGTATTCGCCGGGATCAGACTGTCTGGACCTTGATTCAGGGCATTCTGGCTCCGATGCAATTTCTGGTGTTTCTGGTCTCTCTCGCGCTGGTTCTGCGGTATCTGTGGACCGGCGAAGGATATATGGCGGCCACCTGGTCCATCCTGATCAAAACGGCGTTCCTTTACCTGATCATGGTCACCGGTGCGATCTGGGAAAAAGTCGTTTTCGGCCAATACCTTTTCGCCCCTGCCTTCTTCTGGGAGGACGTGTTCAGCTTCCTCGTGATCGCCTTGCACAGCGCATATCTCTGGGCACTCTGGACTGGCGCGCTAACGCCCACCGAACAGATGTGGCTCGCGCTGGCGGCCTATGCAGCTTATGTCATCAATGCAGGGCAATTCCTTCTGAAACTGCGCGCCGCGCGCCTTCAGGCCGAAGCCAATGGCACCGCCAAAACCAAGGAGGTGCCCGCGTGACCGAACTCCCGCGCCTGCCGCAATCCGGCGGATGCCGAAACACCCCCATCCTCAAAGAGCGGGGACAGCGCGAGGTTTTCTGTGGTCTGACCGGGATTATCTGGCTGCACCGCAAGATGCAGGACGCGTTCTTTCTGGTTGTTGGCTCGCGCACCTGCGCGCATCTTCTGCAGTCGGCCGCTGGCGTGATGATCTTTGCCGAGCCACGCTTTGGCACGGCAATCCTTGAGGAAACCGATCTGGCCGGGTTGGCAGACGCGCAGCAGGAATTGGACCGCGTCGTGGCCGAATTGCTCTCGCGCCGCCCCGATATCAAACAGCTTTTCCTCGTCGGTTCCTGCCCGTCCGAGGTGATCAAGCTGGATTTGCAGCGCGCCTCCGAACGGCTCAGCGAACAGCACGCACCGCATGTGCGGGTTCTGAATTTCTCGGGCTCGGGGATCGAGACGACCTTCACCCAAGGCGAAGATGCTTGTTTGGCGTCCATGGTTCCGGTCCTGCCGCAGTCTAATACCCGGGAACTGCTGCTGGTTGGCGCCTTGCCCGACGTGGTGGAAGAACAAGCCGTGTCGCTATTGGAAAAGATGGGCATCGGCCCAATCCGTGTTCTGCCCGCGCCCCGCGCTGACGGCGAAATGGGGATTGGCGAGAACACCGTTTTTGCCCTGACCCAGCCCTTCCTGGGCGACACCCATGCCGCTCTGGAACGTCGCGGTGCGCGTCACATCGCGGCCCCGTTCCCGTTTGGCGAGGAAGGCACCACCGCCTGGCTCCGCGCCATCGCGGATGAATTTGGCGTGGATGAGGCGACCTTCAATGCGGTGACCGAAGCCCCGCGCGCCCGTGCCCGCAAAGCCATCGCGCAAGCGTCCGAAGCTTTGCGCGGCAAATCGGTCTTTCTCTTCCCCGACAGCCAGCTTGAGCTGCCTTTGGCGCGTTTCCTGACCCGTGAATGCGGGATGGAGGCGATCGAGGTTGGTGCACCCTTCATCCACAAAGGCCTCGTTGGCCCGGATATGGATTTGCTGGCCGAAGGCCCGGTGATCTCCGAAGGGCAGGATGTGGACCTGCAACTGGATCGCTGCCGCGCCGCGCGACCCGATCTGACGGTCTGTGGCCTTGGCCTTGCCAATCCGCTGGAGGCGGAAGGGCTCGCCACCAAATGGGCCATCGAACTGGTGTTCACACCTGTGCATTTCTATGAACAGGCGGGTGATCTTGCAGGCCTCTTCTCCCGCCCGATCCGCCGCGCCAGCCTTCTGAAAGTGGAGGCCGCCGAATGAAGCTAACCGTCTGGACATACGAAGGCCCGCCCCATGTGGGCGCCATGCGCGTCGCCACGGGGATGCAGGGTCTGCACTATGTTCTGCACGCCCCGCAGGGCGACACCTATGCCGATCTGTTGTTCACCATGATCGAACGGCGTGATCATCGCCCGCCGGTGACGTTTACCACGTTCCAGGCGCGCGATTTGGGCAGCGACACGGCGCATCTGTTCAAGTCGGCCTGTCAGGAGGCTTATGACCGCTTCCAACCCGAAGCGATCATCGTGGGCGCAAGCTGTACCGCCGAACTGATCCAGGACGACCCGGGCGGCATGGCCGAAACCATGGGACTGCCCGTTCCGACCATCCCGTTGGAACTGCCCAGCTATCAGAGGAAGGAAAACTTCGGCTGTGATGAGACGTTCTTCCAGATCGTCCGCACGCTGGCCCGCCCCATGGAACGGACCAAGCAAATAACCGCCAACCTGATAGGCCCGACCGGTTTGGGCTTCCGCCATCGCGATGACATTCAGGAAGTCACAGCACTGCTGTCCGACATGGGCATCAGCGTGAATGTGGTGGCCCCGATGACATCGTCGCCCAGCGACATCGCCCGGCTGGGTCAGGCGCATTTCAACGTGCTGATGTATCCCGAAACGGCTGAGACCGCCGCGCGCTGGATGGAGCGGGAACTGGGCTTGCCCTACACCAAAATTGTTCCTATCGGCGTTGGCGCTACCCGTGATTTCGTGGCCGAAGTCGCGGAACTGGCCGGTGTAGAGCCTTATCTGGACGACAGCCGCCTGCGCCTGCCGTGGTACTCCAGATCGGTCGACAGCACCTATCTGACCGGCAAGCGCGTCTTCCTCTTCGGCGATGGCACCCATGTCAAAGCCGCCGCCCGCATCGCGCGAGATGAGATGGGCTTCGAGGTCGTGGGCCTTGGCTGCTACAACCGCGAAATGGCGCGGGAGATCCGGGCCGTGGCCAAGGAATTCGGTGTCACCCCGCTGATCACCGACGACTATCTGGAAGTCGAACGCACCATCGAAGAGCTGGAGCCTGAGATGATCCTGGGCACGCAGATGGAACGCCATATCGGCAAGCGCCTCGGCATTCCCTGCGCGGTAATCTCCGCGCCTGTGCATGTGCAGGACTTCCCCGCGCGGTATTCGCCTCAGATGGGGATCGAAGGCGCAAATGTGATCTTCGACACCTGGGTGCATCCGCTGGTCATGGGGCTGGAAGAACACCTGCTGACCATGTTCCGCGAGGATTTCGAATTCCACGACGGGGCAGGGGCGTCGCACCACGGTGGCAAGGCCAAAGCGCGCGTAGAAGAGCCCGCCGAAGAGCAAGGCACCGTCCCGCACGTGACCCCATCGGGCGAAGTCGTCTGGCTGGCGGACGCAGAAAAAGAACTGAAAAAGATCCCCTTCTTTGTACGCGGCAAAGCCCGCCGGAATACCGAAACCTATGCCGCAGAACGCGGCGTGAACGAAATCAGCGTCGATACGCTTTACGAGGCAAAGGCCCACTTTGCGCGATAACCTTGGCATAAGCGGGCGTTTGCCCGGATACCGCGTGGTGATCGTCACGCTGGACAGCCATGCAGCTGGCCCTGCCGAACGCGCGATGGAGAAGTTGGCGCTGGATTATCCGGGCCTGTCCGTCTCCATCCATGCGGCCGCCGAATGGGGCGAGAACCCCGATGCCTTTATCGCTGCTAAAGAAGCGGCGGAGCAGGGCGATATTGTCGTTGCCAATCTGCTTTTCCTCGAAGAACACGTCGCCCCGATCCTGCCGGTTTTGCAGGCGCGTCGGGATGAGTGCGACGCGATGATCGGTGTTGTAGCCGACGCCTCTATCGTCAAGCTGACCAAAATGGGCAGCCTGGATATGCTGGCCCCGCCGTCGGGTATGATGAAGCTGATGAAGAAGCTTCGCGGCTCGTCCAAGCCCTCGTCGAATTCCGGCGAAAAAAACATGGCGCTGCTGCGGCGTCTGCCCAAGATCCTGAAATATATCCCGGGCAAATCCCAGGACCTGCGTGCCTGGTTCCTGACCATGCAATACTGGCTGGGCGGGTCTGACGACAATGTCGAAGCGATGATCCGCTTCCTGCTGAACCGCTATGCCAAGGACACCGGCTGGCAAGCGGCGCCAGAGGCTGCCGCGCCCATCGACTACCCGGATGCCGGATTGTACCACCCCGACTTGCCGGCACGCATCACCACCGATGCGAATGATTTGCCCGGCCCGTTCAACCCCGTGGCCACCATCGGTTTGCTGATGATGCGGTCTTATGTGCTGAGCTCGGACACCGCACATTACGATGCGGTCATCCACGCGCTTGAGGCCAAGAACATCCGCGTTTTGCCTGCCTTTGCAGGCGGCCTAGATGGCCGCCCGGCGATCCGTGAGTATTTCCTGAAAGATGGGCGTGCGCAGATCGACGTGATGATCTCCCTCACAGGGTTCTCGCTGGTGGGCGGCCCGGCCTATAACGACAGCGACGCGGCCGTTGATGTGCTGCGAGAGCTGGACATTCCCTATATCGCGGCACACCCGCTTGAGTTCCAGACGCTGGGCCAATGGGCTGCAGCGGACCAGGGGCTGGGCCCGATCGAGACCACGATGCTGATCGCCTTGCCCGAATTGGACGGCGCCACCAACCCCACCGTGTTTGGCGGGCGTCTGGGGTCCGAAGGCTGCAACGGCTGCCAATATTCCTGCCCGTGCAAAGAGGGCAGCAAGCAGATGGTGCCCTGTCTGGAACGTATCGACAGCTTGGCTGAAAAGGCATTGCGCTTTGCCCGCCTGCGCCAGCGTCGCAATGGCGAAAAGAAAGTCGCCATTGTCCTCTTTGGCTTTCCACCCAATGCCGGGGCCGTGGGCACGGCGGCCTATCTGAGTGTGTTTGAAAGCCTCTTCAACACCATGCGTGCCATGAAGACCGAAGGGTATTCGATTGAGGTGCCCGACAGCGTCGAGGACCTGCGCGAAGCCGTCCTGAAAGGCAATGCCGCGCAATATGGACAAGAGGCCAATGTAGCCGCTCATGTCAGCGCCGATGACATCGTTGCCAACACACCGCCCCTGAAAGCGATCGAGGCGGTTTGGGGCCCTGCGCCCGGTCGCATTCAATCCGATGGCCGGGGTGTCTTCGTGCTGGGTCGTGAGTTCGGCAACATCTTCGTCGGAGTGCAGCCCACCTTTGGATACGAGGGCGACCCGATGCGCCTTTTGTTCGAAAAGGGTTTCGCGCCGACCCACGCATTTGCCACCTTCTATCTCTGGCTGCGCAACACGTATCGGGCGGATGCGGTGCTGCATTTCGGGATGCATGGCGCGCTGGAATTCATGCCGGGCAAACAGGCTGGACTAGGCGCGCGAGACTGGCCGGATCGCCTGATCGGCGAGATGCCGAATATCTATCTCTATGCCTCCAACAACCCGTCCGAGGCCTCGCTGGCCAAGCGCCGCTCCGGCGCTGTCACCATCACTCATCTGACGCCGCCTCTGGCGCAATCGGGCCTCTACAAGGGTTTGCAGGATCTCAAAGACAGCCTGCAGCGTTGGCGCGGGCTGGAGCCCGAAGACGCACAGCGTTCCGAGTTGGAAGCACTTATCGCCGAACAGGCCGAAGCGGTCGACATGGGGGGCACGCCGCCCATGCAACTGTGGCTGAAACTGCTGGAAACCGAAGACGCTCTGATCCCCGACGGGCTGCACATTCTGGGCAAGCCCTTCTCGGACACCGAGCGCGAGGAATACCTGGGCCTGATGGATGGGGCCGACGACGATGCGCGCGCGCGGGTGGCGGAGCTGTTGAAACACGACAGCGAATTGCCTGCGCTGATGCGGGCGCTTGATGCGCGGTATATCGAACCGGTGCCGGGCGGTGACCTGATCCGATCCACCGATGTGCTGCCCACCGGCCGCAACATTCATGCCTTCGATCCGTTCCGCATGCCCACGGAATTCGCCTGCCGCGATGGTGCGAAACAGGCGCAGCTGCTGATCGATACGCACCCGACCTTCCCCCGGTCCGTCGCGCTGGTTCTGTGGGGATCGGACAATATCAAATCCGATGGTGGCCCGATCGCCCAGGCGCTTGCGCTGATGGGATGCACACCGCGCTTTGACAGTTTCGGCCGCCTGGCCGGGGCAGACCTGATCCCGCTGACCGAACTGGGCCGTCCGCGCATCGACGTGATCATGACGCTCTCGGGCATTTTCCGCGATCTGCTGCCGCTGCAGACCCGGATGCTGGCCGAAGCCGCGTTGAAATGCGCCGAGGCCAATGAGCCGGTCGAGCTGAATTTCATTCGCGCGCATGCGCTGGCTTATGTGGAGAAATCCGGCGTTGATATGAAGACCGCTGCGCTGCGGGTCTTCTCGAATGCCGAAGGGGCCTATGGGTCGAATGTGAACCACTTGGTCGATTCCAGCGCCTTTGGCGACGAGGACGAATTGGCCGACGCATATGAGGCGCGCAAGTCTTTCGCCTATGGCACCGATGGCAAGGCCGCCGCCAATCCCGCGCTGTTGCAACAGGTGCTGAGCGAGGTCGATCTGGCCTATCAGAACCTTGAAAGCGTCGAGCTGGGTGTGACCACGGTTGACCATTACTTCGACACGCTGGGCGGCATCGCCCGCGCGGTGAAACGCGCCAAGGGGGAAGAGGCGGCCGTCTATATCGGCGACCAGACCCGTGGCGCGGGCAAGGTGCGCACGCTGAAGGACCAGCTTGCGCTGGAAACGCGGTCGCGGTCCCTGAACCCGAAATTTTTTGAAGGGTTGCTGAAGCATGGCGCCGAGGGCGTCCGCCAGATCGAGGCGCATATCACCAATACAGTCGGCTGGTCCGCCACCACGGGTCAGGTCGATCCCTGGGTTTATCAGCGGATCTCTGAAACCTTCGTTCTGGATGAGGAGATGCGTCAGCGCCTGGCGGACCTGAACCCAACCGCCTCCAGCCGGATGGCCAACCGCCTGCTGGAAGCCTCGGACCGGAATTACTGGCAGCCTGACGCCGAAACACTGGCTGCGCTGCAAGACGCGGCCGATGCCCTGGAAGATCAGCTTGAGGGGATTGCCGCGCAATGACCTCTGCTCAGACATATCGCGCAACACGTCCCGGACTTGATCCGGGACCTCACAGCCAGAGGCCCCGGGTCAAGCCCGGGGCGTGCAGTCGCCACCCCGAAAGGAAGCCCCAATGAGCCCGCTTGACGCAAAGAACCCCCCAGCCGCCCGCGCAGCCCAACGCGAGGCCGAGGGCCTGGCCAAACGGGGCCTTGGCGCGCCGCCCGTTCTGAACAAGGGGCAGGACGGCGAAGGGTCGGTGCAGGTGCATCAGGACGCCTCGATGAAGATTGACGGGGCGAAGGTGTTTTCCGTCTATGGCAAGGGCGGGATTGGGAAGTCGACAACCTCCTCGAACCTGTCGGCGGCGTTTTCCAAACTGGGCAAGCGGGTGCTGCAGATCGGGTGCGACCCAAAGCATGACAGCACATTCACGTTGACCGGGCAATTGCAGCCCACCGTGATCGACATCCTCAAAGAGGTAGATTTCCACGCCGAAGAACTGCGCCCCGAAGATTTTGTGACCGAAGGCTATAACGGTGTGATGTGCATCGAGGCGGGTGGACCGCCTGCAGGCACCGGCTGCGGCGGCTATGTCGTGGGTCAAACGGTGAAGCTGCTGAAGCAGCACCACCTTTTGGATGATACAGACGTCGTGATTTTCGACGTTCTGGGAGATGTTGTTTGCGGTGGCTTCGCCGCGCCCCTTCAGCATGCCGACCGCGCGCTGATAGTCACCGCAAACGACTTTGACAGCATTTATGCGATGAACCGGATCATCGCGGCGGTGCAGGCGAAATCCTCGAATTACAAGGTGCGGCTGGCGGGCTGTGTCGCGAACCGGTCAAAAGCCACGGACGAAGTGGACCGCTTCTGCGACACCGTCGGGTTCAAGCGCATCGGGCATATGCCGGATGTGGATGCGATCCGGCGGTCGCGACTAAAGAAGAAGACGCTGTTCGAAATGGATGATGACGAAGACATCGTCCAGTGCCGCGCGGAATACATCCGCCTGGCCGAGACGCTTTATGCAGGCACCGAAGGCCTGAACCCCGAGCCGCTGCCGGATCGTGACATCTTTGAATTGCTGGGGTTCGATTGATGGGCGCATACGACCATACCCTTGCGCGTGTCGAAACCTATTTCGACAAGACCGCCACCAAGACATGGGAGCGTCTGACTTCGGACGCGCCGGTGTCGAAGGTGCGCGAAACGGTGCGGGCTGGTCGCGACAAGATGCGCGCGTTAATGTTGAGCCGTTTGCCCGCCGATCTGAGCGGTCAGCGCGTGCTGGATGCAGGCTGCGGTGCCGGTCAGATGACGATCGAACTGGCCCGGCGCGGGGCCGAGGTGGTGGCCTGTGATATCTCGCCCAGTCTGGTTGATATCGCGGAACTGCGTACGCCGCCCGAGCTGCTGGGGCAGATCACATTTACCAGCGGCGACATGCTGGATGACCGGTTGGGCGACTTCGACCACGTCGTCGCGATGGACAGCCTGATCTATTACTCGGGCGCGGATATCGGCAAGGCGCTGAAGCGGCTTGAGCCGCGCACATCCGGCCGTGTCGTGTTCACGGTCGCTCCGCGCACCCGCCTGCTGATGGGCATGTGGTATGCGGGCAAGCTGTTTCCGCGCTCAGACCGATCGCCGGTGATGATCCCGCATGATGCCGACCGTCTGGCCCAGGACGTGATGGGCGAGGGGGTCAAGCGCAAACTGCGCCGGGTCGATCAGGTGACATCCGGATTTTACATTTCCCAGGCGATGGAGCTGCGTCCATGAAAGCACGCCTGAAAACCCTCAGCTTGCAGGCGCTGCCCTTCGCGGATGCGGCCAGCGAGGGCCTGCCCATGGGCCAGCTGCTGCGGCTTTCGCTGTTCCAGGTGTCGGTGGGAATGGCGTCGGTCATGCTGTTGGGCACGCTGAACCGGGTGATGATCGTCGAGCTTTCCGTCCCGGCCATGATTGTCGCCGTGATGATCGCGTTGCCGGTGCTGATCGCGCCCTTCCGCGCCCTTCTGGGGTTCCGCAGCGATACGCACAAGTCTTCCATCGGATGGAAGCGCGTCCCCTACATCTGGTTCGGGTCGCTTTGGCAATTCGGCGGCCTGGCGATCATGCCCTTCGCGTTGCTGGTTCTGGGCGGCGATGTGGTGCACGAAATCCCCTTCGCCGGAGAGCTTTTGGCGGGTCTTGCCTTCCTGATGACTGGTCTGGGGATGCACATGACCCAGACCGCAGGGCTGGCGCTGGCGGCGGATCGCGCATCTGACGAAACGCGACCCCGCGTCGTGGCGTTGCTTTATGTGATGTTCCTGCTGGGCATGGGTATTTCCGCCATAATCATCGGCACGCTTCTGTCGAACTATACCGACCTTCTGCTGATCCGCGTGGTGCAGGGCGCCGCCGTTGTGGGTGTGGCGCTGAACCTGATGGCCTTGTGGAAACAGGAAAAGGTCCGCCCCATGACCAAGGCCGAGCGGGAAGAGCCCCGGCCGCTGTTCCGCGATGCCTGGACCGATTTCATCTCGGGCGGTCGGGCTGGCCGGCTGCTGGCCTGCGTGTTCGTGGGCACCATGGCGTTCAACATGCAGGACGTTCTGCTGGAACCCTATGGCGGCGAAATCCTGGGTCTGTCGGTCTCGAGCACGACCTTGCTGACTGCCATGTGGGCGGCGGGCGCGCTCTTGGGCTTTGCCTGGGCGGGCCAGCGGCTGAACCGGGGATCGAACGCCTATAGGCTGGCGGGTATGGGCGCGCTGGCGGGCATCTGGGCCTTTTCCATCGTGATCTTTGCCGCCCCGCTCAATTCCGCGGTGCTGTTCTTTACCGGCGCTGGATTGATCGGCTTTGGCGGTGGGCTTTTCGCGGTGTCGACCCTGATGGCGGCAATGACCATGCCGGCCAAGGGCAACGCCGGGCGCGGTCTGGCGCTGGGCGCCTGGGGCGCGGCACAGGCCACGGCGGCGGGCATCGCCATCGCCTTGGGCGGCACGCTGCGCGACTGGATCGGCTCCATCGCCATGACAGGGGCTTTGGGCGAAGGGCTGGCAACGGCCACCACCGGGTATTCCTTCGTCTATCACCTCGAAATCGGACTTCTCTTCGCCACGCTTGTCGTGCTGGGCCCGCTGGTCCGCACCTCGGGCCCCATTCAACCCAAATCAGCGGAAACGACCAGACTGGGCCTGGCCGATTTTCCGACCTGAAAACTTGTCCGCATAGGAGGGACACACCATGACTGAACCATTCTTCGGAGGCTTCGATCTCGCCGCATCTACCTTGTGGCTCTTTTACGCCTTCTTCGCGCTGCTGCTGTTCTACATCCAGCGCGAAAACATGCGCGAGGGCTATCCGCTGGAGGACGACGAGGGCAACAAATCCTCGAACCCCGGCCTGTTCCCTCTGCCTGAGGACAAGACCTTCAAACTGCCCAACGGACGCGGCGAATACACCGTGCCAAGCCAGCAGCCGCCGGAACGCGCCGATCTGGCGATCCGCAAGACCAACGCGGCAAACGGTTATCCGCTGGAGCCCACGGGCGATCCGATGCTGGATGGTGTCGGCCCGGCCTCCTGGGCTGCGCGCCGGGATGAACCTGAACTGGACGGCCACGGCCATCCCAAGATCATCCCGATGTCGGCCAATGAAAGCTTTGCAGTGGCCGCAGGCAGCGACCCGCGCGGAATGCCGGTTGTCTCGGGCGACGGTGTCGTCGTGGGTGAAGTCACCGATATGTGGATCGACGAGCCGGAACAGATGGTGCGGTATCTGGAATACACGCTGGATGGCAAATGGGGCGAAGGCAAACGCCTGGTCCCGCTGACCATGGCGCGGATCTGGGGCGGCAAGGTCAAGGTTAACTCGATCTACGCCAAGCATTTCGCAACCGTACCCATGCATGCGGCACCGGCGCAGGTGACCAAGCTCGAGGAAGAAAAGATCAGCGCTTACTACGGCGGCGGGCATCTTTATGCCGACCCCGCTCGTCAGGAACCGCAGATCTGATGTGACCCTGCCGCGCCGGGGCGCATCCCGGCGTGGCACCCCTGAACCAAAACAACCGGAGGACACTCGCCATGTCCCATGATGATTTCGAAATCGAGCCTGTTGAGGGGCTCCCCGAGCGTCCGCCCGAAGGGGAAGAGATTCTCTGGCAGGGCCGCCCCGATTGGTGGCAGCTGACATGGGAAGCGCTGAGCCTTCCATGGGTGATCGGTTATTTCGTCGTGCTTGCGCTGTGGCGCTTCATCTCGGTTGTGGATCAGATGCCTTTGGGCCAGGCGATCGGCGCCACGGTGCCCTTCATCATACTGGGGGCCATCGTGACGGCGCTTTTGTGCATCGTCGGATATGTGCAGGCGCGCTGTGCGCTTTACACCGTCACCAACCGCCGGGTGGCCATGCGCATCGGTGCGGCGCTGACAATGACGCTGAACCTGCCCTATCCGCAGGTGGCCAATGCGATGCTTGATCTGCGCCGGAAAGGCACCGGCACCATCGCGTTCGAGACGATGGGCGACACGCGGCTCAGCTATCTTCTGTGCTGGCCACATGTGCGTCCCTGGCACATCAATCCGTCCCAGCCGGCACTGCGCTGTATTCCCGATGCCGAAAAGGTCGCTGGCCTGATCGCCGATGCGGCACGGGCGCGGGTCACGCAACCCCGGATCGTGCGCATAGCCGCGCCCGGACCGGCCGATCCGGCCGTCGCGGCGGAGTGATCAAGATGAGCGATACATCCCACACCCCCCGCCTGCGCCACAAGGAAGACGAACTGGTCCCCAGGTTCATGGTCCGCGCCATGTTCGCGCTGGTTCTTGTCTGCCTTGTTCTTGTCTCTGCCGCGCGCATCACCGGCAGACCCCTGGAAGCCACGCCAACAGATGCTCCTATCATCGCGGAGCGTGCGATTTTCCTGTCGGGTGACACTTCCGGCGCGGCCCGCGTTCTGGACGCCAACGGATCGGTCCTGGCCGACCTGCCGGGCGAACAGGGCGGTTTCATTGCCGGTGTGCAGCGCGTGATCGACCGCGAACGCAACAAATCCGGTGTTCCGCTGGAAGGTCCGGTGCTTTTGCAACTGCGCGCAGGCAATCGTCTGTCGATCACCGACCCCTCCACCGGATGGAGCGCCGAGCTCATGGGCTTTGGCGCCACCAACTTCCGCAGCTTTGCCAGGCTGCTGGATCCCCAATAACCCCAGAAAGGAAGCCACCTATGGGACTGTTAACCAAAAAAGTCGAAAGACACCCCTGCGAGGTCGAGATCAGCCACTGCTTCGACAGCTTGCACGCGCATGTGAAATTCCTGGATGGCGCGGTCGTCTATCCCGGTGATGAGGTGATCGTGACAGGTCCCGAAGTGATGGCGCCTTATGGCGAGATTGTCCGGGAAGAGCGCGAGGCGGTGATCTACCGCGCCTCCAAGCTGGAACAGCTCTGGACCCGGATGACGGGCGATTTCGAATTCATGGAACTGTGTGAATTCTCATTCTCTGAGGAGGTGACGCTATGAACGCGCCTTTGAAACACACCGCCGACGCGACGACAGTGGAGGAGGGCCTGGCCATCGCCGAGGCGCAGGACCGTCAGTACAATGACGAGATGGCCACCGAAACGGCCATGGCCAACACGCTGCTGACCCCGCGTTTTTACACCACCGATTTCGATGAGCTGGACGCCATCGACGTCAGCGGCGTGCGCGAGGATTGGGACAAGCTCATCGCCCAGATGGAGGCGGACCCGAACCGCGGCCACTTCAAGAAGAACGAAGACTGGGACCACGTCGATTGGGAGGGGATGGACCCCGAGCTGAAAAAAGAATTCATCGACTTCCTGATCTCGAGCTGCACCGCCGAGTTTTCGGGCTGCGTCCTTTACAAGGAAATGAAACGGCGCGGGAACAACAAGGACATTACGCAGCTGTTCCAGCTGATGGCGCGGGACGAAGCGCGGCATGCCGGGTTCATCAATGACGCGCTGCGCGAGGCGGGGCTGCGGGTTAACCTGGGTTTCCTGACGCAGAAGAAGAAATACACCTATTTCCGGCCCAAGTTCATCTACTACGCCACCTACCTGTCGGAAAAGATCGGCTATGCCCGGTACATCACGATCTTCCGCCATCTGGAAGCGCATCCCGAACACCGGTTCCACCCGATCTTCAAATGGTTCCGCGAGTGGTGCAATGACGAGTTCAGCCATGGCGAAGCCTTTGCCCTTCTGATGAAGACTGACCCGAAGCTGACCCAAAGCTTCACCAACAAGCTGTGGATCAAGTTTTTCCTCACCGCGGTCTACGCCACGATGTATGTGCGCGATCACCAGCGGCCTGCCTTCCACGCCGCACTTGGCGTGGACCCGGATTGGTACGCGCATGAGGTCTTCACCAAGACATCCGAGCTGTCCAAGCAGATCTTTCCGCTGACGCTGGATATCGACCACCCGCGCTGGCAGCCGACGCTGGAAGCGCTGCAGAAAGCCAATGTGGATCTGGCCGAGGCGGTGGAGAAGAAGCAACCGCTTCGTAAGCTGGGCGCCCAGCTGCGGGCGGCCAAGTGTTTCGCCAACCTGTTCTTCATTCCGTCGAAGAAGAACGAGGTGCCGGTAAACACGCGCCTGGAGCCAGTCTATTGATCCTGGCCGTTTGGCATAACAACCGCCGCGCCCCGGACTTGATCCGGGACCTCCCGGCTGATCACGAGGCCCCGGATCAAGTCCGGGGCGCAGGAGGCTATGTCCCATGACCCCCTGGATCGCAACCTTGATCGCGCTTTTCGTCTGGTGGTTCGCCACCGGCGCGATCCTGATGGTTGTGAAATATGCCGATCGGTCCGGACCGCGCGCACGCCAGTTTGCGACGCTCGGCGGGTTGCCGATGATGCTCCTGGGTATCTGGGGATATGAAGTGTCCCTGACCGACACGTCTGCCAGTGGCGCCTATATCGCCTTTCTCTCGGCTCTTGGCATCTGGGGCTGGATCGAACTGGCATTCCTGACCGGCGTCATCTCTGGCCCGATCCAGAAGCCGTGCCCGCCGAACGTCCCTGAATGGGAGCGCTTCCTGCGCGCCTGGGGCACGGTGGCCTTCCATGAAATTCTGCTGGTCGGTGCGCTGATCATTATCCTAGTCGACGGGTGGGGCGCGGCCAACACCTTTGGAATGTGGACCTTCATCATCCTCTATTTCGCGCGGGTTTCGGCCAAGCTGAACCTTTATTTCGGCGTGCCCAAGATCAACACCGAATTCCTGCCCACCGCGCTGATGCACCTGCCCAGCCATTTCCGCATCGCGCGGCTGAACTGGGTCTTTCCCATTTCAGTCAGTGCCCTGACTTTCGCCGTCGCCTGCTGGCTCGAACGCCTGCACGCGGCAACCACGACCGGGGAAGCCATCGGCTTTTCCCTTCTCACCGCCATCACCGCCCTGGCCCTGCTGGAGCATTGGCTGATGGTTCTGCCGCTGCCGGATGAACGGCTCTGGCGCTGGATGCTGCCGCAAGATCGCTCAGCGCCCAAAATACAACAAAAGCTACCCAGAAGACACGAGGACGCCCATGGACTTTGATGCTCTGTTCCAATCGCAGCTGGACACTCTGAAAGAGGAAGGCAACTACCGCATTTTTGCCGAACTCGAACGGAAATCCGGCCAATTCCCACGCGCAAAGTGCCATGACGGTGAAGCCCCAGACGAAGTGACCGTCTGGTGCTCGAACGACTATCTGGGCATGGGCCAGCACCCCAAGGTGACGCAGGCCATGAAAGACGCCATCGACAGTTGCGGCGCCGGTGCGGGCGGGACGCGCAACATCTCGGGCACCAATCACGCGCATAAACTGCTTGAAGCCGAACTGGCAGACCTGCACGGCAAGGAAAGCGCGCTTCTTTTCACCAGCGGATATGTGTCGAACTGGGCGGCGCTTTCCACGCTGGGCTCGCGTCTGCCGGATGCCGTTATTCTTTCGGACGAGTTGAACCACGCCTCCATGATCGAAGGCATGCGGCACGCACGCTGCAAGAAGGTCATCTGGAAGCACAACGATCCCGAAGATCTGGATCGCAAACTGGCGGCCCTGCCAGCAAACGCGCCGAAGATCGTGGCGTTTGAATCCGTGTATTCAATGGATGGCGACATCGCGCCCATCAAGGAAATCGTCGAAGTGGCCGAAAAGCACGGCGCGATGACCTATCTGGACGAGGTGCACGCGGTGGGCCTTTACGGGGACCACGGCGGCGGCATTTCCGAACAGGAAGGTCTGGCCGACCGCATCACGCTGATCGAAGGCACGCTGGGCAAAGCCTATGGCGTTGTCGGAGGCTATATCACCGGATCGGAGGCGCTCTGCGATTTCATCCGGTCCTTCGCGTCAGGCTTTATCTTCACCACGGCTTTGCCGCCGGCGGTCGCGGCCGCGGCCCGGACGTCGATCCAGCATCTGAAGGAAAGCAACGAAGAACGCATGGAGCAGCGCAAGCGCGTGGCCTATCTGCGTGCCCGCCTGGATCAGGAAGGCATCCCGCATATGGATAATGACAGCCACATCATTCCTGTGATGATCAAGGATCCGGTCAAGTGCCGGATGCTGTCGGACTACCTCATGCAGGAATGGGGGATTTACGTCCAACCCATCAACTATCCCACTGTCCCCAAGGGCACAGAGCGGTTGCGGTTTACCCCGTCACCGCTTCACAGCACCGATGACATCGAACATCTGGTTCTGGCGCTGAAAACCCTTTGGAAGCAATGCGCGATTTCGCACGCAGTTGCCTGACATCGCAGCGATGTGACTGTTGACTCTCTGGCGGATGCATTACGTATTGGCTCAAAGAATTAATGGAGGACTACCATGAATCGTCTGGTTGCAACCGTCATCGCGGGTCTGCTGGCAGCACCCGCCTTTGCCGACGCCGATCTCGAGGCCGGCGCCAAGTCGTTCGATCGCAAATGTGCCCTGTGCCACCAGGTCATCAATGATGAAGGCGAACAGCTGGCAGGCAAGAAAGCCAAAACCGGCCCGAACCTTTATAATGTGTTCAACCGCCCATTGGGGTCGGTTGAAGGATTCCGCTATTCCGGTCTGATCGAAGCCGCGCATGAGCAGGAAATCGTTCTGGATGAGGAATCTTTCGGCCCCTATACCGCTGACCCGACTGCCTGGCTGAAAGAGGCCACCGGCGAAAGCGGCCGCAGCGGTATGAACAAGGTGCGTCTGAAGGATGATGAAGTGGCGAATATCTACGCTTATCTCGTCTCTCTGTCGCCGGCACCCGAAGGTGAAGCGACCAACTGATTGCCCACTGATATCTGACAGAAAGGACCGCAGGATAATCCCTGCGGTCTTTTTCGTTCAGGCCGTCGGGCGTGTCATGTGCTGCCCCAGTTGCTCCAGCAGCTTCAGGCAGGACTGCAATTCGCTGCGTGTAATGAATTCATCCGGCTTGTGCGCCTGATCGATCGATCCGGGGCCGCAGACGATGACATCCATCCCTATCTCCTGAAACAATCCTGCTTCGGTGCCGAAAGGCACCAGGTCAGCGCCATTCGCCCCGGTCAGCGCCATGACGATATCGCGGGTCTGGTTGGTCGTTGCAGGCTCCAGCCCGGCCACTTCGCCGATGATTTCCGTTGAAATATCTGCGTCAGGACTTACCGCACGCATGGCGGGCAACAACGCCTCGTCGACATACTCTGCCATGATCTGTTTGACGAACAGCGCATCCGCCTGCTGAACGGGGCGCATTTCCCAATCAATCTCGGCCTTTCCGGCGATGACATTATGCGCCGACCCGCCGGCGATGCGCCCGACATTCAGCGTGGTCCAGGGCGGCTGAAACGTGCTGCTTTCAGGCGTGCGCGCGATCAGATCTTCGCGCAGCGCCAAAAGCCTTGCGGCATAGCGCGCCGCATACTCCACCGCGCTCACCCCCACATCGGGGTTCGAGCCATGGCCCTCAAGCCCCTCGAACCGGACGGTGTATTCGCAACAACCTTTATGCCCCTCGATCACGCGCATCAGGGTCGGTTCGCCGATCAGTGCCATGGCAGGGGCAATGCCGCGCGACTTGAGTTCCGGCACCAAAGCGCGTGCACCGATGCATCCGACCTCTTCGTCATGAGTAAAGGCGAAATGGATCGGGCGCTTCAGGTCCATCCCGGCAAACCGTTCGGCCATCACAAGCGTCGCCGCGATGAACCCCTTCATGTCGCAAGTGCCGCGCCCGTATAGACGCTCGCCCTCGTCACGCAGCGCGAACGGGTCAGAGGACCAGTCCTGATCAGTGACCGGCACAACATCCGTATGCCCGGACAACACCAGCCCGCCCGGCACATCCGGCCCCAGTGTCGCGAACAGATTGGCCTTCGACCCGCTTGGGTCTCGAAATACCTCCACATGCGCACCATGACCCTCAAGCACCAGCGCCAGATCGGCGATCATCTCAAGATTGCTGTCGGACGACACTGTGGGATATGCGATCAGCCGGCCCAGCGTGTCGACCGTGTCTTCCAGCAGGCTCATGTTTTGACCATGATCTCGCGCGGACGATTGCAGAAGGGTTCCGCCGGGCCATCGTCGCGGATCAGGATGCTTTCGGTGATCTCAAGTCCCCAATCCTGCATCCAGATTCCGGGCATGAAGTGGAAGGTCATACCGGGTTCCAGAACGGTCTGATCCTCGGCCCTGAGCGAGATCGTCCTTTCCCCCCAATCGGGCGGATAGCTGAGGCCAATGGGATAGCCGCAGCGCGCGCCGCGTTCGATGCCCGCGCGCTCCAACGGGGCGGCCAGCGCATTGGCGATATCGCAGGCCCTGTTTCCGGCGCGCGCGGCGTCCAGCCCGGCTTCCAACCCCTCGACCAGCGCTGCCTCGGCCTTGCGCAGGAAGTCGGGAGGAGTGCCGAGGAAGATCGTTCGGCAAAACGGCGCGTGATAGCGGCGATAGCAGCCCGAGATTTCAAAGAAGGTCGCTTCGCCCGACGCAAAACTGCGCCCGTCCCATGTGAGGTGCGGTGCCGCTGCATCGCTGCCCGACGGCAGAAGCGGTACGATGGCGGGATAATCGCCCCAGGCCCCGTCAATGCCGGTGATCGCATCGCGGTAGATTTCGGCCACGACCTCGTTCTTGGCGATGCCGGGTTCGACGCGGTCCATCAAACCATCCACGATCTTTTCCGAGATGGCGGCCGCTTTGCGCATGAACGCGATCTCGGCCTCCGACTTGACCGCGCGTTGCCAGTTGACCAGCGCAGTCGCGTCGATCAACCGGGCATCAGGCAGCGCCCCGGCCAGCTCCGCATGTGCCTTGGCGGAATAATAATAGTTGTCCATCTCAACGCCGATACGGCCCCGATCCAGACCCAGCTCACCCAGTACCCGCGCCAGATCCTTCATCGGATGCCGTTCGGTCGATTGCACGAAGTGGTCCGCATATCCGCGCACATGGTCCGCCCCCATCCAGACTGTGCGCAGCGCGCCGTTGGTGTCCTGATTACGTCCCCACCAGACCGGATCGCCCTCAAGCCCCAGAATCACCCCCTGGTGCACATAAAAGGACCAGCCATCATACCCCGTCAGCCAGGCCTGGTTGGAAGGGTCCGTGACGAACAAAACGTCCAGCCCCCGCCGCGCCATCTCGGCCCGCGTGTTGGAAATCCGGCGGTCATATTCCGCCTGCGCGAACGGCAGATCAATCGGAGGCATTGTTCCGAACTCCCCTTGTTTTGGAGTAGGTTCGGCCAGTCACCACCGCAAATGCAAGAAAACTGTTCGGTTTTGTGTAAATCCTAAGCAGATTTCAGGCGCACTGTCTCTGTGCAAGCGACTTGGTTGCAAGCCGGTACCGGTTTGTGATTACATTTGCCAAAGCGCAGAAAAATCTGCCGAAGTCCAAGGGGAGCCAGTTTTGGCCGATAACAATTCGTCTGATGCGTTCGTAGAATTCGAGCGCGTACAGAAAAGTTATGATGGCGAGACTCTCGTCGTCAAAGATCTCAACCTGACCATGCCGAAGGGCGAGTTTCTGACGATGCTCGGGCCCTCGGGTTCGGGCAAGACAACCTGCCTGATGATGCTCGCGGGGTTCGAGACCGCCACCCATGGCGATATCCGTCTGGATGGTGTGTCGATCAACAACATCCCGCCGCACAAGCGCGGCATCGGCATGGTGTTTCAGAACTATGCGCTGTTTCCGCATATGACGGTGGCCGAAAACTTGTCCTTCCCGCTGGAAGTGCGCAAGATCGGCAAGTCCGATCGCGAAGCCAAGGTAAAGCGCGCTCTTGAGATGGTAGAAATGGGCGCCTTTGGTGGCCGTCGCCCCGCGCAATTGTCGGGTGGTCAGCAGCAGCGGATCGCGCTGGCCCGCGCGCTTGTGTTCGAGCCCGAGCTGGTTCTGATGGACGAACCGCTGGGCGCGCTCGACAAGCAGCTGCGCGAGAAGATGCAGTTCGAGATCACGGATCTGGCACATAACCTGGGTATCACCGTGGTCTATGTGACCCACGACCAGACCGAAGCGCTGACCATGTCGGACCGCGTCGCCGTTTTCGACGATGGCCGCATTCAGCAACTGGCCCCGCCGGATAAGCTCTATGAGGAGCCGGAAAATAGTTTCGTGGCCCAATTCATCGGCGAAAACAATACGTTGGAAGGTGTGGTCAAGGAAATCAAAGGCGACCATGCCGTGGTCCAACTGGACGATGGCGAGCTGATTGATTGCAAGCCCGTCAATGTCTCGGCCGCTGGCGAACGCACCCGCGTGTCAATCCGGCCCGAACGTGTTGAATACAACAAGGACCGCCTCAGCCCTGATGCGCACACGCTGAAGGCTGAAGTGCTGGAATTCATCTATATGGGCGACATCTTCCGCACGCGCCTGCGCGTTGCGGGCAATGATGAGTTCGTGATCAAAACACGGAATGCGCCCGACCAGACACGCCTGAAGCCGGGCGAGCAAATCGAAATCGGCTGGCTTCCCCAAGATTGCCGCGCGCTTGACGCGTAACGGTAGTGATCCGTCGTACCAAAGACTGGTGCGATGAATGAAAGGGGCCGTGCCAAAGCCCGGTTGGCCGTTCCCCATGACCCCAAGACCGGGCAAACGGGAGATGTTTAATGAAACTCACCAAGACCCTTATGGCCACTTCGGCCCTGACGGTTGCGGCTGGCGTTGCACTTGCCGGTGGCCATATGGCCAACGAAATGGTGCTGGTCAGCTGGGGCGGCGCCTATCAGGAAAGCCAGGACCGTGCCTATGTGCAGCCCTATCTTGAAATGAACGACGGCGTGTCCGCAACCTGGGACGAAAGCTCGGCCGAGGCAGTTGCGAAGCTGCGCGCCATGAACGAAGCCGGCAACGTGACCTGGGATCTGGTCGATGTTGTGGCTGCTGACGCGATTCGTCTGTGCGACGAAGGTCTGGCCATGGAAATCGACGCGGACGAAATGCTGGCCGCCGCACCGGATGGCACATCGGCCTCGGACGATTTCGGCGACCTGCTGGTCAGCGACTGCTTCATTCCGCAGATCGTGTACTCGACCACGTTCGGCTATCGCACCGACCTGGTTGGTGACACCCCGCCGACAACTGTCTGTGCCGTGTTCGACACCGAAACCTATCCTGGCAAGCGTGCGCTGGAAAAACGCCCCATCAACAACATGGAGTGGGCGCTTTACTGCGACGGCGTGGCCAAGGCAGACATCTATGACGTGCTTGAGACCGAAGAAGGTCAGGAGCGCGCTCTGGCCAAGCTCGACACCATCAAGGATGACGTGATCTGGTGGTCCGCCGGTGCCGACACGCCCCAGCTGCTGGCTGACGGCGAAATCGTGATGGGTTCGACCTATAACGGTCGTCTGTTCTCGGTCATCGAAGAGCAGAAGCAGCCCGTTGGCATGCTCTGGGACATGCAGGTATTCGACCTTGACGGTTGGATCATCCCCACCGGCCTGAGCGATGATCGCCTGGCCCGCGTGATGGACTTCGTCAAGTTTGCGACCGACACCCAGCGTCTGGCAGATCAGGCCAAGTACATCTCGTACGGCCCGGCTCGCGCATCTTCGGCACCGCTGGTTGGCCAGCACGCCGATCTGGGCATCGAAATGGCACAACACATGCCGACCGATCCCAACAACGCGGCCAACACGCTGCTTTATAACTATGAGTTCTGGGCGGATTATCGCGACGACATCGACGCGAAATTCCAAGCCTGGCTGGCTCAATAAGACCTAAGGTGGTGGCGGGCTGAAGCCCGCCC
>NZ_JXYH01000036.1 GCF_001262635.1 Aestuariivita boseongensis
CGGATGCGGGCCACGACTTCGGCCGGATCGAAGGGTTTGGTGATGTAATCATCGGCCCCCAATTCCAGCCCGGTGACGCGATCCTGCACCTGCGCCCGGCCTGAAATGATGATGACAGCCGCCCCGCGTTCCAGCGCAAGCCTGTGCACCAAAGCCAGACCATCCGTGTCGGGCAGGGACAGGTCCACCAGACACACATCCGGGGTCATCCGCTTCAACGCGGCCTCGAATTCCCGCGCACGGCCAAAGCTTTGGGTGCGAAATTCCGCTTCTTCCAACGCATCGGTCAGCATGTGGCGGATTTCGGGTTCGTCATCCAGGATCCAGACGAGGGGGGAACTCATTGCGCAGCCTCCGGTCGCAGCAGGGCCGACAGATCGCCAAGGTTGAATGGCTTGCGCAAGACCGGCACCAGTTTAAATGCCGCCTGATGCAATGGATCCTGTGGCGGAAGTGAGGTCATCAGAATGATCGGGATTTGGCTGCCGCGCATCCGGTCCACCAGATCCAGACCGGTCGCCGGGCCTTCCAGCCGGATATCCGACAGAACCAGCACGATGTCGGGCAGATCGGCCGCCAGGGCGACGGCCTCGTCGACCGATGTCGCCTCGATCACCGAATGATCCAGGGCGACCAGCATTTCGCGCACCTGCGTGCGCAATGTATCGTTATCCTCCACCAGCAAAGCCAGACCGCCGGTCATCGCGGGGGCAGGGCGATAGGGCAGGCGCAGCGCCACGGAGGCACCTGTGGGCGTGTTGGCCAGGCGCAGGTCACCGCCGGCAAGTTTGACCATGTCATAGACCATCGGCAGGCCCAGCCCGGACCCTTCGCCGCCTTTGGTGGTAAAGAACGGGTCGACGGCCTGAGCCATCGCCTCGTCGGAAAATCCGGGGCCCGTGTCGCTGACCGAAATCTCGATCCAGATGTCTTCGATCGCGTGGGCGCTCACCGTGATCTGGCCCGAGGTTCCGCAGGCATCGCGCGCGTTCAGGATCAGGTTCAAGAGCGCATCCTGCAGCATCCCGGCATCCAGCATCAGCGCGTGATCAGGGGTGTGATCCAGAACGCTCAACCCCATCGCCTGTGGCAAGGTCGGGGTTGCCAGCGTTTTCAGATCGGCCAGCAGTCCGTGCAGATCGGTAGCGCGCGGCCGATAGGTGCGGTGCCCGGTCATATCGCCAATCCGGTTCAGAAGATCGCCGCCGCGCCGGGCGGCAGCGGTTGTGGCGGCAACAAGGGCTTTTGCGTCATCGGGCAGGTCCATGCGACCCAGCTTGCTTTGCATGCCCAGAATAATCGTCAGCAGGTTCGAAAAGTCATGCGCCACACCATTGACCATTTGCGCGGCCAAAGCGCGCCGCCGCGTCTGTTGCAGCGCCACGCGGGCCTGGGTCTCCTGCGTGATATCCATCGACAGGATATAGACCCCACCCGAGGCTTCAGGCGTAAAGGCCACCCGGATCCGACGGGAACTGGCCGTGTCGGTGAATTCGAACACCGACGCCTCGCCTTCGTAGGCGCGCGCCAGATGCGGAGCGATCCGACCATAGGCCGAGGGCCCCAAAACGTCCGAGATATGCTGCCCCAGAATGTCCGACGGCCTGCCGGGGATCACCGTGCTGAGCCTGCGGTTCGAAAACGTATAAAGCCCGTCCTGATCCACATGCGCGATATGGGCGGGCATCATTTCGGTGGTCAGGCGGGTGCGGGCCTCGACCTCGGTCAACTGGCGCTTGGTCTCTTCCAATGCGGTGATGGTTGCGGCCAGCTCGCGGTTGGTGGCCGACAGCTCCTCGGCATGGGCCAGAAGCTGGTCGCTCAGTTCCGCGGAGCGCGCGCGCAGCAATTGCTCTGATCGTTTCGTGCGGGTGATATCGGTGTAAACCGTGACCCACCCGCCCTGCGGCAGGGGCGATCCTTCCACACTGATTGTCCGGCCATTGGCGCGGGTGCGCTCCATGTAATGGGCCTCGAACGCGCGGGCTTGTTCAACACGGGCGGCGACGAACTTATCGACATCCGCCACCTCACCGTATTCTCCGGAATTGGCCAGATACCGGATCGTTTCGTCAAAGCGCGCGCCGGGCTGGGCCAGTTCAGCAGGCAGGTTGAACATGTCCGGAAAGCGACTGTTGCACACCACAAGCCGGAGATCGCGGTCATAGATCGACAGCGCCTGGGCGATCAGGTTCAGACCCGCAGTGGTGTAATCAAATGTATCGCGGCCGGACCGAACCATGCACACCTCCCGATGCTATGGCTAGCATCGGGACGACATCTCGCAAAGGGGGTTGGTCAGTGCAACCATCTGCCGGCCTTCAGGTGCAGGGCACCAACGCTGTCAGTTCGCTGTCTGTCAGAATTGATGCCAGCGGTGCATTGCTTAGAAGAGGCAGAAACGGTTCAGCCTCCGTCAGTTGTAAATCGACCGAGACTGTCGCATCCCGCGGCACAATTTCGACCAGGCGGCAGGCCGTGACTGACACGCTCAGACTGCCGGTCGTCGCCTCCGGGTCCAGAGTTTCCCACGCGTTGATCTCAGACTGCAAAGCACGCAGTCGGGCCAGATCGCGCGGCGCGACCCGATAAAGCGTTGCACCATCGGCCAGCGTTTCATCCAGCACGAACGTTCCTTCACGACGTGCCTTGGTATCGGCACGCTCTGCCTGCAGGATCAGCCGGGCCGATCCCGGAACAATGCGCACCTGATCTGGAACAGTAACGCGGGTGACAAACCCTGCCGGATCTGCCTCCAGCGGAGACAATCCCCGCATCGCCATCAGCGTCGAGGGTACAACGCTGCCGCAACCGATCAGACATAGGCAAAGACCGGATAGAATTTCGAGTTTCATAAGAATCACCTTTTGTTTTGAAATTTTATTGTTAAACATTAAAAAATAGTCGTGTAAATCGGTCAGGTGATCCCCATGTCAAATCTTCCCCGCATTGCCGGAGTTCTCTCCTACGCCACGCTCTTGTTGATTAGCATCCTTGTCATCAGCGCGTTAGTCTTCTTGATCATGCCGGATCTGGCGCGCAGCTTTCTATTGGGATCGCTTCCTGCAGGTGCACCCGAAACGGCCGTAACTGGCCCGATCCTCTATGGGGTTCAGGCGGCGGCTTGGGTGGTGCTGGGCGTGAACCTCTTTGTCCTGTGGCACATCTATTGCCTGTCCAGCCTCTATGCGATGCGCGAAACGCTTAGTGATCGTTGCGGCCATCACGTGCGCAGGATCGGCCTTGGGCTGATCCTGTTTCCAGTGGTGACCACAGCCTATGGCGCGCTGTCATCCGTTCTGCTTAGCTGGCACAATCCTCCGGGCGAGCGGGAACTGGTCCTGGCGATCAATGTTCAGGGCTTGGGATTTGCCATCGGTGGCGCGCTGTTGCTTTTGATCGGCACAACCATTCGCCACGCCACCGCTATCGCGGAAGAAAACCGGAGTTTTGTCTGATGCAGATCGTCGTGCGTCTGGATGTCATGCTGGCGCGTCGCAAGATGAAATCCCGCGAATTGGCGGAACGCATCGGCATTTCAGAACAAAACGTCAGCCTGCTGAAATCCGGGAAGGTCAAAGGCATTCGCTTTGAAACCTTGGCGCGCATTTGCGAGGTGTTGCAGTGTCAGCCGGGCGATCTGCTGGAGGCGGAGCCAACCCTGTAACAATTCGTAAGGATTGGGAAAACATCACGAAAAAGTTGACGCCAAGGGTCAGACACAGTTCCTTAGGGGGCAGAATCGCATCAAGCGATCAGACCCGGTGCCCGAACGCACCGGTGTGGGAGGAGGAAGATTTTGGCGACTACGCATTCCGGCGTCGGAGGACTTGTGTCCATTCCGGCGCTTCTTGAGCGCAATGCTAAGCAGTTCGGCGACGCACCCGCATATCGTGAGAAAGAGTTCGGGATCTGGCAGACCTGGACCTGGGCAGAGGCCGAAAAAGAGATCGAGGCGCTGGCGCTTGGCCTGATCAATCTGGGTGTGAAAGAGGGCGATTTCGTCGCCATCATCGGGCGCAACCGTCCTTATCTGTATTGGTCGATGGTCGCCGCGCAGTCTGTCGGTGCGGTGCCTGTTCCGCTGTACCAGGACGCCGTGGCCGAAGAGATGGCCTATGTGCTGGGCCATTGCGGTGCACGCTTCGTGATCGTGGGCGATCAGGAGCAGGTCGACAAGGTGATCGAGATCCAGGACCAGCTGCACCAGTTCGAGCATATGATCTATCTCGACCCGCGCGGCCTGCGGAAATACGACCATTCGCATCTGCACCAGTTCTCCCATGTTCAGGATCAGGGCCGCGCCGCGCGCGACGAATTCCTGCCCGAGCTGAAGAAACGGCGCGAAAAGCTGGGTTATGACGACCAATGCGTCATGCTCTACACCTCGGGCACCACGGGCAAACCCAAAGGCGTCGTGCTGTCGAACCGCAACGTGATCGAAACGGCCAAATCCTCGTCTGAATTCGATCGCCTGCGGCGCGAAGATGACATTCTGGCCTATCTGCCGATGGCCTGGGTGGGTGACTTCATCTTCTCGGTCGGGCAGGCCTATTGGACGGGCTTCTGTGTGAACTGCCCTGAAAGCGAAGGCACGATGATGACCGACCTGCGCGAGATCGGGCCGACCTATTACTTCGCCCCGCCGCGCGTGTTCGAAACCCAGCTGACCAATGTGATGATCCGGATGGAGGATGCGGGCCGCTTCAAGAAATGGCTGTTCGACACCTTCATGGCCCATGCCCGCAAGGTCGGCCCCAGCATTCTGGACGGCAAACCTGTCAGCGGCATGGACCGGTTCAAATACTGGCTGGGCAATATCTTTGTCTATGGCCCGCTGAAGAACACGCTGGGCTTTTCCCGCGTGCGCGTGGGCTATACCGCCGGTGAGGCGATCGGCCCGGAAATCTTTGATTTCTATCGGTCTTTGGGGATCAACCTGAAGCAGCTTTACGGCCAGACCGAAGCCACCGTGTTCATCACCGCTCAGCCCGATGGCGAAGTGCGGTCCGACACCGTGGGCGTGCCAAGCCCCAATGTAGAGCTGAAGATCGCCGAGAATGGCGAGGTGTTCTATCGCTCTCCGGGTGTGTTCGTCGAATATTACAAGAACCCAGAAAGCACCGCCGACACGAAGGATCCAGAAGGCTGGGTCGCCACCGGCGACGCAGGCTTTATCGAGCCCGACACCGGGCATCTGCGCATCATCGACCGCGCCAAGGATGTGGGCCAGATGGCCGATGGCAGCCTGTTCGCGCCGAAATACGTGGAGAACAAACTGAAGTTCTTCCCCAACATTCTGGAAGCGGTCCTGTTCGGCAATGGCCGCGACGAATGCGTGGCCTTCATCAATATCGACCTGACCGCCGTGGGCAACTGGGCCGAGCGGAACAACATCGCCTATTCCTCCTATCAGGAACTGGCCGGTCACCCCCAGGTGATGGCCACGATCCAGAGCCACGTGGAAGAGGTGAACCGGTCGGTCGCCGAGGACGAGATGCTGTCGGGCTGCCAGGTGCACCGCTTTGTCGTGCTGCACAAGGAACTGGATGCCGATGACGGGGAACTGACCCGCACCCGCAAGGTGCGCCGCCGGATCATCGAAGAGAAATACGCCGACATCATCGCAGCGCTTTATGATGGATCCAAAGAGGTCTCGACCCGGACGGAAGTGACCTATGAGGATGGCCGCAAGGGATATATCAGCGCGACGCTGGAAATCCGCGACGCGGCGGTCAGCTCGGTGCCGGCCAAGATGGCGGCGGAATGACGGTGCGGCGCTCCCCTTCGGGTTCGCCCCGCCCGCCCTCCCGCGTCGGCGCGTATTCTGCGGGCGTAATGCAAGCGCGGATCGCTGTGTTCCGTATTTTGAAAGAGAAGAAGGGCTGGACCTGATGCTGGATCAGACGGAAGGCTATACCACCGCGGATGGCCGCAAGATCGGCGGCGTGGTGATGGAAATGAAGAACATCACGCTGCGTTTTGGCGGGGTGGTGGCGATCAAGGATATCTCCTTTGATATCCGCGAAGGCGAGATCCGGGCGATCATCGGGCCGAACGGGGCGGGCAAGTCCTCGATGCTGAATGTGATCTCGGGGTTTTATAACCCGCAGGAGGGTGAGGTCTGGTATCGCGGATCGAAACGCCCGCCGATGAAGCCTTATCAGGTGGCGCAGCAGGGCATTGCGCGGACTTTCCAGAACATCGCCCTGTTCGAAGGGATGACGGTTCTGGACAATGTGATGACCGGCCGACTGACCAAGATGGACGCCAATGTGTTCCGCCAGGCGATCTGGAAGGGCCGGGCCGAAAAGGAAGAGGTCGAGAACCGCGAGAAGGCCGAGCGAGTGATTGATTTCCTTGAAATTCAACACATCAGGAAGACGCCGGTGTCGCGCCTGCCTTACGGTTTGAAAAAACGCGTGGAGCTGGCGCGGGCGCTGGTGAGCGAGCCGAGCCTTCTCTTGCTGGACGAGCCGATGGCCGGCATGAACGTCGAGGAGAAAGAGGACATGTCCCGCTTTATCCTGGATGTGAATGACGAGTTCGGCACCACGATCGCGCTGATCGAACATGATATGGGCGTTGTGATGGACCTGTCGGATCGCGTCGTGGTTATGGATTACGGCAAGAAAATCGGCGATGGCACGCCGGATGAGGTGCGCAACAACCAGGACGTCATCGACGCCTATCTGGGGGTGGCGCATGACTGAGTTTTTCCTGAAATCCGTTGTGCACAGCGCGTGCACAGCCTGTGCACAGAACGTGCACCGCATTTGCACGGGGGCCGCATATGCCTGAACAACTCCTCTTTGCGATGGAAGTCACGCTCAACGGTCTGATGGCCGGGGTGATGTATGCGCTGGTGGCGCTGGGCTTTGTTCTGATCTTCAAGGCCTCGGGCATTTTCAACTTTGCCCAGGGCGTCATGGCGCTGTTTGCCGCGATGACCTTTGTGGGCATCCAGAACGGGCAGGTGCCGTTCTCGCATCTGATCAACGCGATCTTCGGGACCAAGATTCACTATTTCGGGTGGGAGTTGCACTCGATGGTGGCGATCTTGCTGACAGTGGTGGTGATGATCGCCATGGCCTGGGCGGTGCAGCGGTTCATCTTCCGGCATCTGGTGGGTCAGGAGCCGATCATTCTGTTCATGGCGACCATTGGTCTGGCCTATCTGCTGGAGGGTATCGCCGACCTGATGTGGGGCGCCGAGATCAAGAAGCTGGACGTCTGCCTGACCGATCAGACCTGTCTGCCGCAGGGCATCAATCTGGCCATTGACGAGACCACCTTCAATCTGTTCGGCTATGGGTTCTTCATCGACAATCTGGACATCACCGCGACCATCGTGGCGATCATCCTGGTGGCGATCCTTGTGGCGTTTTCGCAATACACCAAGCAGGGCCGTGCCATGCGCGCGGTGGCCGACGATCACCAGGCCGCTTTGTCGGTGGGGGTTTCGCTGAATTACATCTGGATCCTCGTGTGGTCGGTGGCCGGGTTCGTGGCGCTGGTCGCGGGTATCATGTGGGGCGCGAAATCGGGTGTGCAGTTCTCGCTGTCGCTGATTGCGCTGAAGGCGCTGCCGGTGCTGATGCTGGGCGGCTTCACCTCGATCCCCGGGGCCATCGTGGGCGGCCTGATCATCGGTGTGGGCGAGAAGCTGTTTGAATTCGCGATCGGCCCGATGATCGGCGGCGCGACCGAGAACTGGTTTGCCTATGTGCTGGCGCTGATCTTCCTTGTCTTCCGGCCGCAGGGCCTGTTCGGCGAGAAGATCATCGAGAGGGTGTGACCATGATGAAGCTGATTGCCATCCTCAATGTCATCGCCTGGGCGGGCTTCTGGGCCTTCGGATATCTGGCGCTGACCGCCGGGACCGAAAGCGGCAGCCAGGGCGTTATCGCGGCGGTTCTTGCAGCACTGGGCGCGGCCATCGGGTTCTGGGCCTATTTCCAGCTGGTGCGCCATTCCGAGGCGACCGGATACGCCAAACCCGCGAACCGGGCCAAGCCCACTTTTGAAGATGCAGACCTGAACGGGGGGAACGCCTGATGTTCTATCGTGAAGCCGGAGATTTCAGCACCACCTATCGGCAGGATAACCAGACCTTCCCGATTAAGTTCGACCGCTATCGGTACTATGCCGTGCTGGCCGTGGCCTTTCTGGTCGTGCCGTTCATCGTGAACGATTACTGGGTCAACGCCATCCTGGTGCCGTTCCTGATCTATTCGATCGCGGCGATCGGCCTGAACATTTTGACGGGCTATTGCGGACAGGTGAGCCTTGGGACTGGCGGTTTCATGGCTGTGGGGGCTTATGCCTGTTACAAGCTGATGACCGGGTTCCCAGATGTGAACATCATCATCCACATCATCCTGGCAGGCGGCATCACGGCGGCGGTGGGCACGTTGTTTGGCCTGCCCAGCTTGCGGATCAAGGGGTTTTACCTGGCGGTGGCGACACTGGCGGCGCAGTTCTTCCTTGTGTGGATGTTCAACAAGGTCAGCTGGTTCTACAACTACTCGGCCTCGGGCCAGATCAACGCGCCGGAACGCACCGTGTTCGGTGTGCCCGTGACCGGCGCGCAGGTTGAGCCCTGGGCGATGTATATGATCTGCCTGGTCTTTACCTTCGCCTGCGCGGTGATTGCGCGGAACCTGACACGCGGCACGTTGGGCCGGTCCTGGATGGCGATCCGGGATATGGACATCGCCGCCGAGATCATCGGGGTGAACCCGCTCAAGGCGAAACTGACGGCTTTTGCCATTAGCTCGTTCTTCGTGGGCATCTCGGGCGCGCTGTTCTTTGCCGTCTACCTTGGCGCTGTTGAGGTGGGTGAGGTGTACGGCATCCAGAAATCCTTCATCGTGCTCTTCATGATCATCATTGGCGGGTTGGGCTCGATCTTTGGCTCTTTCGCCGGTGCGGCGCTGCTGGTGGTGCTGCCCGTGTTCCTGAAGCTGCTGGGCGTGGATCTGCTGGGCTGGCCCACGGATATCGTGGCGCATATCAACCTTGTGGTGGTGGGCCTCTTGATCATCCTGTTCCTGGTGCTTGAGCCCCATGGCCTGGCGCAACTGTGGCGCGTCGCGAAGGAGAAGCTGCGGCTTTGGCCGTTCCCGCATTAATGACCGCGGTATGCCGGGCTTAAGCCCGGCCTACGGCAAAAACGAGACATCGGAATAAAACCAAAGGGAGGATAGACCCGATGAAATTGAAACTGACCACAGCGGCATTGGCCGCACTGATGGCCGCAGGCCCGGCAATGGCGGACCTTGTGTTCCCATCGCTGTCGTACCGGACAGGGCCTTACGCCTCGGGCGGTATTCCGTTCGCGGATGGCTATGCCGATTACTTCACGCTGCTGAACGAGCGTGACGGCGGCATCGGTGGCGTCATGGCGCGCGTGCTGGAATGCGAGACCGGCTATAACACCGAAAAAGGTGTGGAATGCTATGAGTCGACCAAGGGCGAAGGCTCGCTGGTGTATCAGCCGCTGTCGACCGGTATCACCTATCAGCTGATCCCCAAAGCGACAGCGGATGATATCCCGATCCACTCGATGGGCTATGGCCGGACATCGGCCAAGAACGGCGATGTGTTCAGCCACGTCTTCAACTATCCCGCCAACTACTGGGATGGGGCGTCGGGTGCGATCAACTACCTGCTGGAAAGCAACGGTGGCGATATTTCCGGCAAGAAAGTCGCGCTGGTCTACCACAACTCGGCCTACGGCAAAGAGCCGATCCGCACCCTGGAAGAGCTGAGCGCGAAGCACGGCTTTGAACTGCTGCCGCTGGCTGTGGACCACCCCGGTCAGGAGCAGAAATCGCAGTGGCTGCAAATCCGTCGCGAGCGTCCCGACTTTGTCCTGATGTGGGGCTGGGGCGTGATGAACCAGGTCGCCATTCAGGAAGCCGCCAACATCCGCTTCCCGATGGAAAACTTCATCGGCATCTGGTGGTCCGGTTCGGAAAACGACGTGCTGCCTGCGGGTGACGCCGCAAACGGCTACAAGGCGCTGACATTCCACGGTGTGGGCAGCGACTTCCCGGTCTTTGACGACATCCAGAAATATGTTGTGGATGCAGGCAAAGCCGCCGGTGCGGGCGACCAGATCGGCACGGTGCTGTACAACCGCGGTCTTTACGCGGCGATGCTGGCGGCAGAAGCGGCCAAGAAGGCGCAAGAGATCCACGGCACGGCAGACATCACCGCTGCGATGATGCGTGACGGCATGGAAGCGCTGGAAATCACCGAAGCCAAAATGGCCGAACTGGGTCTGCCGAACTTCGGCCCGACCTTCACCGTGTCCTGCGCAAACCACGGCGGTGACGCTCTGGTGGGTGTGACCCAGTGGGACGCATCGGCTGGCACATGGTCGCTGATTTCCGACTTCAAACCGACAGATCAGGACGTGATCAACGCGCTGATCCAGGAAGACAGCGCAGCCTATGCTGCGGAAAACAACATCGGTTCGAACTGCAACTGATGTGACATAACCGGTCGCCGCGCATGACGCGGCGGCCGGACCCCTGACCGAAACCTTCAGACAGAGACCGCACCATGCTGGACGCCGCGAAAACGACTGACACCCAGGTTGAGACCCTTCTTGAGGTCAACAATATCGAGGTGATCTACAACCACGTGATCCTCGTGCTGAAAGGTGTGAGCCTGAAGGTCCCCAAAGGCGGCATCACAGCGCTTCTGGGCGGCAATGGCGCAGGCAAGACGACGACGTTGAAGGCGATCTCGAACCTGCTGCATTCTGAGCGGGGTGAGGTGACGAAGGGCTCGATCAAATACCGCGGCGAAAGCGTGGCACACTCCGACCCTGCCGATCTGGTGAAGAAGGGCGTCATCCAGGTCATGGAAGGCCGCCACTGCTTTGAACACCTGACGGTGGAAGAAAACCTGCTGACCGGCGCCTATACCCGCAACGACGGCAAGGCAGAGATCCAGAAAGATCTGGAACTCGTTTATTCCTATTTCCCGCGCCTGAAAGAGCGGCGCAAATCCCAGGCCGGGTACACCTCGGGCGGGGAGCAACAGATGACAGCGATCGGCCGCGCGCTGATGTCCCGGCCCGAAACGATCCTGCTGGACGAACCCTCGATGGGTCTTGCGCCGCAGTTGGTTGAACAGATCTTCGAGATCGTGAAATCGCTGAACGAACAGGAAGGGCTGACCTTCCTGCTGGCCGAACAGAACACCAACGTGGCGCTGCGCTTTGCCCATTACGGCTACATCCTGGAATCGGGCCGTGTGGTGATGGATGGCCCCGCAAAGGATCTGCGTGAAAACCAGGACGTGAAGGAATTCTACCTGGGCATGTCCGACGAAGGGCGCAAATCCTTCCGCGACGTGCGCTCGTATCGCCGCCGCAAAAGGTGGCTGAGCTAAGCGGAAGGGCTGAGAGATGAGAGGCGACGGATCCGACATGAGCGCGCATTTTGATGATCTGGAAACGCGGTCGGCGGACGCCCGCGCTGCCGATCTGGCAAAGCGCCTGCCCGAACAGGTGGCGCGGGCGCAGCAGGCGGCGGGCTATGCTGAACTGCTTTCGGGCGTGGATGCCGCATCCATCACCGATACCGCGTCTCTGGCGAAACTGCCGGTTCTGCGCAAATCCGAACTCAGCCGGGCGCAGGCCGCCCATCCGCCCTTTGGCGGCTTCACCGTGAAACCAGCGCAGGGTTTTGCGCATATCTTCCAGTCACCAGGACCGATCTATGAACCGGGCGGGATTGAACATGACTGGTGGCGCATGGGCCGCTTCCTGCATGCGGTGGGTATCGGTGCGGGCGATGTGGTGCAGAATTGCTTCGGCTATCACCTCACACCTGCCGGTATGATCTTCGAATCCGGCGCGCGTGCCGTGGGCGCCGCCGTGCTGCCTGCCGGCACCGGCCAGACCGAACTGCAGGTGACTGCGGCGCGCGATGTAGGGGCCACCGCCTATGCCGGGACGCCCGATTACCTGAAGGTGATCCTCGACAAGGCCGACGAGATGAGCGTGACCCTTGGCTTTACCAAGGCGGCAGTGGGCGGCGGTGCGCTGTTCCCGTCCCTGCGCGAATACTATGCCGATCGCGGCATCACCTGCCTGCAATCCTATGCCACCGCCGATCTGGGCAACATCGCGTATGAATCCCCGGCGATGGAGGGGATGATCGTCGATGAACATGTCATCGTCGAAATCGTCACCCCCGGCACCGGCGATCCCGTCGCCCCGGGCGAGGTGGGCGAGGTTGTCGTGACCACGCTGAACCCCGATTACCCGCTGATCCGTTTCGCCACGGGTGATCTGTCGGCGGTGATGGAAGGGCAATCGCCCTGCGGACGCACCAATATGCGCATCAAGGGCTGGATGGGCCGCGCCGACCAGACCACCAAGATCAAGGGCATGTTCGTGCGCCCCGAACAGGTGGCCCAGCTGGTCGCCCGCCATGACGAGGTGGTCAAGGCCCGGGTCGTCGCCAGCCGTGAAGGCGAGATGGACGTGATGACCGTGCATCTTGAAGCCACCGGCGGCGATGCAAACGCCTATGCCGCCTCGGTCGCCGATGTGCTGAAGCTGAAAGGCAAGGTCGAGGTGGTCGCGCCGGGCAGCCTGCCCAAGGACGGTCTGGTGATCGAGGATCAGCGCAGCTACGACTGACGCGCCTCCTGTTTCTTTCTGGCTCCAAATGCCCAGACCCAAAACATGACCTTGCGGCGCAGCCGCGCGATTGTGCAACAGGATGGGGCTGGAAACCCGAGCAAAAAGCTTGGATAACCGGTGCGGTCAAGGCTGACCGCATCGCAGAAGGACCCCCGAGTGACCGACGCCACCCAACGAGACATCGCGCCCCACGCGACGCGCCGCCATCGCGCGGGCGGATCGCGGCTGTTGGCGGTGCTGGCCTATCTGGTGGCGGCTGTCTGCATCTTGCCGATGCTAGCGGTGCTGATCGCATCGATGTCGGGCGGCACGGATACGGTGGCCCATCTGATGGACACGGTCCTGCCGCGCTATGCCTTCAACACGCTGGCGCTGGTGCTGCTGGTGGCGCTGGGGGCTTTGGCCGTGGGGGTGGGCACCGCCTGGCTGGTGACCATGACGCGCTTTCCGGGGCAGCGGTTCTTCGAAGTGGCGCTGGTCCTGCCGCTGGCCTTCCCGGCCTATGTGCTGGCCTATGCCTATACCCATGTTCTGGATCATCCCGGCGTCGTGCAGACCAGCTTGCGCGCGATGATGGGCTGGGGGCCCCGCGACTACTGGTTTCCCGAAATCCGGTCCCTGGGCGGGGCCGCCACCATGCTGGTTCTGGTGCTGTATCCTTACGTCTATCTTCTGGCCCGCGCGGCCTTCCTGCAGCAAAGCGCCAGCGCCTTCCTGGCCGCCCGCGCCCTCGGCAAAACCGCCTGGCAGGCGTTCTTCCGCGTCAGCCTGCCCATGGCGCGCCCTGCCATTGCGGGTGGCGTGCTTCTGGCGGTGATGGAGACGATCGCCGATTTCGGCACGGTCGCCTATTTCGGGGTGCAGACGCTGGCCACGGGGATCTATACCAGCTGGTTTTCCCTCGCTGATCGCGCGGCAGCGGCGCAACTGGCGCTGTGCCTGCTGGCCTTTGCGCTGCTTCTTGCAATCCTCGAGAGGTATCAGCGCGGCAATGCGCAGTATCACGACACCAGCAAACGCCAGCACGGCATGCCCCCGGCCGAGCTGTCGGGCTGGCGCGCGGCGCTTGCGACGCTGTTCTGTGCGCTGCCGGTGATCCTGGGCGCGCTCCTGCCCATGGCCATCCTGCTCGAAATGGCGCTTGGGTCGGAACAGAACCTGCTCAGCCGCCGTTACATCGGATTCATCCAGAACTCCCTCACGCTGGCAAGTGCCGCGGCTATCGTGACCGTCTGCGCCGCGGTTTCGGTTGGCTTTTACCAGCGCTTGCGGCCCGGCAAGCCATCGGCTGCAGCGGGCTATGCCGCGCGGCTGGGCTATGCCGTGCCGGGCGGCGTGATCGCGGTGGGCCTGATCGTGCCCTTCGCGGCTTTCGACAACGCGCTGGATGCCTGGATGCGGGCGAGGTTCGACTATTCCACCGGCTTGCTGATCACCGGCTCCATCTGGCTGCTGGTGGGCGCCTACATGGTGCGGTTCCTGGCCGCCGCTTTGGGCGCCTATGAAGGCGGGCAAAGCACGGTGCATGCCAATATGGACGCCGCCGCGCGATCCTTGGGGCAAACGCCTCTGGGCACGCTGCGCCGGGTGCATCTGCCTATCCTGACGCCCAGTTTGCTGACGGCACTTCTGATCGTCTTTGTCGATGTGATGAAGGAACTGCCTGCCACGTTGATCATGCGGCCCTTCAACTATGACACGCTGGCGGTGCAGGCCTATCGTCTGGCCAGTGATGAACGGTTGGAAGGGGCTGCGGTGCCCTCACTGGTCATCGTGGCCGTCGGGTTGCTGCCGGTGATCCTGATTTGCCGGCAGGTGGGCCGCCATCGCTGAACGCGTGCTTTTGGCGGGCGTCGCGTGCCGTATTTGGAAAGAGAAGAAGGGCAGGGCGCGCCTTAGCCCTGCCACCAGCGCTTGATCTCCTCGCGGCTGATCGCTGCCGAGGGACCGAGCGCGACAAGCTGCGTCTGATCCGTCGCGCTGCGCCGCGCGGTGACATAGCCGCCCACGACATGCACTTCATAGCCGCCGTCATCGGTGAGGATGTGCCCCTTGAGCCGGTAGAGGCCGGAGGGGCGGTTCTCCAGCTTGTCACCCAGCGCCGCGCGACTGATGGGCCTGTCGCTTTGTGTATGCCACGTGGTGTAGCCGGTATGGCTGGCCACCGAACGGCCTTTTGGCAACGGGATGATGTCGAAGAGGAGCGGGGCGAGGGATGCGTCGTTCAGTAGTTGCGGGTTGCGCGCGGGCAGGGTCGAGAGCGCACCGGGGATCGCGTCAGACTTGGTCACAAGAACCATGTCGGCAGTGGAGATCTGTTGCGTGACCTGGGGGCCGATCTCAGCGTCTGTCAGTTGCATCGTCAGATTTGCGCCATCGACCAGGGTGACGATACCGCCATAGGCGAGCTCGGGTTCGGAGATTACCGCATTGGCGATGGAGGCCGGATCGGCGATGCCGCTGGCCTCGATGATCAGGTGATCCGGGCGTGGGCTGCGGTCCAGCGCCTGATCCAGCGCGCGGTGCAGATCGTCGCCCATCGTACAGCAGACGCAGCCATTGATCAGGGCGATGGTGTCGCCCTCGGCGCTGTCGAGCAGATCGGCATCGATGTTGATACTGCCGAAATCATTCACGATCACCATCAGCGACAGCCCGTGATCTTCGGCCAGAAGCCGGTTGATCAGCGTGGTCTTGCCTGCGCCCAGATATCCCGAGACGATGGTGACGGGCAGCGGCGTCATCCGATTTGTCCGCGGTTCTCGCCCACTTGTCCGCGATGCATCAGCAGGTGATCCAGGATCACGCAGGCCATCATCGCCTCGCCCACCGGAACGGCGCGAATGCCGACGCAGGGGTCGTGGCGGCCCTTGGTGATGATCTCGGTCGCTTCGCCGGATTTGGTGATGGTCTGGCGGGTTTGCAGGATCGAAGAGGTCGGTTTCACCGCAAAACGCACCACCAGATCCTGCCCGGTGGAGATGCCCCCCAGAATACCGCCCGCGTGGTTCGAAGAATACACGGGCTTGCCGTCATTGCCCATGAAGATCTCATCTGCGTTCAATTCGCCCGTCAGCATGGCAGCCGACATGCCTTCGCCGATCTCGACCCCTTTGACCGCGTTGATCGACATCATTGCCGCCGCCAGGTCCGTATCCAGCTTGCCATAGACGGGTGCGCCCAGACCGGCGGGGATGCCCTTTGCGACCACCTCGATCACCGCGCCCACCGAGCTGCCGGATTTGCGCAGACCGTCCAGGTACTCCGCCCAGGTCTCTGCCGCCTGAGCATCGGGCACCCAGAACGGGTTCTGGTCGATCTGGTCCCAATCGAACCGCTCGCGGTCGATCTCATGTGCGCCCATGCGCGTCATGTATCCGGTGATCTCCACCCCCGGCACCAGCGCCTTGATCGCCTCGCGCGCCAAGCCACCGGCGGCGACACGCGCAGCCGTTTCGCGGGCCGAGGACCGCCCGCCGCCGCGATAATCGCGGATCCCGTATTTCTGCCAATAGGTGATATCGGCATGGCCGGGGCGGAATTTCTCGGCGATATCGCCATAGTCCTTTGACCGCTGATCGGTGTTTTCGATCATCAGTTGCACGGGCGTGCCGGTGGTTTGTCCTTCGAACACGCCCGACAGGATCTTCACCTCATCGGGCTCCCGCCGCTGGGTGGTATACTTGTTCTGCCCCGGTTTGCGCCGGTCCAGCCAGTGCTGGATCATCCCCTCGTCAATCGGCACACCGGGAGGGCAGCCATCCACAGTGGCCCCCAAGGCGGGTCCGTGGCTTTCGCCCCAGGTGGTGACGCGGAACATCCGGCCGAAGGTGTTGAACGACATGTGGTGTCTCCGATGGCTACTGCTCCCCGTCTAATGGCAAAGTCCCAAAAGGAAAAGCCGCCCCGATTGAGGGCGGCTTCAGACTGGGGATCAGCCCCTCAGAAACGGCCGATCGACGTGCCCAACCGCAACAGCGTGGACCGCGGGTGGCTGGTTTTCAGGCCAGGGTCCACTTGCGTGCCACCCAGGGGGAACGTGACCCCAAGGCGAAAGACATCCACCTCGACCAGCCCGGGATCCAGGTTGATCCTGCTAAGCGACGCATTGATAGACACCGGGGGGATCGATCCGGGCCGTTCGATCACATAGCCCATGAAGATCCCGTATTCCTTCGCTTCCCATGTGTTGATGTCTTCGCGCCCGTAAAAGGCGCCGAGGCTCAGGCCGGTATCAAGCTGGACACCTGCTGAAAGCCCATAGACGTCGGACTTGGAGGTGAACGTGTCATAGTCACCTTCGCCGATATACGCATCTCCGAAGAAACCGTCGGCGTTGAATGACAGGGTCAGCCCATAGTGAAAGGCGTCATTGTCAACGCCGGGCGAGGTATCGATATCCGAATAATCGAGGAACACGCCCACGTCGAAGGTTTCGGAAAAATGATACCGGCCAACCACTGAGAGTGACGTTGCGCTGAAATCGGTCGCGGGCGCATCGGAGTCCGCATCGGCATAACCAATCCCGAAATCCAGCGAGAACTGGTCGGAAAACCTGTATCGCGCATTTGCAAAAACATCGAACCCGTGGCCGTCGAACCCGTTGTCGACGTTGCCATTCTGGTAGTTGAAGCTGACTTCAGCGTTTTCAAGTTCGAACGCCTGGGCCGCTCCGGAGATCATCATGATCGATGAAACAATGGAAATGAATCTGTGCCGCATTCTGGATACCCCGCATGCTGAAATGAGCGAAATTTACCATAATTCGGCGATTTTCGCAAATCTGCACCGGGTTCGCATGATGTCATATGCGATCTCAGCCGCTTGCGCTTTGGGTGCCAGACGCTATGTTCCGCCTTACCTCGGGGTGCTTCGTGACCGAAGCTGAGATGCCATGTGGCGAACCCGTTGAACCTGAACCGGCTAGAACCGGCGGAGGGAAGGTTACAGGATCATCACATCCTCCCTTGCCCTGTCGCCGCAAAAGGAGGATGCCAATGAAGTATCTTGCATTTGCTGCGGGCGTTTTGAGTGCATCGGCTGTCGTGGCCGAGACACCGGAATTGACCGTTTACACCTATGACAGCTTTGTCTCGGACTGGGGCCCCGGCCCTGCGGTGGAAGCCGCGTTCGAGGAGGTCTGCGGCTGTGACCTGAAATTCGTGGGCGCGGGCGATGGCGCGGCTTTGCTGGCGCGCATTCGTCTGGAAGGCGCGCGGAGCGAGGCGGACGTTGTTCTGGGCCTCGACACCAATCTGACGGCAGCGGCGGCCGAGACGGGGCTCTTTGCGCCGCATTCGGTGAGCGCGGAGTATGACCTGCCCATCGACTGGACGGACGACACCTTTGTGCCCTTTGACTGGGGGTATTTCGCGTTCGTGCATAACGCCGATCTGGCAGCCCCTGCGAATTTCAAATCGCTGGGGGAGAGCGATCTGAGCATTGTCATCCAGGATCCCCGCTCCTCTACCCCCGGTCTGGGTTTGCTGATGTGGGTGAAGGCCGCTTATGGCGATGAGGCCCCTGCGATCTGGGAAGGATTGGCCGATAACGTCGTGACGGTGACGAAGGGCTGGTCTGAAGCCTATGGCCTTTTCCTGGAAGGGGAGGCGGATATGGTGCTGTCCTACACGACCTCCCCCGCCTATCACCTGATCGCGGAAGAGGATGCCTCGAAAACCGCTGCCGCCTTTGAGGAAGGCCATTACATGCAGATCGAAGTGGCGGGCAAACTCGCCTCCACCGATCAGCCTGAGCTGGCGGACCAGTTCCTGCAATTCATGGTGTCCGACGCGTTTCAGTCGATCATTCCGACCACCAACTGGATGTATCCCGCCGTGACACCCGAAAGCGGTCTCCCCGAAGGCTTCGAGACGCTGATCACCCCTGAAACCGCTCTCTTGGTGCCGGCGGCAGAGGCGCCTGCCCTGCGGGAGGAGGCTCTGGCGGAATGGCTGGGCGCGCTCAGCCAGTAAGCCCGGGCGCTGGTCTTGTCGCGGCGGCTTTGGTCGCCGCGATCATTCTGGGGGCTGTGGCCGCCGTCTTCTGGCGGGCCGATACAGGCGCGGGCCTTGGCCCCGCCGATTGGGCCGCGATCCGGTTTACCGTGTTCCAGGCGATCCTGTCGGCCACGTTCAGCGTTCTGCTAGCGATCCCTGTGGCCCGTGCCTTTGCGCGCAGACGCTTCCAAGGGCGCGGTGTGCTTGTCACCATCCTTGGTGCGCCGTTTATCCTGCCGGTCATCGTCGCGGTCTTTGGCCTTCTGGCGGTGTTTGGCCGCAACGGGTGGCTCAGCATCGTCTTGGGCTGGGTCGGCCTGCCGCCGGTGCAGATCTATGGGCTGCATGGTGTGGTTCTGGCCCATGTCTTCTTCAACCTGCCGCTGGCCACGCGGCTGATCTTGCAAGGCTGGGGCGATGTTCCCGCCGAACAGTTTCGGCTTGCCGCGCAGCTTGGGTTTTCCGCCTCCCATACCCGCCGGGTGATCGAATGGCCGATGCTCGCGCGCACGGTGCCCGGTGTCTGGGCGGTGATCTTTGCCATCTGCATCACGAGTTTCGCCGTTGCCCTGACGCTGGGCGGCGGCCCGCGCGCGACCACGGTGGAACTGGCCATCTATCAGGCCTTCTGGCTGGAGTTCGATCTGGGCCGCGCTGCGCTTTTGTCGGTGATCCAGATTATCCTCGCAGGCGTCGCGGCAGCGATTGCGTTGAAGCTGACGCCCTTCGAGGGCCTTGGCGCGGGCCTGGATCGCACGGTGATGCGCTGGGACGCCTCGGCCCTTTCTCTGCGCTTTTGGGATGCTGGCCTGATCGCATTGGCCGCTTTGTTTCTGCTTTTGCCCATGGCCGCGATTGTGCTCTCGGGCTTTGGCGCGCTTGCCGATCTGCCTGCCCAAGTCTGGCGGGCGGCGGGCGTGTCGATCATCGTGGCGCTGGCCTCTACCGCGATCCTTCTGGCGCTCGCAGTTCCGCTCAGTTGGTCAATCGCGCAGGCCAAAGGCGCGGGGATGGAGATTGCAGGGATCCTTGGCCTCGCCGCCTCGCCCCTCGTCATCGGCACCGGGTTCTTCGTGATCCTGAATCCATTCGTGAACCCGCAGGATCTGGCGCTGGTCGTCACCGCGCTGGTCAATGCGTTGATGGCCTTGCCCTTCGCCCTGCGCATCCTTGTCCCCGGCGCAAGAGAGGTCGCGCGGGGTCATGGCCGGCTCGCTGTGTCTCTGGACATGTCCGGCTGGCCCTATCTGCGCCACATCTTCCTGCCCCGCATGCGCGCGCGGATCGGGTTTGCCGCCGGTCTCACAGCGGCCCTGTCGATGGGCGATCTGGGCGTCGTGGTCCTGTTCGCCGATCCGCAGCTGGCCACTTTGCCCTTGCAGATGTATCGCCTGATGGCGGCCTATCAGATGGAGGCGGCGGCGGGCGCGGGGCTTTTGCTATTGTCGCTCTCGCTCTTTCTGTTCTGGGCCTTTGACGCAGGGGGGCGGCGCGGTGCTGCAGCTTGATCGGGTGACAATAGTGAATGGCGGCTTCCGGCTGGCGGCGGATCTGTCGATCACGCCGGGCCGTAGGGTGGCCGTCATGGGGCCGTCCGGGGCGGGGAAATCCACGCTGGTCAATGGCATCGCCGGGTTTCACGACGTGCCGCAGGGCCGGGTGCTGTGGCAGGGGGAGGAGATCACCGCTCTGCCCCCCGGTAAACGGCCTGTGGCGATGTTGTTTCAGGATGGCAATCTGTTTCCCCATCTGACGATCCGGCAGAATGCGGGGCTGGGTTTGCGCCCGGATCTGAAGCTGAATGATGGTGATTGGGCGCAGGTGGATCAGGCCCTGACCCGCGTCGGGCTGGCCGATCTGGGCGCGCGTCGCCCGGCCGAGCTGTCTGGCGGACAACAAAGCCGCGCGGCCTGGGCACGCGTGTTGGTGCAGGCCAAGCCCATACTGATCCTGGATGAGCCGTTTTCGGCGCTTGGCCCTGCGCTGAAGGTCGAGATGCTGGACCTGGTAGCCGAATTGACGGCTGAAAGCGGGGCGACGGTTCTGATGGTGACCCATGATCCGGAAGATGCCGCGCGACTGGCGGACGAGATTGTGCTGGTCGCTGACGGCACAGCGCATCCGCCGGAAGACGCGCAGGCGATGTTGGCTGATCCGCCGCCTGCGTTGAAGGCCTATTTGGGCGAGGGGTAGGTCAGCTCACGCTGACCAGCGCGGGTCTCGCGTTTTGCCGTCCCCGAACACCGTGCGACGGGGAGCGCCTGCCCGTGGGGTGGCGCATGCAACCTTGCTTCGCAGCGCTTTATGGCTGCCCTGTCATCTTCCGAATGATCGACGCGCCGTGGGCAGACAAAGCGCCAGCCCGCCGGGACGGGCAGGCGCTGCCCGGCGGCCTTCGGCCTTGTTCCGGGCTGGTGCGGTGAATGGCCTTAAGCCGCCACAGCCTCCCGCGTCTTGCAGATCGAGAGCGCCGCACGCGCAGCCTCACGCCCTTTCTCGACAAAATGCGCGCGGAAGATCGCATTGTGATGGTCGGTCTCCTGATACTGATGCGGGGTCAGGGACACCGACAGAACCGGCACGCCGGTGTCCATCCCGGCGCGCATCAGGCCATCCACCACGGCTTGTGCCACAAACTCATGGCGGTAGATCCCGCCATCCACGACAAAGGCCGCGCAGGCCACCGCGCCATATCGGCCCGTGGCGGCCAGATCGCGGGCCAGCAGTGGCATCTCAAACGCGCCGGGCACGTCGAAGACATCGACCTGATCAGGCGGAACAAGCTCCAAAAAGCCATCCAAAGCACGATCGACAATATCGGCGTGCCAGTTGGCTTTGATGAAGGCGAAACGGGTGTGTGTCATGTGGTAATCCTCCTTGGTTCAAGACACGTCACCCAAGGCGATTACGAACGCCGCCCTCCCCAAACAGGGGCTGGCTGCGCACGTTCTCTTCCATCCGGACTGTGACCGTCGGCTCAGGCCTCTCACCTGATCTGCTGACACCCCAACCTGGGGCCGCTCGCGGGCTCATCGGAAACCGATATACCGCCGGTGGGGAATTCCACCCCGCCCTGAGAACGGGATCACCCTTGCAAAGGCCGCAGCCCTTGGCAATAGGATCGCCGCGTCAGAAGGAGAGGCGCCATGCACCCCAACCCGATCTATCACACGCAAGAAGCGCAGGCGAACCTGGCCTTCGCCCGCGCGCGGGCCTTTGGCGTGCTGGCTGTTGCGTGCGGAGACGATGCGCCGATGCTGTCCCACGTGCCGTTCTTGCTGGATGAGGACGGCGTCTGGGCCCATCTGCATCTGGTCCGCTCAAACCCCATTGCGCGGGCGTTGCGCGACGGTCCGCTGAACGCGCGGATCGCGGTCTCGGGGCCGGACAGCTATGTCTCGCCCGATTGGTATGGGGTGGCGGATCAGGTGCCCACCTGGAACTATATCGCGGTGCATCTGACCGGCCAGCTGGAACTGCGCCCGCAGGAGGAGCTTCACGGCCTGCTCGACCGCCTGTCGGCGCATTTTGAAACGCAGCTTTTGCCGAAAACGCCCTGGACATCGGCCAAGATGTCTGAGGGCGTGATGGAGAAGATGATGCGCCAGATCGTGCCTTGCGCCTTCAAGGTCGCGGATGTGGATGGCACCTGGAAGATGAACCAGAACAAACCTGATGAGGTGCGCCTGCGTGCCGCCGACGGGGTCGCGCGCAACGGGATGGGGACTGACACGGAAGCTCTGGCAGACAGAATGCGCAAGGCGTAGGGTGGAATTTGTCCCAACACACCGGAAAAAGAAGGACCCGGACATGAAACTGATGATGGCCGCCCCGTCACCCTTTGTGCGCAAGGTGCGCGTTCTGATCCGCGAAGCGGGCCTGACCGATCAGGTCGAGGAAGTGGAGGTCGTGACCTCTCCGGGAGGGGCGCCGGAGGATCTTCTGGCGGCGAACCCCCTGGGCAAGATCCCCGCACTGGTGCGCGATTTCGGCCCGACGCTGTATGACAGCCGGGTGATCTGCCGGTTTCTGGATGACCGCGCCAAGGCCGGGCTGTACCCCGACGCGCGGCTTTGGGAGGTGCTGACGCTGGAGGCCACCGCCGACGGGATCATGGATGCCGCCGTTCTGATGGTCTACGAGGCGCGGTTCCGCGACGAGGCGATCCGCTCGCAAGCCTGGGTCGATGCGCAATGGTCCAAGGTCGACCGGGCATTGTCGGCGCTGGAAAGCCGTTGGATCAGCCATCTGTCGGGACAGATCGACATGGGGCAGATCGCGCTGGGCTGTGCGCTGGGCTATCTGGATTTCCGTCATGGCGACCGCAACTGGCGCACCGGACGTCCGCAACTGGCAGACTGGTACGCCCGGTTCGAATCGCGTGACAGCATGAAGGCCACGGTGCCTGCCTGATAAACGCTTTTTCAACGGCTGGCTGTCAGGAGGGGCGGTGTTGTAGCGTTCCCGCCGTCCCAGCCAAGTTTCTGATGCAGAAAAGGGCAAGATCGCGACCGGGTGCCGCACCTGCGACCACTTGCGCGTGTTTGGTGACTGGACGGGCCTGACCGACGCCGCTAAATACCCGCCGGAGCGGCTGTGCCTTTGTGGCACGGCCTCGTCAGTTGTTTGGCCTGAGACGGCCCTGAAATGGAGTAAACCTCGTGTCGCACGCAGAAGACCACGAAGGCACCCGTAGGGATTTCCTCTACTACGCCACCGCAGGCGCAGGTGCAGTCACCGCCGGGGCCGCAATCTGGCCGCTGGTCCATCAAATGAACCCGTCCGCAGACGTGCAGGCCCTGTCGTCGATCCGCGTCGATGTCAGCGCGGTCGAGCCGGGCACGCAGATCAGCGTCAAGTTCCTGGGCAAGCCGGTGTTCATCCGCCGCCGCACGCAGGAAGAAATCGACGAAGCCCGCGCTGTCGATCTGAGCGAATTGCCCGATCCGATCGCACGCAACCCCAATATTGGCGGCGATGTGCCCGCAAATGACGAAAACCGCACGCTGGACGAAGCGGGCGAATGGCTGGTGATGCAGGGCGTGTGCACCCACCTGGGCTGTGTGCCTCTGGGTGACGGCGCAGGCGATTTCAACGGCTGGTTCTGCCCCTGCCACGGGTCGCACTATGACACCGCCGGCCGTATCCGCCGCGGTCCCGCACCGGAAAACCTGCCTGTTCCGACCGCTGAATTCGTCGACGAAACAACGATCCAACTGGGATAAGGGAGCGTCTCATGTCCGGAATTCCTCACGATCATTACGAGCCAAGCTCGAAAGGTGAGAAGTGGCTGCACAGCCGCCTTCCCATCGTCGGACTGATCTATGACACGATCATGATCCCGACCCCGAAAAACCTGAACTGGATGTGGATCTGGGGCATTGTCCTGGTGTTCTGTCTGGTTCTGCAGATTGTCACCGGCATCGTTCTGGTGATGCATTACACCCCGCATGTCGACCTGGCCTTTGCGTCGGTTGAACACATCATGCGGAACGTGAATGGCGGTCATATGCTGCGTTATCTGCACCAGAACGGCGCGTCGCTGTTCTTTGTGGCGGTCTATGCGCATATCCTGCGCGGCCTGTATTACGGCTCATACAAGGCTCCGCGTGAGATCACGTGGATCATCGGCATGCTGATTTACCTGCTGATGATGGGCACGGCCTTCATGGGCTATGTTCTGCCCTGGGGTCAGATGTCGTTCTGGGGTGCAACCGTGATCACCGGCCTGTTTGGCGCGATCCCCTTCATCGGAGAAGCACTGCAGACCTGGCTGCTGGGCGGACCCGCCGTGGACAACGCCACGCTGAACCGCTTCTTCTCGCTTCATTATCTGCTGCCCTTCGTGATTGCCGGTCTGGTGATCGTGCATGTCTGGGCCTTCCACACCACGGGCAACAACAACCCCACCGGTGTTGAAGTGCGTCGCGGCTCCAAGGAAGAGGCGCAGAAGGACACGCTGCCGTTCTGGCCCTATTTCGTGATCAAGGACCTGTTCGCGCTGGCCGTGATCCTGGTGGTTTTCTGGGCCATCGTGGGCTTTATGCCGAACTATCTGGGCCACCCCGATAACTATATCGAGGCGAACGCCCTGGTGACGCCTGCGCATATCGTGCCGGAATGGTACTTCCTGCCGTTCTACGCGATCCTGCGCGCCTTCGACACCGAGGTGTGGATCGTGATCGCGGCCGACTTCCTGACCAACGGCATCATCGACGCCAAGTTCTTCGGCGTGCTGGCGATGTTCGGTGCGATCGTCGTGATGGCGCTGGCGCCCTGGCTGGACACATCGTCCGTGCGCTCGGGCCGGTATCGTCCGATGTTCAAATGGTGGTTCTGGCTGTTCGTCGTGAACTTCTTCGTCCTGATGTGGGTTGGCGCCATGCCGGCGGAAGGGATCTATCCCTATATCGCCCTGATCGGCTCGACCTACTGGTTCGCGTATTTCCTGGTGATCCTGCCGCTTCTGGGCGTGATCGAGAAGCCGGATGCGCAGCCCGAGACCATCGAAGAAGACTTCGCGGCCCATTACGGCAAAGGCGGCGACGCCACGCCGGCTGAATAAGAAGGAACTGAAAGCAATGATCAAACAACTCACGATCAGCGCAGTCGCGGCATTGGCCCTGACAGCCGGTTCTGCCTTCGCAGCTGGCAAGCAGGGTCACGTCGAAGACTTCGACTTCTCGTTCGAAGGTCCCTTCGGGACCTTCGATCAGAACCAGCTGCAACGCGGCCTGCAGATCTACACCGAGGTCTGCGCGGCCTGCCACGGGCTGGAGCATGTGCCGCTGCGCACCCTGGCCGATGAAGGCGGCCCGAACCTGCCCGAAGATCAGGTCCGCGCCTATGCGGCGAACAACTTCGAAGTGTTCGATCCCGAGCTGGATGATTTCCGCCCGGCCACGCCGAACGACCACTTCCCCGGTTCGAACCTGGAAAACGCACCCGACCTGAGCCTGATGGCCAAGGCGCGCGCGGGCTTCCACGGGCCTTACGGTCTGGGTCTGAACCAGCTGTTCAAGGGCATGGGTGGGCCTGAGTACATCGCGTCGCTTCTGACCGGCTACACCGGCGAAGAGAAGGAAGAGGCGGGCACCATCCTGTACGAGAACAAAGCCTTCCCGGGTGGCTGGATTTCCATGTCGCAGCCGCTTTATGACGAGCAGGTGGAGTTCGCCGATGGTCACTCCAACTCGCTGGAGCATATGGCGGAAGACGTCTCGGCCTTCCTGATGTGGACGGCAGAGCCCAAGATGATGGCCCGCAAGCAAGCCGGTTTTGTCGGTGTGCTGTTCCTGACCATCCTGTCGGTGCTGCTGTACCTGACCAACAAGCGCATCTGGGCGCCTGTGAAGGGCAAGAAATCGGCCTGACTGGTTTCACATTGATCATACTGAACCCCCGCATCCCCGGATGCGGGGGTTTTCTTTGGGTGGTTGCAAGGCGCAGTACCGGTCAACAAGGTGCACAGTTGCCCGCCGAGCCTGTAAGGTGGGCGTATGACGACCCCGTCACATATGAAGGCGGCCGTGTTCCATCGCTATGGCCCGCCGGAAACCCTGACGCTGTGTGACATGCCCGTGCCGCAGCCCGCGCAGGGTAAGATCCGCGTCAAGGTCCATGCCACCACCGTCACAAGGACGGATACAGCCACGCTGCGCGGTCATCCGTTCTTTGCCCGTGTGGCAACGGGGCTCACGCGGCCGAAAATGTCCATCCTCGGCATGGATGTCGCAGGCGTCGTTGACGCGGTGGGTGGCGGCGTGACGGCCTATGAGCCCGGCGACCGCGTGTTCGGCCTGTCGCCCGACCGGTTCGGCGCTCATGCGGAATATGTGTGCCTGCCCGAGGGTGGGGCGATTGCGCGCTTGCCCGATGGTCTGAGATATGACGAAGCCGTGGTCGGGGAAGGCGCATGGTATGCCAGCGCCACAACCGACCGGCTGAACACAGGCGACAGGTGCCTCATCTATGGGGGGTCTGGCGCGATCGGGACGGCGGCGGTGCAACTGGCCAAGCTTCGTGGCGCTGAGGTCACTGCCGTTGTCGGGCACAGGCATCTTGAGCTTGCGCGCCAGCTTGGGGCCGACCGCGTGATCGACTATCAGGTACAGGATTTCACCAAGTTGGGTGAGCGTTTCGATCTGGTGTTCGACGCGGTTGGGAAGACATCGTGGTTCGCCTGCCGCCCGTTGCTGAAGCCGCAGGGCATATTCGCGGCCACGGATCTGGGGCCCTATTGGTCAAACCTGGGTCTGGAGGCGTGGTCGGCAGTCAGAGGCCACCGCAGGCTGGGCGTCCCTTTTCCCAAAGACCCGCGCGGCTTGGTCCAGACCCTGGCAGGTCTTTTGGCTGACGGCCGGTTCCGTGGCGTTTTTGACCGCCGTTATCCTTTGGCTGACATAGTTGCTGCATTTCAATATGTCGAAGCCGGGCAGAAGACCGGCATCGTGCGTGTTGATATGCGCTCTGACTAGACCACAGCGCAAAACAAAAAACCCCGCCGGTGGCGGGGTCAGGTGCGTTGCCAAGGGAAGCAACATGAAGAAACCGTGTTACCAGTCCGACGGGCCTTTATCGGCGAACGCATGGACAAGGAAATCGATGAAGGCGCGGACCTTGGGTTGGGTGAAGCGGCCCGGCGGATAAACGGCGTAGATGCCTTGCGTCTCCATCGGCAGGTCGGGGATGGCGTCTTCGACCAGCCCTTGCGCCATGGCATCGGCGTAAAGGAAGCTGGGCAGGTACGCGATGCCCAGGCCCGAGATGGCGGCGTTCAGCAGGGATTGCCCGTCATTCACGCTCAGCCAGCCGGCGGTGCGCACCTGGCGCTTTTCGCCCGACGGCGCGGTGATCTTCCAGACATTGCCGGCGCCCTGATTGGAATAGTGCAAGAGCTTGTGTTCGTTCAGATCGTCGATCTTCTGCGGACGGCCATAGCGCTCGAAATAGGCCGGGGCCGCGATCATCCGCCGCGTGGTTTCCGTCAGCTTGCGGGCGCGCAGGGTGCTGTCTTCCAGTTCGCCAATGCGCACAGCCATGTCGAACCCTTCGGAAATCAGTTCGACATAGCGGTTGTTCAGCACCATGTTCACGGTGATGTCGGGGAATTCCTCAAGGAAGGACGACAGCACGGGCGACAGGTGATTGACCCCGAAATCCGTCGCAACCGAGATGCGCAGCAGCCCCGAGGGCGCGCTTTGCATGGAGGTCACCAGCGCATCGGCTTCGCCCGCGTCGTTCAGTACGCGGCGCGCGCGATCATAGTAGGCCAGGCCGATTTCGGTGGGCGACACGCGGCGCGTTGTGCGATTGAGCAGACGGGCGCCAAGACGGGCTTCCAGGCTCGATACATGTTTGGAAACGGCTGATTTCGAGATGCCCATTTTCTTGGCGGCATCTGTAAATCCACCTTGATCCACCACCGTGGCGAAGGCTTCCATTTCGGTTAATCTGTCCATGCTCGATGTCCCTTTTGGGGTTGTTCGTTGGCATAGGGGTATCGCCCTCAATATGGGCAAGAACACGGCACAGATGGGATAATATCGGGGATTTCACGGCATCGTTTTCAGCTGCGAAACAGGTAAACAGCCTGTTTCCTTTGGTTGAAAGCGCGGTTTCGTGAATTGTGAAACGCGGAAGATCGTCTAAGCTTTCAGCCCTGAGAGAGGAGGACGTTACGCATGAAACACCTACTCCTGGCCGCAGCAACATCCCTGATTTTGGCAGGCCCCGCGCTGGCGGAGGATCCTGTGGCCTATGTCGTGAATATCGAGGATGGGGCAAATGTGACCTCACCTGTCACGGTCGTGTTCGGGCTGCGCGGCAAGGGCGTTGCCCCTGCCGGGGTCGAGAAAGACGGCACCGGCCACCATCATATCCTTCTGAACCGCGCGCCCTTCGGAGAGGGGCCCGAGGATGCCGAGATGTCGGAATTCGGCATTCCCGCCGATGACAACCATATCCATTTCGGCGGCGGACAGACAGAAGCAACGCTGGAGCTTGAACCGGGTCAGCACAGCATCCAGCTGGTTCTGGGCGATCACAACCACAAGCCGCATGACCCGCCCGTGGTGAGCAAGGTCGTGACCTTCACCGTCACGGATTAGCCGCGCGCCCGAAAGCCGTGGGTCAGAGGGTGGCCGCCAGGCGTGTGCCCTGATCAATTGCGCGTTTGGCGTCGAGCTCCGCCGCCACATCCGCCCCGCCGATCACATGGGGCGTGATCCCCTTGGCAGCCAGATCATCGGCCAATGTGCGCAGCGGCAGTTGGCCGGCACACATGACGATCGTATCGGCTTCGATCAGTGTGGGGTTTTCGCGCGCCTCGCCAAAGCTGACATGCAGGCCCTGATCGTCGATGCGTTCGTAATTCACGCCGCCCACGAAATTCACGTCCTTCATCTTGAGCGCCGCCCGGTGGATCCAGCCGGTGGTCTTGCCCAGCCGTTTGCCGTGTTTTTCCGCCTTGCGTTGGAGCAGTGTCACCTCGCGCGCAGGCGCCTCGGGCTTGGGCCCTTCGGGGGCCAGCCCGCCACGGTGATTGGCCGGGTCGGCGACGCCCCATTCGGTCATCCATTCGGGCAGGTTTTCGGTGGGGCTTTCACCCTCGTGCACCAAATACTCCGAGACATCAAAGCCGATGCCGCCTGCGCCGATCACGGCGACACGTTTGCCGACCTCGACCTTGTCGCGCAGGACGTCGATATAGCTGACGACGTTGGCGCGGTCCTGACCCGGGATTTCCGGGTCACGCGGGATAACACCGGTGGCGATGATGACCTCGTCAAAGCCATCCAGGTCGTCCGCGGTCACTTCGGTGTTCAGGCGCACGTCGATGCCGTGATGATCCATCATCTCGCGATACCAGTCGACAAAGCCCCAGAATTCCTCCTTGCCGGGGATCTGCTTGGCCATGTTCAGCTGGCCGCCAATCTCGGACGCCTTGTCGAAGACAGTCACCTTGTGGCCGCGTTCCGCGCAGGTCATCGCGGTTGACAGGCCGGCAGGCCCCGCGCCGACAATTGCGATGGATTTCTGGGTGGCAGCGGGTTCGATGACCAGTTCGGTCTCGTGACAGGCGCGGGGGTTCACAAGGCAGGACGTCAGCTTGCCCGAGAAAGTGTGATCCAGACAGGCCTGGTTGCAGGCAATGCAGGGCGCGATCTGGCCGGAATGTCCTTCCATCGCCTTGCGGACGAAATGCGGGTCGGCCAGCATGGGCCGCGCCATCGACACCATGTCGGCGCAGCCATCGGCCAGAACGGCTTCGGCCACTTCGGGCGTGTTGATCCGGTTCGAGGTGATCACCGGGATCGACACGTGTCCCATCAGCTTCTGCGTGACCCAGGCAAAGGCCCGGCGCGGCACCGATGTGGCGATGGTGGGCACGCGGGCCTCGTGCCAGCCGATGCCGGTATTGATGATCGTGGCGCCTGCTTTTTCGATTTCCTTGGCCAGCTGGATCACCTCTTCGGTGGTCGATCCGTTTGGCACAAGGTCGATCATCGACAGGCGGTAGATGATAATGAAATCGGTACCCACGGCCTCGCGCGTGCGGCGGACGACTTCGATGGGCAGGCGGATGCGGTTCTCGTACGACCCGCCCCAGCGGTCGGTGCGTTTGTTTGTGTGGGTGACGATGAACTGGTTGATGAAATACCCTTCGCTCCCCATGATCTCCACCCCGTCATAGCCCGCTTGCTGGGCCAGAACGGCGGCATTCACGATGTCGGAGATCTGCTTTTCGATCCCCTCCTCGTCGAGTTCGGTCGGCGGGAAAGGCGAAATGGGCGATTTGATTGGGGAGGGCGCCACGCATTTCGGCCCATAGGCATAGCGGCCGGCATGGAGGATCTGCATTGCGATCTTGCCGCCCGCCTCATGCACACGTTCCGTGATGACCGAATGGTTCTTCACATCCTCTTCCGTGGTCATCATGGATGCACCCGGCAGGACCGAGCCTTCAAGGTTCGGGCCGATCCCACCTGTCACCATCAGGGCCACTTCGCCCCGCGCCCGTTCGGCGTAGAATTCGGCGACGCGGTTCCAATCCTTGGTCTCTTCCAGGCCGGTATGCATCGAGCCCATCAGCACGCGGTTTTTCAGCGTGGTGAAACCCAAGTCCAGCGGGGCAAGCAGGTGGGGATAGTCGGTCATGGAAGTCCTCCCTTGGATATTGCGCCTAGATTGCGTTCTGTGCGCCACTTGTCACGCGCTACGCGGCGTCATGTGGGTTGCGCAACTTTGGGCGAGCGGTAGTGATGGTGTCCAGATGAAAGAGAGTGCGCCGATGACCCCGGAAGAGATTGCCAGACTGCCCTATCGACCCTGCGTGGGCGTGATGCTGATGAATGCCGAGGGCGATGTGTTCGTCGGCCAGCGCCGTGACAGGTATCAGGAGGCCTGGCAGATGCCGCAGGGCGGTGTGGACAAGGGAGAGGATCCGCGCGACGCGGCCCTTAGGGAGCTGTGGGAGGAAACCGGCGTGACCGCAGATCTGGTCGAGGTCGTGGCCGAGACGGAAGGCTGGCTGCCCTATGATCTGCCCCATGAGATCGTGCCGCAGATCTGGAAGGGCAAATATCGCGGGCAGGAGCAGAAATGGTTCCTGTTGCGCTTTACCGGGACGGACGATCAGGTGAATATCGAAACCGAACATCCGGAGTTTTCCGCATGGCGCTGGCAACATGTCGATCATCTGGTCGAAAAGATCGTGCCCTTCAAACGCGAGGTCTATGCGCGGGTATTGGCCGAATTTGCACCGCATTTGCGGCCCTCTGGCTGAGTGCTGGCCCGGTCTGGGCCTTGTCCTGCATGCCGTGGGATCATCTGGATGCCTGGGCGCAGGCGTCCGAGAGTGAGCGTCTGTACATCGTGACGCGGGGCACGCTTGCCTTTGACGAACGCGATCTGCCGCAGGTCGATTGGGAGGATCAGGCGGCAACCCCTCCGCTGACGCGGGTGGAGGCGTATTTCAGCGGTCACCAACTGGCCCGCACCGGGTTCCAGCGCCCTTTTGAGGGGGATGTGACGCTGGAGGTGGCCTGTTACGGCCCGTGGTGCGCGCGTGTGCCTGCCGGGGCAGAGATCATTGCGTTTCTTGAAATGCGCGACGGGGCGCTGGTGTTGGAGACAAACCCCTGCGGTGGATTTGCGCTGCCCGCCAGCCCCAAGGCGGAACGGGATTTACAACGCTGCATGCAAGGCACCTGCCCGTAGGGCGGGACTTGTCCCGCCACGCGGCCACGACGAAGGGCCCGCATCGGGGTCATCCCCCGGCAGGCTTATCGTCATATGTGATAGGAAAACGTCAGGGAGCAGGCCTGCTGGTTAAGCGATGGCTCATGTCACCCGGGGTGGTTAGGCCCTGATGACATGGACTGCGCGATGGGAAAACCATCTGTCCTGATCGTGCCACCTTTCGGCGACAAATGTAGCTACGCGAAGGGTTGTCGCGCATCCGCCTTGCGATGTGGTGAAGGGAGCGTTCGGTGGGGGTGGCGGGCTGAAGCCCGCCCTACGGGTGGATCACCCAGCCCGGCACGGCTTTTGGACCTGGCTCTACGGAAAGATCGGCACGTGTGACCCGGCGTCTTTGGGCAGGACCCCGGTCAGACGGGGGTCCGGGGCGATCTCGACCTCCTGCCGGATGGGGGTGAAACCGGACCGGCGGTAAAAGCCCAACGCGCCGGGGTGATCCAGCGTGCAGGTATGGACATGAAACCGCGTGATGAGGCGCTGCCACGCCAATCGGGTCGCATGGTTCATCAGAAGCCGCCCGGCCCCCGTGCCCAGAAGGGCCGGGGTGACGCCGAAGAAGGCCAGCTCGCAAGCGCCGTCTTCGCGGAAATCCAGCTCCAGCAGCGCTTCGGGCGTGCCGTCTTTCAGCAGCGTATGCAGCGTCACATCCGGGTCATTCAGAATGGCAGCCAAGTCGTCATCGGCCATCTGCATCCGCGAAAACCACAGCCAGTCCTGCGCGCCCACGCGAGCGAAGAGATCGCGATAGGTGGCCACATCCGCCTCAAGCGGGGCAAAACGGATGCCGTCCAGATCTGGCGCGGGGCGGTCTGGTGCGGGCGTCGTCATCTCAAGATAGGTGACGACGGTGGCGACCATGCCGCGTGGCACCGGGTGAAAACCGGGCTCAAGCGGGGTCACAAAAGCCCCTCGGCCTTCATCAGATCGGCGACTGACACTTCGGGGCGCGGGCCGATATGGCCGATCACCTCGCGCGCGCAGACATTGCCCATGCGCGCACAGGTTTCCAAATCGCGGCCCGTGGCCATGCCATAAAGGAACCCGGCGGCGAACTGATCGCCCGCGCCGGTGGCGTCGACCGGCGTGATCTTGTCGACCGGCACGTCGGTGCGGCTGGTACCTTCCATGATGCTGACGCCATCGCCCGAGCGGGTGCAGACCACCAAGGGACAAATCCCCGCCGTCAGCATCAGCGCATCATCCAGATGGTCGTTCTGGAAGAGCGACTGGATCTCGGCCTCGTTCCCGATCACGAAATCCAGATCATGTTCAATGAGCGACAGGAAATCGGCCCGGTGCCGGTCCACGCAGAAGGGATCGGAAATCGCGATGCCCGCCTTGCCACCCGCTGCACGGGTTGCACGGGCCGCTTCGCGGAACGCCGATTTGCCCGCGTCGTGGTCAAAGAGATACCCTTCCAGGAACATCAGCTTGGCGTTGCCCGTCACCTCTTTCGGCACATCGGCAGACGACAGCCCGGTTGAGATGCCCAGATAGGTGTTCATCGACCGCTCCCCATCCGGCGAGACGAAGATCATCGACCGCGATGTGGGGGCTTCGCCATCCGCGACCGGGTCATTGACGAAGTCGATCCCGAGATCGGTCATCGCCTTGGCATAGAACCGGCCCAACCCGTCATCCTTGACCCGTCCGATGAAGGCGGTCTGTAGCCCCAGCGCGCCTGCGCCCGCAATCGTATTGGCGACCGATCCGCCCGGCGTCTGCACGCGGTTTTCCATCGCGCCGTAGAGCAGCTCGGCCTGATCCTGTTCGATCAGCTGCATGATGCCCTTTTCGATCCCCATGTTATCAAGGAAGGCATCATCAGATTGCGAGATCACATCGACAACGGCATTGCCGATGCCCACAAGGTCATAGGTTTTCATGTCAGGTTTTTTCCTCGAATTTGCAGAGATCGCGGATGATGCAGGCGTCGCATTTGGGCTTGCGCGCCACGCAGGTATAGCGGCCGTGCAGGATCATCCAGTGATGCGCATGCAGCTGGAATTCGGCCGGGATGTTGTCTTCGATGGCGCGTTCGACCGCGTCCACATCCTTGCCCGGCGCAATGCCCGACCGGTTGCCCAGCCGGAAGATATGCGTATCGACCGCCTGCGCCGGGAACCGCCACCACATGTTCAAAACCACATTGGCCGTCTTGCGCCCCACACCGGGCAGCGATTGCAGAGCAGCGCGCGACGAGGGGACCTCACCGCCATAGTCCTCGACCAGAATGCGGGAGAGCTTCATGACGTTCTTGGCCTTATTGCGGTAAAGGCCGATCGTCTTGATATGCTCGATCAGTTTTTCTTCGCCCAGATCCAGCATCTTTTGCGGGGTGTCGGCGATCTTGAACAGCTCTTTGGTGGCCTTGTTAACGCCCGCATCGGTGGCTTGCGCCGAAAGCGCCACGGCCACCACCAGCGTATAGGCGTTCACGTGATCCAGTTCACCCTTGGGTTCGGGCTCGGCCGCGCGGAAGCGGGTGAAGATCTCGTGGATCGTGTGGTAATCAAGTTGCTTTGCCATCCGCGCCTTATTGCCCAAGCCTGCCCGCCATCGCAACGCCAAAGCGCAGGTTTCGGGTCGTCGCCGCCGCCCCGCCGCGGTAAATTCCCCTCAAGGACGGAGATTTGCGCCATGAACATTCAGAACACCGACCAGGGATATCATTACAACGTCATGCGCCGGGCCATCGACCTGATAGATCAGGGCGGGCCGGCCATGACGCTGGACGATCTGGCGCGCGAGATGAACATGAGCCCCGCGCATTTCCAGCGGCTGTTCTCGCAATGGGTGGGCGTCAGTCCGAAACGGTATCAGCAATACCTGACGCTGGGCCATGCCAAGGCGCTGCTGCGCGAGAGGTTCACCATGCTGGAGACCGCGCATGAGGCTGGCCTGTCCGGTGGCGGGCGGCTGCACGATCTGTTCCTGCGCTGGGAAGCGATGAGCCCCGGCGATTACGCCAAGGGTGGCGAGGGGCTGACGATCTATTGGGGCTGGTTCGAAAGCCCCTTTGGGCCTGCGCTTGTCATGGGCACCGACAAGGGCATCTGCGGCATGGGCTTTGCCGCCGAAAGCGGGGAAGAGCACGCGATGGAGGATCTGACAGGACGCTGGCCCAAGGCCACATTCATCGAAGACCCGATGCGCCTGCGTCCCTGGGTGCTGGCGGCTTTTGGTGCGGACGGCGCGCTGGACACGGCGCCCCTGTTCCTGATCGGCGCCCCTTTCCAGATCAAGGTGTGGGAGGCGCTTTTGACCATCCCATCCGGCCATGTGACCACCTATTCCGAGATTGCCCAGCATATCGGCCAGCCCAAGGCGGTGCGGGCGGTGGGCACGGCGGTGGGCCGCAATCCGGTCAGCTGGCTGATCCCCTGCCACCGTGCTTTGCGCAAATCCGGTGGACTGGGCGGATATCACTGGGGCCTGCCCGTGAAACGCGCGATGCTGGCTTTTGAGGCGGCACAGGTAGATGCCGGGTAACACCCCCTGATTGCAGCGAAAAACCGCCGAAATGCGGGCTGTTATTGCATAACAACGGTGCCAGGCGCACATAGCGCGTATCACCACGGGACGCGCCGTGCATAAAGCGCGTCCGAGTAAGAGAGCAGAGAGATATGACATTCGCAAAAACCCCGTTCATCCTTGCAACCGTTGCGGTTTTGGGCCTGACGGCCTGTACCGATCCGGGCCAGTTGGGCGACCCGAACAACCCGAACCGCAACCGCGATCAGGGCGTTTTGCTGGGCGCCGGCATCGGCGCGGCACTGGGCCAGATCATCGGTGGCGATACCGAAGCCACCGTGGGCGGCGCCGTGGCCGGTGCGGTGGCGGGCGGCCTGATCGGCAACAACCTCGATAAGCAGGAGGCCGATCTGCGCGCCAGCCTGGGCAATGACCAGGTTCGGATCACCAATACCGGTGACCGCCTGATCGTGACGCTGCCGCAGGATATCCTGTTTGCCACCGACAGTTTCTCGGTCCGGCCCGATCTGCAGCGCGACCTGCGCGCGGTGGCCAGCAACCTGCAGGCTTATCCCAACAGCACGATCCAGATCATCGGCCATACCGACAACACCGGCGACGCGGGTTATAACCAGCTCCTGTCGGAGCGCCGCGCCAACGCGGTGGCCGACGTGCTTCTGGACGCGGGTGTCCCGTTCTCGCGCATCCGCACGCTGGGCCGGGGCGAGTCGCAGCCGGTTGCCTCGAACCTCAGCCCTGAAGGGCGCGCCCAGAACCGCCGGGTCGAGATCGTGATCCTGCCCAACAGCTGATTCACATCACCCCCTCAGCCTGCGCACGACCCTTGTGCGCAGGCATACAGTTGGCTTGTGTGTGCTGCTGACCTAGCTATGGCGCAATGCAAGTCATGCTAAGGGGTACTTTCATGGGTACGTATTCACTTTTGGGCATCTCGGGCTCTCTCCGGGCCGAGGCGACCAACCGCAAACTGATCCGCGAGGCAGCGCGTCTTTTTGATCCGGCGTCTTATGTGGAGGCCGATCTGAACCTGCCTCTTTACGATGGCGACGCGGAAGAGGCCGACGGCATCCCTGCCGCGGTCCAGACATTGGCCGATCAGATTGCCGCCGCCGATGCGGTGGTGATTTCCACGCCGGAATACAACAAGGGGCCGTCAGGCGTTCTGAAAAACGCGCTGGACTGGGTCAGCCGGACCGACGGCAAGCCCTGGGCGGACAAGCCTGTCGCAGTTATGTCGGCGGCTGCAGGCCGTGCGGGCGGCGAACGGGCGCAGATGGTGCTGCGCGGGTTCATGGTGCCGTTTCGCCCACGCATTCTGCAGGGCCCCGAGATGCATCTCGCAGGCTCGCGCGACCAGTTCGACGACAACGGACAGCTGACAGGAGAGCTTTACCTGAAGACCCTGCAAGAGCTGATGAATGCTCTGAAAGCTGAAATCGGACGGTAGGGCGATGCAGGTCGTCGCCGATCTGATTGACCCGGCCCGTGCCACCGCGCTGAACGTTACGCTAGGGCGGGAGGGGGCGTTTGCTGAAGGTGATGCGCTGCCGCCCTTCTATCACCAGATCTATTTCTGGGAGCCGGTCGCCGCGCCCGGGCTGGGCCGCGACGGTCACCCCCGCGTGGGCGGTCTGATTCCCGATATGGGCCTGCCGCGCCGGATGTGGGCCGGGGGGCGATTGGAGTTTTCCCAACCACTGCGCGCGGGATTGCCGGCGGAAAAGCGCAGCAGCGTCGACACCGCCCAGCGTAAAGAGGGGCGGAGCGGCCCCTTGGGGTTTGTCACCCTGCGCCACGAGATCTGGCAGGACGGGCAGCTATGCCTGACCGAATGGAAGGATCTGGTCTATCGCGAAGATCCCGACCCGGCCGCGCCCCAGCCGCAGGCCCAGAAGGCGCGGCAGGATGAAACATCGGCGCGGGTGCAGGGCTTCACCTCGACCATGTTGTTTCGGTATTCGGCGCTGACCTTCAATGGCCACCGCATTCATTACGACCGCGATTATGCCAAATCGGTCGAAGGTTATGGCGGGCTGGTGGTGCATGGCCCGCTTCTGGCGCAGCTTCTGATGCTGATGGCCGAGGAAGAGATGGGGCCGCTTGCCGCGTTTTCCTTCCGCGCCACATCGGCGCTGATGGACGGGGAAGAGGCCACGTTGTGCCGCAACGGGCAGGCGTTGTGGGTGCGCGGGCCGGATGGCCGCCAGAACATGCAGGCAGAGGCGGCGGCGTCAGAGTGACGCCTCGACGCGGAAGGCGTCGGGGATCGCGTCGCGCCCTTCCAGCACCAGATCGGCCATGATCTCGGCCAGCTTCGGGGCCATGCCGAAGCCGATCTTGAAGCCACCATTGGCGATATAGGCATCAGGCCTGCCGGGCCAGGGGCCCGCCATGGGCGCGCGCGACCGGGCACGGGGGCGCAGCCCGGCCCAGCGATCCACCACTTTCGCGTCGCGCAGCGCGGGCACCTGTGCGTGGGCGCGGGCGATAACGTCATCCAGCTGCGTGTCGGTGCAGGTGGGATCGTCATAGTCCCGTTCCGAGGTCGATCCGACGGCAATCGTCCCATCCGCATGGGGAATGATGTGCAGGGCATCGGCGAAAAGCTGCGGCGCGTCCGCCGGCAGGGGCGCGGCAGGAGCCAGCAGCGCGGCCTGCCCTTTGACGCCATTGCCGACGCTGCGGTGATGGCCCGCGTTCAGCGCCTCGAGCCCCGCCACGCCGGTGCACCAGATCGTGGGGCCTGTGTCGGGGCCGTCCGCCGCGACAGTGACGCCTTTGGTGGCAAGCGCCGCGACAAGGGCCGCGCAGGCACGGCGCGGATGCATGCGCGCGCTCAGCGTGTCGTGGATCAGAAGGCCGGTGGGGCTGTGCGGGGCCCAATCGCCAGCCGCGCCCGCGTCGATCACGCGCCAGTCCGCCCGTCCTTGCCAGAGACCGCGCGCCGTTTCTTCCCGCGCGCGGGCAAGCGCCAGCGCGTGATCATCGGCGATGGGCTGCAGCCGCCCCGTGCGGCCATAGCCGGAGGAGGTGCCGCCCGCGGCCTCCACCCCGGCCCAGAACGGTTCGGCCAGAAGCAGGCTTTCGAACTGAAATGCCTTCTTGTCGTTCCAGTTTTCCGGCACATGGGGGGCCAGCGCACCGACCAGACCGCCGCTGGCCCCGGCCCCCGGGCCGGCGGGGT
>NZ_JXYH01000037.1 GCF_001262635.1 Aestuariivita boseongensis
AATTCACGGACAAGACCGGCAAGGTTGTCGGCACCATGAGCCGAGGCAACGACGTCCACATCCGCAGCTGCAAGGCCTGCCGTCAGCATCGGAGTGTTGACGTCCCAGATCTGGGCGGCCTCACGCGCGCCTCCGGCGCGCCGAACCTCGTCGCCGGTGACCAGTAATGCCACGCGTAGCCTGCGCCGAACGCGCAGGATGCCTGCACCGGCGGCGGCACAGGCGGCGATCTCCCTCGGGCCGAGCCTCTGCCCCTTGTCGAGGACGGTCGCGCCGCTGGCCATGTCACTGCCCGCACGGCGGATATTCAGTCCCGATCCAGGTCGGCGCGACAGATGAACCACGTCCCCGTCACGCTGAACCTCCTCCTGCATCACGACCGCGTCCGCGCCATCCGGGATTGGTGCGCCCGTGAAGATCCGGGCCGCCACGGCTCCTGCAACCGGCGTCGTCACCGCCTGCCCGGCAGGCACGCGCGCAACGACTGGCAACACCCAAGGTCCGGCGCCAGTCAGGGCCGATGTCGCGATCGCATAGCCATCCATTGCCGCATTATCGAAAGCCGGTGCCATGGACCGGGACCGGACCGGCTGGGCAAGAATGCGGCCAAAGGCGTGGTCGAGCGACAGGGCCTCGGTGCGGCTGACCGGTGCTACATTTCCTGCAATCCGGGTCAGTGCCTCGTCGATGCTGATCAGCGCGTGAAGGATGTCATGACTGTCACAGCCGCAGCCCGGTGACGCGATGGCTTGATGGATGGTCATTGTGCTGCCTCCTCGGCGGAATGGGTAGGCTGGAAATGCCCGGGCCCGATGCTGCAATCGAGATCTCGAAGGCGCCCGTCCTTGAGCCCGTAAATCAGGCCATGCACGCGGACATCGGCTCCGCGGCGCCATGCCTTCTGCAGGATCGGCGTCTCGCAGACGCGCCGCACGCCTTCGACCACGTTGAGTTCGGCCAGCCGGTCGCGTTGTGCCTCGAGGTCGGCTTCGCGCCCCAGATCGACCGCATAAGCACGGGCGAGGCGCCGGATCGGCTCGAGCCAGTGATCGGCCAGACCGTGTGGCAGATCCTCGGTCGCGGCCTTGACCCCGCCGCAGCCATAGTGGCCGCAAACGATGATCTCGCGTACATGCAAGGCATCGACCGCGAATTCCAGCGCCGACAGGAGGTTCATGTCCGAGGAATGAACGATGTTGGCGACGTTGCGATGGACGAACACTTCGCCTGGATCCAGCCCCGCGACCACGTTGGCCGGCACCCGGCTGTCCGAACAGCCGATCCAGAAGAACTCGGGCGCCTGAAGGGCGGCAAGGCGGGTGAAATAGTCAGGCTCTTCGTCGTGACGTTTTTTCGACCACGCCACATTGCGCGCCAGAAGGTCATTCAACATCGGTCGTCCCCGGGAAATCTGGCAGCCCGCGTCTTGAGCGCATGTGTTTCGACAGGATCCGCAGATCGGCCCGGGTCAGCCGGGCGCGGGCAATCGGCAAGAGGATCGCGTTTTCGGCAACGAGGTGGCGCCGCACGTGCCCCGCAAACCTGGACAACACCCCGCGCTCCTTGGCGGACAGATCGGCCCCTCTATCGAGGCAACGAGTGAGCATCGCTCGCACTTCGGGCAGAAGACGCATCGCCTCATCCTGATCGGCCCTGATCCGGTCGATCGCACCCTCAATCGCATCCTCTTCTGTGCAGCGCCGGGCAAGAAGCGGGAACAGGTCCTCAGCCTCGTCGCGGAGGTGGACGTTCAGTTCCTCGTTCACAAAGCGCAGCACCGCTGTCGCTTCTTGGCGATTGAAAGCGTCCGCCGTTGCCAGCGCGTCGATTACTGCGCAAATCTGACGTTCGCGCAGGTGGTCTTCGCTGATGAAGTCCAGAGGATTTGCGAGCAGGCTCGGACTCGTCGGTTTGTCGCCACTTCCGCGCGTCACTGTCTCTGACGGTTTCATCACACGTCCTTTCGCGTGGTTCAGATCGGCGTCAGGCTTGCGCCGGAGATCTGCGCCCCTTGACCGAGGCTCTCCACGAAGGCGCGCGAGGCGCGCGCCCAGGCTGCCTTTTCCAACGCCTGCGCGATCTTCGGCCGAACGGTGTCGTAGGGCAGCACCTGCCCCGGCGCCGTGGCATTCAGTCGGATGATATGCCAGCCGTGGCGCGACAACACGGGCGCCGGGGTCACGGCCCCTTCGGTCAGGGAGCGCAGGGCTGCCTCGAACTCCGGCACGGTGTCACCGGGGCCAAGCTGACCCAGATGGCCGCCAGAAGCCTTCGAACCGCAATCGCTTTCGCGCGCGGCAGCGGCAAATCCCTTGGCATCGCCGTCGAGTCGCGCCAGCAGGGTAACGGCCCGTGCCTCGGCCGCGGCGCACTCGGCTTCGTCGCGCGGATCGCAGGCGCACAGGATGTGCGAGACATCCCAGAGCGGTGCCGAACGATATCGGGCAGGGTCCTTCTCCCATTCCGCGCGCACGGCCTCTTCACCGACGGGTTCGATCACCAGCGCCTCGTCCAGCAGGGCGCGGATCAGGGCTTCGTCGTCCGTCTCGAACCGCCCCGGCGCCAGCTCGAGCGGGTCGGGCGTCAACCCGCGCCGCTTCGCCTCCTGCAAGAGCAGCGTACGGATCACCAGCGCCTGCGCCGCCTTGCGCCAGGCGATCCCCGGCTTGTCCTTGGGGGCGCTGTGGTTCTGGGCCTCGGCGGCGATCGCCGCCGAGGGGATGATTTCGCCGTTCACGACGACATCGGGAAACAGGGCCACGTTCATCTGGCTCACTCCGCGGGCGTCGTGGCGGTAGGACCGCGCTTGGCTTGCACCTTGTCATAGGCGCGGCGGCGTTCTTCCAGAGGACGGTGCCGGCGCGACCGCACGATCTGGTAACCTGGCCGTGTCAGCAGGTAGCGGAACGGCGCGGCAAAGCCCGACCAGATGTGCACCAGCCGCGTGAACGGAAACAGCGCCGTTATGATCAGACCCAGGAAGATGTGCAGCTTGTAGAGCCAGTGCACGTCGACCACGGTGACCCAGGCGTTGATGTTCCAGCTGACCACGCTCTGCGACCAGGTCATGAAGCGGACCATTTCCGACCCGTCCATGTGTTGCAGCGTCTGCGTGATCGTCAGCAGGCCGATGGCCAGCTGCAGCCAGATCAGGACCATGATCAGGATGTCGGGGACGGTCGATGTCACCCGGATGCGCGGATCCACGAGTCGGCGGTGCAGCAGCATGGTCGATCCAATCAGGGCGGCGATGCCGGCAGGTCCGCCGATCAGGACCGCCATCCATTGCTTCAGCGCATAGGGTATGCCGATGGCATCCAGGACCCAGATCGGCGTGAAGAGGCCGATAAGGTGCCCGAAGAACACGGTCAGGATGCCGACGTGGAACAGGATCGAGCCCCAGATCAACTGCTTGCGACGCAGGAGCTGGCTTGAGGAACTCTTCCAGGTGAAGGGGTCCCGCTCGTAGCGCACGATCGACCCCACGAGGAAGATCGTCAGCGCGACATAGGGCATGACCCCGAAGATGACGAAGTTGATGTCGAAGTCGCCGAACATGTCATGCACTCCTGTTCAATTGTTGCGGGGTCGGTTTGTCCATCGCCGCGAGCATGTCGCGGACCTGCGGACAACCGGCGTTCGGATCGGGACCGAAGGTGACTTCCGTTTCCTCCCAGACAGCGTCGAGCGCCGCGAGGTCGGTCGGATCATCATCGGGCTGGGCCAGCATGTCGGCCACCGCTTCGGCATCGGCCTGTGTGTCGGCGAGCTGGGAAAGAGCGGCGAACGCGGCAGCATACCCGCTGGCGCGCCGGACAAGCCGGGCCGCGAGAGCGTCAAGGATATGCGCCGCGTCCGCCAAGGTTTCCTGCACTTCTGCGAAGGGACGCGTCGACAGGAATTCCAGCAGCACCGGCAGGTGGTCCGGCAGTTCCGTTGTGGCGGGCTCGAAACCGCCCGCCCGGTAGGTCTCGATCAGGCTGACCATCGCTCCGCCGCGGTCCCGGCTTTCGCCGTGGACGTGCTCGAAGAGATTGAGCGATAGCGTTCGCGACCTGTCGAAGAGCATCACATAGCTCTCCTGCAGATCGTAGAGATCGGCGTCTGCGAAGCCATTGGTCAACGAGCGCAGCGCAGCCCGTGTCTCGGCGGTGATGCGGCGATCGTCGGCAAGGACGGCGCCGATGTCGGGCATCGCCTCCTGAAGTTCCCGCGAGGGATAGCTCAGGATCAGCGATAGGGCTTTCAGGGAACGGTCCAGCATCAGAAGGTCTCCTGCGGAAGGGCGAACTTTTTCTTCTTGCCGCCGAAGAGCGTCGTCTTGCCCGCCTCGCCGGTGGAACAGCCGTTGCCGTCGGTGAAGCCGCAGCCGCCGCGAATATCGGCGCCATGCTCGTTCTGTTCGCGGTGCGCCGTGGGGATCGCGAAACGATCCTCGTAATCGGCGATGGCCATGATCTTGTACATGTCCTCGATCACCCGACCGGACATGCCGACCCGGGCGGCGATCGCCTCGTCCCGCACGCCGTCAACGCTGAGGGCCCGCATGTAGAGCCGCATCGCCGACATGCGTTCGAGGGCGTGAACGATGGGCTCCTCGTCGCCCGCCGTCAGCATGTTGGCGAGGTATTTGACGGGGATGCGCAGGGAGCGGACGTCGGGCATCTGGTCGCTCATCGCGATCTGGCCCGCCTGAGCGGCGTTCTGGATCGGGCTGAGCGGCGGGATGTACCACACCATCGGCAGCGTCCGGTATTCCGGGTGCAGCGGGAAGGCGACCTTCCAATCCATCGCCATCTTCCAGACCGGGCTGACCTTCGCCGCCTCGATCCAGTCCTCGGGTACGCCGTCGCGGCGCGCCGCGGCGATCACCTCGGGGTCGTTCGGGTCGAGGAAGACGTCGAGCTGCGCGCCGTAGAGATCGGTCTCGCGCTCGGCGCTGGCCGCAGCTTCGATCTTGTCTGCGTCATAAAGGATCACGCCCAGATAGCGAATGCGCCCGACGCAGGTTTCCGAGCAGACCGTCGGCTGGCCGCTTTCGATCCGCGGATAGCAGAAGGTGCATTTCTCGGATTTGCCGGTGTCCCAGTTGTAATAGACCTTCTTGTAGGGGCAGCCCGAGACGCACATCCGCCAGCCGCGGCACTTCTCCTGGTCGATCAGAACGATGCCGTCCTCCTCGCGCTTGTAGATCGCGCCCGAGGGACAGGAGGCGGAACAGGTGGGGTTAAGGCAGTGCTCGCACAGGCGCGGCAGATACATCATGAAGGTGTTTTCATACTCTCCATAAATGTCCTTCTGCACCTGATCGAAGTTGTAGTCCTGAGACCGCTTCGAGAATTCGCCGCCGAGGATCTCCTCCCAGTTCGGACCCTTCTCGATCTTCTCCATCCGCTCGCCGGTGATCTTCGAGCGGGGGCGCGCGGTCGGGAACGCGGTCATGTCGGGCGCCGATTTCAGGTGGTCGTAGTCGAAATCGAACGGCTCGTAGTAGTCGTCGATCTCGGGCATGGCCGGGTTGGCGAAGATGTTCGCCAGGATGCGCCATTTGCTGCCCTGCTTGGGATGCAATTTGCCCGAAGCCGAGCGTACCCAGCCGCCGTTCCAGCGTTTCTGGTTTTCCCAGTCCGTCGGATAGCCGGTGCCGGGCTTGGTCTCGACGTTGTTGAACCACGCGTATTCGACACCTTCGCGCGTCGTCCACACATTCTTGCAGGTGACCGAGCAGGTGTGACACCCGATGCATTTGTCGAGGTTCAGGACCTTTCCGATTTGTGCACGAACTCTCATTCCGCTGCCTCCACGTTCTGGGTTGCGGACCGGCTTGCGGGTTTGTCGAGCCAGTCGATCTTCTTCATTTTCCGCACGATCACGAACTCGTCGCGGTTGCTGCCCACGGTGCCGTAGTAGTTGAAGCCGTAGGACAGCTGCGCGTAGCCGCCGATCATGTGCGTGGGTTTCAGGGTGGCGCGGGTCACCGAGTTGTGGATGCCGCCGCGATTGCCGGTCTTTTCCGAACCGGGCGTGTTCACGATCTTTTCCTGCGCGTGATACATGAATAGCGTCCCCTGCTTGATCCGCTGGGACACCACCACCCGCGCGGTCAGCGCGCCGTTCGTGTTGTAGGCCTCGACCCAGTCGTTATCGACCAGCCCGGCCTTCTTCGCGTCCACCTCGGACATCCAGACCACCGGGCCGCCCCTGTTCAGCGTCAGCATCAAGAGGTTATCGGTGTAGGTGCTGTGGATGCCCCATTTCTGGTGCGGCGTGATGAAGTTCAGCACCACGTGCGGGCTGCCCTCGGCCGCGTCGTTGTTGACGGCCGCGGTGATGGTCTTGAGGTCCACCGGCGGGCGATAGCTGACGAAACCCTCGCCGAAGGCGCGCATCCATTCGTGATCCTGATAGAGTTGCTGGCGGCCCGTCAGGGTGCGCCACGGGATAAGTTCGTGGACGTTGGTGTAGCCAGCGTTGTAGCAGACCTCCTCGCTCTCGATGCCTGACCATGTGGGCGACGAGATGATCTTGCGCGGTTGCGCGGCGATATCGCGGAAGCGGATCTTGGTGTGATGCGCGCCCTCCGCCAGGTGGGCATGGTGCTGCCCCGTGGGCTTCTCAAGTTCTTCCCAGGCCTTCACGGCCACTTCGCCGTTGGTTTCGGGGGCCAGCATCAGGATCATCTCGGCCGCGTCGATGGCGGTTTCGAGTTTCGGCTGGCCTTTGGACACGCCCTCGTCCAGCACGACCCCGTTCAGGTCGCGCAGGTGCTTGACCTCGGTCTTGGTGTCCCAGTTGATCCCCTTGCCGCCGTTGCCGAGTTTCTCGAGCAGCGGCCCGACCGAGGTGAACTTCTTGTAGAGGTTTGGATAATCCCGCTCGACCGCGATGTAGTTCGGCGCGGTCTTGCCCGGGATCAGGTCGCATTCGCCCTTTTTCCAGTCCTTGACATGAGCCTGCGCCAGTTCGGCGGCGGTATCGTGCAGGAGAGGAAGCTGGACGATGTCGGTTTCCACGCCCAGCACCTCGGGCGCCACTTCGGAGAATTTCCGGGCGATGGACTTGAAGATCTCCCAGTCAGACTTCGACTCGTAGGCCGGGTCCACCGCCGCCTGCAGCGGGTGGATGAAGGGGTGCATGTCCGAGGTGTTGAGGTCGTCCTTTTCGTACCAGGAAGCCGTCGGTAGAACGATGTCGGAGTACACCGCCGTCGTGGACATCCGGAAGTCGATGCAGACCAGCAGGTCAAGCTTGCCCTTCGGCGCCTCGTCATGCCAGCGGGCCTCCTTCGGCATCACGCCGCCTTCCTCGCCCAGATCCTTGCCCATGACGCCGTGATCGGTGCCCAGAAGGTGCTTGAGGAAGTATTCGTGCCCCTTGCCGGACGACCCCAGAAGGTTTGACCGCCAGACAAACAGGTTGCGCGGCCAGTTTTCCGGGGCGTCCGGATCCTGGCAGGACATTTCCAGATCGCCGGATTTCAGCTGTTCGGCGACGTAGTCCTTGATCTCCTTCCCGGCCTTCTTTGCGGCTTTCGAGACTTCCAGAGGATTGGTCTTGAGCTGTGGGGCAGACGGCAGCCAGCCCATGCGCTCGGCCCGGATGTTATAGTCGATCAGGCTGATGTCCCAATCGCCCTCGGGTGCGGTCGGCGACAGGATCTCGCCGGCGCGCAATGTCTCATAGCGCCATTGGTCGGTATGCGCGTACCAGCACGAGGTGGAGTTCATGTGCCGCGGCGGGCGGTTCCAGTCGAGCGCGAAGGCCAAAGGCTGCCAGCCCGTCTGCGGGCGCAGCTTCTCCTGACCAACGTAATGCGACCAGCCGCCGCCCTCCTGTCCGATGCAGCCGCACATCACCAGCATGTTGATGATGCCGCGGTAGTTCATGTCCATGTGGTACCAGTGGTTCAGACCGGCCCCGAGGATGACCATGGACTTGCCATGGGTCTTTTCGGCGTTGCCGGCGAATTCCCGCGCAACCGCGATGATCTTCTCGCGCTCCACGCCGGTGATCTTTTCGGCCCAGGCCGGGGTGTAGGGGCTGTCGTCATTGAAGTCCTTGGACACCCACTCACCGCCAAGGCCCCGGTCGAGACCGTAATTGGCGCAGAAGAGGTCGAATACGGTGGCGACCAGCACCTCCTTGCCATCGGCGAGCGCGATACGCCGGGCGGGAATGTTCCGGGTCAGCACCTCGGGGTGATCGCATTTGACGAAATCGCCGGTGGCAGCACCCCCGAAATAGGGGAAGTCGACCCCAACCACCTCGTCGTGATCCTCGTCAAGGATCTGGCTGAGGCGCAGTTTGGTTTCCGCGCCTTTCGCCTGCTCCTCGAGGTTCCACTTGCCCTCTTCGCCCCAACGGAACCCGATGGATCCATTGGGCGCCACGATCTTGCCCGATGCCTCGTCGTAGGCGACCGTCTTCCAGTCGGGGTTGTTCGACTCGCCCAGGTTCCCGTCGAAATCGTCGGCGCGCAGCATCCGGCCCGGCACCAGGTGGCCGTCCTTCTCATCGAGCCGCACCAGCATCGGCATGTCGGTATACTTGCGGGCATACTCCTCGAAATACTCGGCCTGCCGGTCGAGGTGGAATTCGCGCAGGATCACATGGCCCATGGCCATCGCCAGCGCCGCGTCGGTGCCCGCCTGCGGGTTCAGCCAGATGTCGCCGAACTTGGCGGCTTCCGAATAGTCGGGGCTGACCACGGCCGACTTGGTGCCGCGATAGCGCACTTCGGTGTAGAAATGGGCGTCGGGCGTGCGGGTCTGCGGCACGTTCGAGCCCCAGAGCATCAGGAATCCCGCGTTGTACCAGTCGGCCGATTCCGGCACGTCGGTCTGTTCGCCCCAGGTCTGGGGGGATGCCGGCGGCAAGTCGCAGTACCAGTCGTAGAACGACATGCAGGTGCCGCCCAGAAGCGACAGGTAGCGTGAGCCCGCGGCGTAGCTGACCATCGACATGGCCGGGATCGGCGAGAAACCGAAGACGCGGTCGGGCCCGTAGGTCTTGGCCGTGTAGGCGTTGGCGGCGGCGATGATCTCGGTAGCTTCGTCCCAGCTTGCCCGCACGAAGCCGCCCTTGCCGCGGGTCTTGTTGATCCCGTTGCGCAGGGCAGGATCGCCCTGGATCGCGGCCCAGGCGGCCACCGGCGTCATCGTCTCGCGCATCTTGCGCCAGGCCCGCATCAGGGCGCTCCGGATGAGCGGGTTCTTCACCCGGTTCGCGGAATAGAGATACCAGCTGTAGGACGCTCCCCGCGCGCAGCCGCGCGGTTCGTGGTTGGGCAGGCCCGCGCGGGTGCGCGGATAGTCGGTCTGCTGGGTTTCCCAGGTGACGATGCCGGACTTGACGTAGATCTTCCACGAACACGACCCGGTGCAGTTCACCCCATGCGTCGAGCGGACGATCTTGTCGTGCCGCCAGCGGTTCCGGTAGGTGTCCTCCCAGTCGCGGTTCTCGCGGGTGGTCTGTCCCCAACCGTCGGAGAATTGCTCCAGTTCCTTGCTCTGGAAGAAGTTCAGTTTGTCGAGCAGATGGCTCATTGGGCTGTCCTTTCGGGTGTCTGGATGCGGGCGGCGAACTGCGCCGCCCGGGAAATCAACTGGATCATTCAGCGGGCTGGGCTGCGGTGCCCTGCGGCGTGCGGCCATGTTCGATGTCGTGGAGAAGGCCGCCGGGACGCGTGTAGACCACCCACGTGATGACGACGCAGATCACGTAGAAGATCAGGAAACCCCACAGCGCCCCAACGGCAGACCCGGTCATCGCGATTGACGTGCCGTAGGCCTTGGGGATGAAGAAGGCGCCGTAAGCCGCGATGGCGGAAGTGAAGGCCACGATCGCGCCGGACTCCATCGCGATCTGCCGCTTGCGCTCTTCAGCACCCAGGTGCGGCATAAGGCGCGGAATTTCGCGGCCCATGATGACCGGGATCATCTGGAAGGTGGAGGCGTTGCCGACACCGGTCAGGAAGAACAGCGCCATGAAGCAGGCGAAGAAACCGACGAAGGATCCCAGCCCAAGGAAGCTGATCACACCGAACGTGGCAATGATCATCAGGGCGAAGGTCCAGAAGGTCACGCGACCGCCGCCGAACTTGTCCGAGATCCAGCCGGTTCCGGCGCGGCTGAGCGCGCCCACCAGCGGCCCGAGGAACACGTAGTTGAGTGCGTTCACTTCCGGGAAGGCCAGCCGCGTCAGCAGAGGGAAACCCGCGGAGTAGCCGATGAAGCTGCCGAAGGTGCCGGTGTAGAGGATACACATCAACCAGTTCTGCTTACGGCTGAAGATCACCGCCTGGTCCGCAAAGCTGGCGCGTGCATCTGCGATGTCGTTCATGCCCAACCAGGCCGCTATGGTCGCTGCGAGGATGAAGGGCACCCAGACGAAGCCTGCGTTCTGCATCCACAGCTGACCGCCGTCGGACATGGTCTGCGGTTGCCCGCCAAGTGCCCCGAAGACACCCGCCGTGATGACGATGGGCACAAGGAACTGCATGACCGACACGCCGAGGTTCCCCAGCCCCGCGTTCAGCGCCAATGCGTTGCCCTTTTCGGCCTTCGGGAAGAAATAGCCGATATTGGCCATCGACGAGGCGAAGTTGCCGCCGCCGAAGCCGCACAGCAGCGCCAGCACGAGGAAGATCAGGTACGGCGTGTCGGGGTTTTGGACTGCGTAGCCGATACCCATCGCAGGCAGCAGAAGCGAGGCGGTCGACAGCGTGGTCCACAGCCGCCCGCCAAAGATCGGAACCATGAAGCTGTAGAAGATCCGCAGCGTCGCGCCCGACAGGCCCGGCAGGGCCGCCAGCCAGAACAGCTGGCCCGGGGTGAAGTCGAACCCGATGGCGGGCAGACGGGCGACGACGACCGACCAGACCATCCAGACCGAGAAGGCCAGAAGCAGCGCCGGGATCGAGATCCAGAGGTTGCGACGCGCAACGGCACGGCCCTTTGCGGCCCAGAATTGCTGGTCCTCCGGCCGCCAATCCTCCAGCACGCGCGGCATGGCGGTGCGTTCGGGGTGGTGAATGTCCTGCATCTCGGGCAGCTGCGGCAGTTGGTCGAGCACTTCGCCATGCGCGGCGCGCTCCATCGCGCGGATCGACAGATGCATCCAGGTCAGTGCGATGGCGACCAGTCCGAAGAGCAGCGCAAAGCATGACGTGTAGATGCCCGTGAGATCGAGGAGTGCGCCGAAGGCGATCGGCAGAACGAAACCACCAAGGCCCCCGATCATGCCGACAAGCCCGCCGACGGCACCCACATGTTTGGGGTAGTAGACCGGGATGTGCTTGAAGACCGCCGCCTTGCCGAGGCTCATGAAGAAGCCCAGAGCGAAGAGCGTGACGATGAAGGGCCAAAGACCCATTTGCGTCGAGAAGGCGATGGCGCCGTCCTTGCCCTGGATGACGTAGTCCGTGGGCGGGTAGCTCAGCATGAACAGGAACAGCAGCGAAAAGCCGAAGGTCCAGTACATGACCCGGCGCGCGCCGAACTTGTCGCTGAGATGGCCGCCGTATGCGCGAAAGAGCGAAGCCGACAGACTGAACGACGCCGCCGCCATGCCCGCGAAGCGCACGTCGATTCCGTAGACGTCGATCAGGTAGTGCGGCATCCACAGCGCCAGCGCGACGAAAGCACCAAAGACGAAGAAGTAGTAGAGCGAGAAGCGCCAGACCTGCAGGTTCTTCAGCGGTGCGAATTGCTGCGCCAGCGACGGTGCCTTCGCCCCTGTCTTGCGCCGCTCGACCAGCTCGGGATCGTCCTTTGCCAGCAGGAAGAACAGTACGCCGATGATGGCGAGCCCCGCGGCCCAGACATAGGCCACACCGTGCCAGCCATAGGCGACCATGACGAAGGGAGCGACGAACTTGGTGACCGCGGCGCCGACGTTGCCCGCACCGAAGATACCCAGCGCGGTCCCCTGGTGGCCTGCGTCATACCAGCGGCTGACATAGGCGACGCCGATGATGAACGACCCGCCCGCGAGGCCGATGCCGAGGGCCGCGATCAGATACATGATGTAGCTGTCGGCCAGCGTCAGCGCCCATGTGGCCAGCGCCGTCAGGATCATCTGGCTCGAGAACACCAGCCGCCCGCCGTACTTCTCAGTCCAGACGCCCAAGAACAGGCGGGTGACCGATCCGGTCAGGATCGGGGTGGCGACCAGCAGGCCGAACTGGGTGTCGTTCAGGCCAAGCTCGGCCTTGATGGCTACACCGATGATGGAAAAGATCGTCCAGACCGCGAAACAGGCGGTGAAGGCGATCGTGCTCAGGCTCAAGGCGCGCGTCTGATCGGCGCGTGAGGCTGTTGCAACGGTCTGCATGGCGGGTCTCCGGCAAAAAAGGTCTTTCACCCCTGCGTGGGGATCAGTGCCAGACCTGACGCCACAGCGACGCTCATGACTTGATCTAGATCACAAAACTGAGAAAATGCTAACGAAATAAATGGCTTACAGAAATATGTCATCCGATGAGCGGGCGCAGATCAAGGCTGCGGTCGCGAAGGTCAACCGACGGGTTGACATATATCAATTGATTTGGTGACAATTGTTAAGCGCGCAAAGTCGAAGGGGGACCGACATGCCCGATTCCGAATACCGGGATATTCGAAAACTCGATCTCTTTGCGCAGATGGCGGATGATAATTTCACATCCTTGATGCGGGGCGCCTATGTGCAGAATTTCCCTGCACAGATCGAATTGATCACTGAAGGAGAACCGAGCGATTTTCTTCATATCGTCGTTTCGGGCTCGGTCGATCTGTTTTCGACCTGGAATGGCCGAGAGACCAGCATGGCGACCGTCCGCCCGATCTCGACCTTCATTCTTGCCGCGACCATCAAGGATGCACCCTACCTGATGTCGGCCCGCACGTTGGAGAAAAGCCGGATCGCGCTGATCCCCAGTCAGGACGTGCGCGCGATCTTCGACGCCGACAGCAACTTTGCCCGTGCGATCGTCACGGAACTGGCGCAGTGCTATCGCTCGGTCATCAAGGCGCAAAAGGATCTGAAACTCAGAACCTCGCTCGAGCGGCTCGCGAACTACCTGCTGAGGCAACAAAGGCACGCGGGAGGTGGGGCTGCGTTCGAGCTGGACTTCGAGAAGCGGCGCCTGGCCTCTGTGCTGGGCATGACCCCTGAAAATCTCAGCCGCGCCTTCAAGGGCCTGCAGCCCTATGGCGTTTCCGTGACCGGCACGCGCATCTCCATCGACAATCAGGCGGACCTTGAGCGCTTTGCGAAACCAAATCCACTGATTGATGACTTTTCAACCTGAGGGACTGACAGATGACCAAATCCATGCCCGGCGCCGCCGGAGATCTCGCCGAGGAACACCCTGATGTCTGGAAGGCCTATGCTGCCTTGGGCAAGGCAACGGCCAATTGCGGCCCCCTGACAGACCGCGAGAAGCGCCTCGTCAAGCTCGCCCTCGCGATTGGCGCGGGCTCCGAAGGCGCGGTCCATTCCCACACCCGGCGCGCCAGATCGGAGGGGATTGAGGCTGAGGCGATCATGCAGGTCGCGATGCTGGCCATCGGCCCGCTCGGCCTGCCCCGGGCTGTCGCCGCGAAGACCTGGATCGAAGACATCAAGGATTGACCTTCAAGGAAGCGGGCTGACCCCAAAAAGAAACGGATGCGCCCAGAGCAGCGCCCCGTAAAGCGCAATGCCTGCCGCAAGCCGCAGGAGAGTGCCCCCCGACGGGGACGCCGAGAGGAGCGGCGCCTCCGCCACGCGCTCAAGCTTCCGTTGCCACTCTGGCCCCATCTCGCGGCGTTTGCGCCGGTCGATCAGTCGGTCTCCCAGCAGCGCGAAAGCGGCGAAGGTGCCGAACAGGATCACGTGGGCCAGATCTCCGTTGGGCACGACATGGGCCGCCGCCCAAAGCGCCAACGCCAGAAGCAGCGGATGACGCGACAAGCGAACGATGCCGGGCCGTGCCGGGTCGAACTGGTCATTGCGTGCTCCCCCGAACGAGAAAGGGTTGGGCCGGCCGATGGAGAGCGCAAGGATCAGGCAGACCGGCCCCATGACCGTCAAAGGGACATAGATCTGCCATGGCGCCCAGTCCCAAAGGGCCACATGCGGGGCGCGGCCTGCCGCCGCGATCAGCCAGGCCAGCACCGCGAGCGACAGGGCGGAATAGACCAGCGTGAAACCGACAGGGCCAAGCCGCGTCTGAAGCCAGGGTCGCAGCGGCGGTCGCACGGGCAACGAATGCGACAGGAAGAACACGACATAGGCGAGGGCGAACTCGAACCATCCCATGGATGCGCGTCTCAGATCCGCTTGGCGGCGGGCAGACGTAGCAATAGCCCGCCGTAGATGACCGCAAAGCTGCCGAAGGCAAGTGTCCAGAATAGCCCTGCCACAGTGTTCAAGGGGCTGGAAAATTCGGGCCATACGCCGCCCGCGACCCGCGCGAATACGGACAGGATCAGGGCCAGATAGATCATGACGGTCCCTGCTCCCGCCCGTAGGTCCTGCCCGGTATGACCAAGCGTGGCGCGTGTCATCACGGCCAGTGTCATCAAGCCGATTGCACCCGCCATCCAGAAATGCTGCGCGCCCGCCATTCCGACGGACCCGGGAGCCAAGATTTCTGCGGCCAATGCCAGGGCCCCCAACGGCACGAAGGCATAGCCTGCGTGCAACACAGTCACCAGCGGCTCGGCAAAGGTGTGGTGTCCGGCCCAACGGGCCAATCGCAGGGCGTGCAACACGGCTGCCAGCGCAAGCGCGCCTCCAGTCAGCGTCCCGAGAGGCAGTGCTACCCACAGCACAAGCGCCACTAGAAGAGCCGCGAGCGCCCCCTTGTCGAAGGGCTGCATCGGCGCTGCGGGCAGTACGGCGCTGCGCCGTTTCACCAGCCAGTTACGGGTGAAGGACGGCACTATGCGGCCGCCGATGACCGCGATCATCATCACGCCCGCGCCCAGGCCTAGTCGCAGGCCGTAACCTTGCGCGGCATACTCGCCTTGCGCGGCCTCCCAGTGAAACAGCGCGTTGCCGAGGGCAAAGACCGCGAGCATCGCCAGCACGATTAGATTGCGCCAGTTCCGGCCCGCCACGATTTCGCGCCCGATCACCGTGGCCAGTACGACCGGGAAGGCAAGGTCGACCGCCGCCACCAGCAGCCCCGGCAACCCCGCCGAAAAGATCACAGCCACGCGCCCCACGAGCCACAGCGCCGCCAGTCCGCCCAGCGGCCAGCCGACGATTGGCAGGCGCCCCGTCCAGTTTGGCACCGCTGTCAGGAGAAAGCCCGCGACAACGGCGCCGAGATAACCGTAGAGGAACTCGTGCGCGTGCCATGACACGGGGTCGAAGGCTGTGGGCAACATCAGGTGCCCTGACAGCATCGGCACCCAAAGCGCCATCGCGAGCACGGTCCAGACCGCCGCGCCGAAAAAGAACGGGCGGAACCCGTAGGTCAGGATCGCGGGTCCGGTCCAGGCGCGCATCTGTTCGGCGGTCGAGGTCATTTGTGGCGTCCCTTGCGCGCTCAGGCCGGCGCGGCGGCGGAAATGCGGCGGTAGCCTGCCGTGCCATGATAGAAACCGTTGCTCAGGCCCGCATGCCCGCTCAGCGTCGCAAGGCGAGCATCAGCCTCGCCTGTCGGCACGCGCCCATCGAGCGCATCACGAAACACCTGCGCTACCGCGACCATGTCCACGGCCTGTGGCATCAGCCGCAGGTGCGTGACGCCATCGGCAATCAGACGGGCCGCTTCGGGGAGCAGGTCGACATAGCTTTCCGACAGGGTCTGGATGCCGTTCACCCGCAGGATCGGCCGGTCGTCGCGGGTGCGGAGCGGCATGCCGTCGGGGTCTTCTTCACAGACGAACTGGCAGTTGTCCTTGGTGCGGCCGTGCGCGCGGGCGTGATAGCACCGCGCTGACACAGCCAGAGACGCGCGGCCGAAAACCTGCACCTCGACACCCAGGCCCAACGCAACTGCTGCCTGCGCCGCGGCTGCAATGGCCGGGGCCGGCATCTCGGCCGGTAGGCAGACATGGGTCGCGCCCTGCCCGGCCATCCAGGCTATCGTCGCGTCGTTGTACGCGTTCATGAAGGGGCCGATCCGATGCGGACGCTTACCGCGCGCGTAAAGCCCTGCGGCGTTGTTCACCTCGATCTCGGGCGTGTCCATCGCGGCCAGATCCTCGGTTGCCTTGCGCTCGCGTTTCAGCATCACCTCGGCCAGCGTTGACAGGATCACGGTCTTGCCTGCGCGCTCCAACCGCTCGATCGTGGCCGGCAGGTCTGCCTCGTGGAAGGGCGCGCGCTTGGAGCAAATCACCTCGCCCAGATAAACCTCGTCGACGGGCGCCTCATCCGCGATGCGGGCGTAGAAGTCACGCCGTGCATCCGCGGACCAGTGGTAGGCGATCGGGCCGAGCGTCAGTTTCGTCATGGTATTCACCGCCATTTCTTTGTCTCGAAGGCGCCCTGGGTCTGCTTCTGCCCCTCGGTCAGGGCGATCAGGTCGGCGATGTTTGCCTCGCGTCCGGCCTTGATGTCATCCACCGCTGCGCGGAACGCACGCACAACGCCGCGGACATAGCTCTTCGAGCGCTGACGCCCTTCGATCTTGAAAGCATGCACGCCCGCCTCGATTAATTCGGGCAGGAGCCGCGACAGATTCAGGCTGATCGGTTCCTCGAAGGCGTAGTAGCCCTCGGGGCGATGGGGCGCGGCGTAGCGGCCCTTGCAGATCGTGGGATAGCCGGCCTTCTCATCGACTCCGAAACGGTCGATGGTGAAACCCGCGAGCTGCGAGGACATCGACCCGTCAGCGTCGCGCACATATTCCACATCTGAGGCGGGCGAGCACACCCCGTCCATGTTCGTGGATTGACCCGTCAGGTAATTGGTCAGGCTGCACCGCCCTTCCACCATCAGCCCGTGATTGCCGAAGATAAAGGTCTCGATCTCGCAGGGAATCTCGCGGCGGAGCTGGCGGATCTCGGGGATCGTGAGGATGCGCGGCAGGACCACACGCTTTACACCGAAGTTCTCACAATAGTAGCGGATCGCCTCGGGCGATGAGGCCGCGGCCTGTACCGACAGGTGCAGCCGGATGCCCGGATACGTCCGGGCGATGTAGTCGGCCACGCCCATGTCGGCCACGATGAAGGCATCAACGCCCAAGCGCGCGCCGGTGTCCGCCGCATGTCGCCAGAGATCGACCTTGCCCGCAGGCGGATAGGTATTCAGCGCCAGCAGCACCTTGGTGCCGCGCGCATGGGCATAGGTCACCGCCTCGGCCAGTTCATCGGGGGTGAAGTTCAGCCCCGGGAAGTTCCGCGCATTGGTCGCATCCTGGAAGCCGCAATAGACCGCATCGGCGCCCGCGTCGACGGCGGTGCGCAGCGCGGCGGGGGTGCCCGCGGGGCAGATCAGTTCGGCAAGGCTCATGCGTATTCCCTCGGTTTGGTGGCATCCGGATAGGCCCGCCGCAACCGTGCGAGAACCGCCCGTCCGGGTGTCCCGAACATCGCCGACGCCTCCTCGGCCAGCGAGCCGTCCATGTCGTCGAGCGCATTCCTAAGACGAACGACGGCCTCGGTGTCCCCGCTGATTTCCAGATCGCGCGAGAAGAAGGCCGCATCGCCGTCCTGCTCGGCGTCGATCAGTTCCAGAAGCAGCAGGAACCGCCCGCGGATCGTGGCCCCGACCTGCGGCGCCGTATCGCGCGGCACGGCGCGGAAGACGAGCGCCTGCGGGTCGGGGCGCAGATGCAGCGCAAAGGGCAGTTCCACGGGGTCGATCAGGAAGTCGGTCGCCTGGTGCGGCCCGAGCCGCGCGAAGAGAGACGGGTGCCGCGTCGCGACCCGACGGACAACGCGCGTCAGGACCGGTTGCAGCACAAGGCAGGCAAGCCGTGCGATCGCGCCCTCGCCGGGCCGCAACCGGGCAGTTGGTTCGCTCGTCGGGATCATGATGGGTCCTTTCGCTCCCCCGATACGCCCGTCTCCGTCACGATCCTGTCGAGGGGAATGTCATGGGGCTGCGGGTAGATTGTGGTCAGTCGGGCTGCCGCCAGCGCGATGCCGATGGTGACGGGCCGCGGCGAGAGCGCGGCCAGTGTCCGGTCGTAATAGCCGCCGCCCCAGCCGAGCCGATAACAGCCTGCATCCCAGCCGAGGCAGGGCGCGAGCGCGATGTCGGGCGTCAGGACCTCCGCCTCGGGCGGCGGAACGGGGATGTTCCAATGGCCGCGCAGCATGCGCATGCCCGGCATCCATCGTCGGAACACGAGCGGCGCTGCGGGGGTCTCCACCACCGGCAGCGCGATACAGACGCCCGCCGCGTGAAGATCGGACAGGATCGGGCGCAGATCCGGTTCTCCTCGGATCGGCCAGTAGCCGGCGAGCACGGTCTCCCGGAGGGTCCCGCGCGCGGCGAGGACCGTTTCGAGATGACTGCGGATAGAACTGCTCACATGCGCCCGTCCTGTCTGGCCCAACCCCTCCCTCAGGCTGGCCAGCCTTGCCCGCTCGGCTCGACGCCAGCGCGCCACGTCACGCGCCTGCTGCACATCCGTGCCAAGCGGATCGAAATAGGTCGGGTCCACCTCCGCCGCCATGCAGGGGGGCGAGGCATAGGCTCCCTGTCCGCTCATGGACACGCACCTTCCTCGGCCACAGGTGCGACAGCGGCGTTGCACCAGTCCATGACGGCAGCCTCGGTCGGTGTGAGGATCGTCGCCATGCCATCGGCATAGCGGTCGAACGCGGCCCTGTGGGTTTCGGAGAGACCCGTCAGGACAGGAACGCCGCGGGCAAGCGCCTCGGAGATCAGCGCGCGGAAGCCGCGCCCCTCTGCCTCGCTCAGGCCAAACTTGTTGAGGATCACGAGGTCTGCCCGGCCGGCCCGAAGCCGCGACATCGCCAACCCGACGGCCTCCTCGAAGGCGCCCGCATCCATCCGGCAGGCGGTGGCGCCGGGTCCGAGATCTTGCGTGATGCGCCAGCGCGGCCCGTTGGGCAGAAGCCAGAGATCGCAGTCGCACGATCCCGATCCGGCATCGGGCGAGGCCGCGCGCAACGCACCCACCAGCCGGACGCCGTCCCGCGTTAGCCGGTCAGCCATCGCGTCCATAAGACGATCCGTCCCGCCGCGTCCTTCGACTGTCACCCCCGCAAGCTGCATCTTCGCCTCAAGCCGGCTCGAAGCGCGGGAACAGCACATCGTTCTCCAGCGCGATATGGGCGGCAAGGTCGTCGAACAGCGCCGCCAGGCCGCCATAGAGCGAGCGCCAGGAGCCACAGGCGTGCTCGGGCGGCGTCAGATCGCAGGTGAGCCGCCGGATCAGCGCGATGTTTTCGGCGTGATCGTCGTGGTCGGCGCGCATCACCGCGATGGGGTGCTCGATGCCCGGCCCGCCGCCCGCGCGCATGGCCGGAAACAGGATCATCTCCTCCTTCATCATGTGATCCTCCATCTCCCCGGCGAGCGTCCGGATGGCCGCGGCGAGCCCCGTGGGCGCCTCGGGATCGTCCGCGTGCACCCGCTCGACCCGGTCGGCGAGCAGTACGAGCGAGGCGAGATCCTCCCGATGCATCTCGTGATAGCGCGTCAGGATGTGATCGATCAGCGCGCCGGTCTCCTGCGGCACGTCCGTTTCTGGGAGGTCTTTCATTGCGGGTCCTTTCCCTCGCGCGTCGCCCGGTCCTTGCGTGGGCCGCAGCGAATTGGTATTTGAGATACGCATACCGCTCGTGAATGCGCACTTCAACTACCAAATCAGGATCGCGACCTTGCGCCTCACCTCCTTCACCGATTACGGCCTGCGCGTTCTGATGCGGATGGCGGGCGCACCCGACCGGGCCTTCACCACGTCGGAACTCGCCGATGAATTCCGCATCTCCCGCAACCATCTTGCCAAGGTGATCACGGCGCTTGCCGCCGCAGGTCTTCTGGAAACCCGGCGCGGCGGTGGGGGCGGCGCCATGCTGGCCCGCGCGCCGGAGGACATCCGCCTGGGCGATGTGGTGGCGGCCCTCGAAGCAGATCAGGCTCTGGTGGAGTGCTTCGCCGCAGGCACCAACAGCTGCACCTTGACCCCGCAATGCCGGTTGAAAGCGCGGCTGGCTCATGCAGAGGCGGCATTTGTTGCCGATCTGAACCGCAGCACCCTGGCCGATTGCGTTTACCGACCGGAAAACGCCTGACGCGCCGCCCACGCAATCCAGCCCCAAACCGCGCTGCGCAGGGCCATGGCGTAAACGGTACGCATCTCGAAGGCTCCACCTTGGGCGACATGCAGGCCGAAGGCCGCAAAAACCAGCAGCGTTGCAGCGAAGATCACGAACGATAGGGGCCAGGCCCATCGCCGCCCCTGCCACAGGCCGAGACCCGCGACGACATAGGCGAGCCCGGCCAGCGTGTTGAACCACAGCACAAAGGGTACGACTGCCCCCATGTCGGCTGATCCGAGCAGTGTTCGGCCACCAGAGAAAATGGTCAGCACGCCAAAGGCAATCGCAACACCGCCCGCTATGCGGAGCGTCAGACTGGTTCTAGGCATCGCAAGCGCCCTCCTTCGCGCGTAGAAGTTCCATCTGCACGTCAAACAGCCGGAACCCCTCAGGCACGAGCGCAAAGCCCCGGGCGCCGAGCGTCCAGCGGATGGCGACACCCTGCACCAGCGACGTCAGCAGGATGGCGACATCCTCTGGGCTGACGTCGCGCTTCAGATCGCCCGCCGCCTGAAGTTCCCGGATCACGGCAACAAGGCGGCCCTCAAAAGCGCTCAGAAGCCCCCGGAACACCTCGCGCAGGGCTGGATTGTCCACCTGCAACTCGCGCGAGAACAGGATCGACGGCAGGGCAGGCGTTTCAGCAATGGCCGTCAGTTGCGCACCGATCAGCGCTTTCAGGCGCGCCTGCGGCCCGGTGGCCCCTGCCTCGGCCGCAGCCCAGCAACTCTGCAACCGGTCAGCGATATCCTCGGCCACCGCCAGCCAGAGCGCGCCCTTGGTGGGGAAATGCCGGAAGATCGCAGGCTGACTGAGGCCGATGGCCCGCGCGACATCTGTGGTGCTCAGCCGGTCGGGTCCGATCTCGTCGGCCAGTCGCAGAACCTCGGCCACGATTTGCGCCTTTCTCTCTTCAGCACTTTGACGGCCCGACATGTGTCACCTCTTGTTAGTTATAACTTACTAACATACACTGTTGACAACCGCAACCTCTATCCCGAGTCGCGCACCCTGACCGAAAGGACCCCCGTCATGCCTGCCAAAACCGCCCCCACCGGCTATTCCCGCCTTCAGATCGCGCTGCATTGGCTCGTCTTCGCACTGATCGCGCAGCAGTACCTTTTCAAGGACGCGATGTCGGCCGCATGGGACCGCATCACTGATGGGCTGGAGGCTGGGTTCGAACCGCTCGTGCTGGCCCATGTGGCGGGCGGCGCGCTGGTGATGATCTTCGCGCTGTGGCGGTTGACCCTGCACGCCCGGCGCGGCGTGCCTCCGGCGATCGAGGCCAGCAAGGTGCAGGGCATTCTCGCGAAGCTCACCCATGTCGGGCTTTACGCGCTGATGATCCTGATGCTACTCAGCGGGTCTGTCGCGTGGTTCGGCGGGGTCGAGGCCGCGGCGCAGGGGCACAATGTGTTGAAGATTGTCCTGCTGGCGCTGGTTGCGCTGCATGTGATTGGCGCGCTCTACCACCAGTTCATCCTGCGCGACGGCACGCTGGCGCGGATGCGCCGGGCGCAGGGCTGAACCCATGCGCCTCGCCCCGCTCCTGGCGCTGCCACCCATCGCGCTCGGCATTGCCGCGGCGGCCTGGATGATCGCGTCTGCCCCCGGCCCCGCGCAGGTCGGGGGCGACGCGCCGGCGCTACCCGTTCGGATGATGACGGTCGCGGCGCAGGATATTCGGCCCGCCGCAACCGCTTGGGGCAACCTGCGCGCGGCCGAGACCTGGGTCGCCGTGGCCGAGGTGCAGGGCGAGGTGATCTGGCGCCATCCGGACCTTGAGCCGGGTCGCCTGATCCCGGCGGGGACGGAAGTGCTGAGGATCGACCCCGCCGACTACGAGCTGGCGCTGGCGCAATCGCAGGCCGACCTCGCGGTGCTGGAGGCCGAGCGCGTGCAGCTTACGGCAGAGGCGGACAACACGCGGCGCATCCTTTCGCTGGAACAGAACCGGCTGGCCCTGGCCGAGACCGATCTGGAACGCACGCGCACACTCGTCGCGCAAGGCGCCGTTCCGCAATCGCGCGCCGACGAGGCCGAGCGCGCAACCCTTCTGGCCCGCCGCACGGTGGCGGAACTGGAGAACACGCTCGCCCTGATCCCCTCCCGCGAGGCGCGGATCGCGGCACAGGTCGCGCGCAGCGAGGCCGCCATCGACCGGGCGCGCCGCTCGCTCGACCGCACGACCCTGACGACGCCGTTCGACCTGCGCGTAACCGAGGTGAATGCTGAGCTGTTTCAAACCGTCGCCCCCGGTCAGGTGGTGATCCGTGCCGACGGGATCGCGGCGGCCGAGGTCGTGGCGCACTTGCCGATAGACAGCTTTCGACGGCTATTGGGAGATACACCGGAGGGCATCACCCTTGCCGACATGATGCGCGACATGCCCGCCACGCGGATTGCAGTGACGCTTAGCCCTCTGTCGGACCCGAGGCAGATCTGGAGCGCCCGTGTTGTCGGGATCGAGGGCGCGCTGGATGCCCGTGCGCGCACCGTGCCGGTGGTGGTCAGGGTTGACGACCCCTATGAGGGCGCGGACCCGCCTCGCCGCCTGCCGCTGGTGCCCAACATGCAGGTGCAGCTTTCCTTTTCGGGCGCTTCCATGACAGGCCTCATCGCGATCCCCGAGGCGGCGTTGCATGGCGACATGGTGCGTATCCTTGGCCCCGATGGCTTGCTGGAATTGCGCCCCGTCACCGCAGCCTTCGCGCAGGATGGCCGCGTCGTTATCGCCGCTGGCCTGTTGCCGGGCGAACGCGTGGTGATCGACGACATCGCGCCGGCCATTCCCGGCATGACCCTGACCCCGGTCGAGGTCGAGCCATGATACGCTGGTTCACCGGCCACCCGACGGCGGGCAACCTGCTGCTTCTTTTGTTCCTTGCAGCGGGCATCTTTGCCGCGCCGGGCCTGTTGCGCGAAACCTTCCCCGATTTCCGCGCCGTCGAGGCCGAGGTCACCGTGCCCTACCGGGGCGCTGCAGCCGAGGATGTAGAGGCCGCGATCTGCGCGCCGCTCTGGGACGGAGTGCAGGGTGTCGAGGGGTTGGAAACCTTCACGTGCACGGCCCAGACTGGCCGCGCGCGGGCCGTGGCAACCATGGCGCCCGGTAACGATGCGCTGCGCTTCGTCAATTCGCTGCGCACCGAGGTGTCGGCCATCGACACCTTCCCCGACCGCGCCGATCCTGCCGTGGTGCGCGAATTGCACCGCTCGGATCCTGTCACATCGGTCGCCATCTCGGGCGATCTGCCGCTGGGCGAACTGGATCTTTACGCCGACGCCCTGTCGGACCGCTTTACCGCCTTGCCGGGCGTTGCCAGCGTGATGCGCGGGGGCCTCGGCACCCGGACACTTTTAGTAACCGCATCACGCCCTGTACTCGACAGCCACGGGCTGACGCCTGCCGCCTTGGCCGCCGCCATCGCCGCGCAGAACATCGACCTGCCCGCAGGCACGCTGGAGGGACCGGGCGCGGACCTGACCCTTCGCTTCACTGCTGAACGCGACACGGCCACGGCGCTGGCCACGATCCCGCTGCTGGTCCTGCCCAATGGCGCAACCCTGACGCTGGGCGATGTGGCGGAGATCGAGGAACGGTTCGAACCGCCGCAGGACCGGGCTTTTGTCGACGGGGTGCCTGCCATCGTGCTCGACGTATCAAAGGCGCTGGATGCCGACGCGCTTCGGGTGCTGGACGGCGTTGCCGCGCTGGTGGCCGAGGAAACTGCCCGCCTGCCGGACACGATCTCCGTTGAAGTGGTGCAGGACGTGACATCGATCATCCGCGACCGTCTGGTGATGTTGGTGCAGAACGGCGTGATCGGGCTGGTTCTCGTCGTCGTGGTGATGAGCCTGTTCTTTCGCCCCGGCTTCGCGATCTGGGCCGCGATGGGCCTGCCTGTGGCCTTTGCAGGCGCGTTCCTCTGGATGGCGCTGACCGGGCTCAGCCTGAACATGATGACACTAGTGGCGCTGTTGATGGCGATCGGTATCGTGATGGACGATTCCATCGTGATCGCGGATTCCATCGCGGTGCATGCCGCCAAGGGCGCGACGGTCGAAACCGTCGCGGCGGGCGTCGCAGCCGTGGCGCCCGGAGTGATCTCTTCCTTTCTAACGACGCTTGCCGTTTTCCTGCCCCTCGCCTTCCTGGCGGGCGAGTTGGGCGCCGTGCTGGAAGTTCTGCCGGTGGTCCTGCTGGCCGCACTCGCCGCGTCGCTGATCGAGGCCTTCCTGATCCTGCCCCACCACCTGAAAGGGGGCATGAAGGACACTGCCCCCTCCCGCTTCCGCGCCCGCTTCGACGCGGGCTTCGATGCCCTGCGCGAGCGTGGCGTGGGCCGTCTGGCCGATGCCGCGATCAGGGGCCGTTGGCTGGTCGCGGGGCTGGCCATCGGGGCCTTGATCCTGACCGTCGGCGCGCTGGGCGGCGGCGTGGTCAAGCGCGAGGCAATGCCCGAGATCGACGGCGACGTGCTCGAGGCGCGGCTGATGCTACCCGCAGGCACACCGCTGGCGCGCACGGGCCAAGCCGTCGCGCAGGTCGAGGCGGCGCTCGACCGCGTGAACGCCCGTCTCACCCCCGATCAGCCCCAGGCACAACCGCTGGTGATCCGCCGCCTCACCCGGCTGGGCCGCAACCGGTCGGCGGGCGAGACCGGTGCCCATGTCGCCACCGTCGCGGTGGACCTGCTCGGCGCCGAGACACGCAGCAGCACGTTGGACGAAATCATCACGCTTTGGCGCGAAGAGATCGGGCCACTGCCCGGGGTGTCCTCGTTGATCCTGACCGAGCCGGGGATCGGCCCGCAGGGCATCGCGGTGGAATTGCGCCTGAGCCACCCCGACCTCGCCACGCTGGAGGCAGCGGGCCGCGCCACTTTGGCGGAGCTTGAAACCTATACCGGTGTGCGCAACGCGATCCTCGACCTGCGCCTCGGCGCACCCGAATTACGGCTGAATCTGTCACCCGGCGCCGAGGCCTTGGGGCTGACCGCCACAGATGTGGCTGGCCAGCTTCGCGCGGCCTTTCTCGGCACGCAGCTTGCGGAAATCCGGCGCGGCGATCTGGCCTGGGATATCGAGCTGCGGCTTGCCGATGAGGACCGCGCCAACCGCGCTGACCTGAACCTTTTCGAGATCGCGCTGCCCGGTGGCGGCACCGTGCCGCTGTCGAGCATCGCCACCATCGAGGAGGCGCGCGGCTGGGACACCATCTCGCGGCGCAACGGGCTGCGCACGCTGACCGTCGCGGCCGATGTGGACGGCCGCATCGGCAATGCCGACGCGATCACCGCGCGGCTGGCCGAGGGCTTCCTGCCCGGTCTGGTGGCCACCACCCCCGGCCTTGGCTTTGACATCGGCGGGCAGGCCGCGAATTCGACGGAAACCGTCGCCTCGATCCTGCGCGGGTTCCTGATCGGGCTGGTGGGCATCTACCTCGTGCTCAGTTTCCAGTTCCGCAGCTATGTGGAGCCGCTGATCGTGATGATCACCATCCCGCTGGCATTTTTGGGCGTCATCTGGGGCCATGTGCTGATGGGCTACAACATCTCGATGCCGTCACTGGTGGGGGCGGCTTCGCTTGCGGGGATCGTGGTGAACAACGCAATCCTGCTGGTCGGTGTCATCAACGCCCGTCGCGCCAATGGACTGTCGGCCGCGCTGGCCGCAGGAGAGGCCGTGCGCGCCCGCTTCCGCCCGATCTTCGTGTCGGTCTCGACCACGATCATGGGCATGGCACCGCTGCTGCTGGAATCCTCCACCCAGGCCCAGACGCTCAAGCCCCTCGTAATTTCCGTGGTGTTCGGCCTTCTCGCCGCAACCGTGCTTATACTGGTCGTGCTACCTGCATTCTACTCAGCGCTCGAGGATATCCGGCCACGCAAACAGACCTACGCCGTGGGCCCAATTGGTCAATGACCCTTCACGCTTTCTCAAGAGACGGCTTTGCGCGTCTGCTATTCAATCCTCCGCGCCCCAGAGCATACGCAGACAAAACCAGTCAACGCACACCCACGCGATTTCCAATACTGGATCAGGTGATCAAGGCGATCCGTACTTCGCATACTATGGACCATGGGACACCTCGCTTCGACGTGCTTTTGCAAAGCCGCGATCCGTTGCGATGAACCGCTCCAGCATGGGAACCACCAGCTTTTTCGGTTCGATTGGTCCCTCTCCGGCCTTGCGGCCGAGGATTTCACCATAGGCGATCAGGTCCCGATGCAGCTCTGCGGGCAGTTCCACAGTCAGTTTCACCGGCTTGTTTTCTGGGATCGGACCGAGTTTCAGCTTGGTCATGTCAGCCTCCGGATGGCGCGAAGACGAGGTCGCGCGTGACGATCACCCGAACGGGAAAGCCCGGGCGAATGGTGAGGGTCGGCGGGACCTCCAACTGGCGTTGAACGATGCGCTGCCCGGCCTCGTTGATCGTGTCGAGGGCCCCGTCGCGGAGGGCACGAGCGAGGCGATCTTCCTCGTCGAGGGAAAGCTCCGCGCCAACGGCGAGCAGAGTCGAAAGCCCCGCCGCGCGCAGGACGCTGGCCCAGTGGTTGTCGACGCGGTCCTCGAGACCGGCAAAGCCCGCGGCATCCGCCCCGGGCTGGCGTTCGAGCACGAAGGATCGACCATCGGGGAAGATCAACCTGGTCCAGACCAGGAGCACGCGACGCTGGCCGGCGCTCACGCTGTCGTCGTAGGCGCCGATCAAACGGGTGCCTTGCGGGATCAGAAGAAGGCTGCCGGTGGGGCTGTCATAGACGTTCTGGGTGACCTGCGCGGTGATCTGACCCGGCAGGTCGGAGCGAATACCGGTGATCAGCGCGGCCGGGATGACGGAACCGGCTTGCAGCAGCCAAGGCGAGGCCGGTGGTTGTATGCGGTCGGGTGCGACCGTTCGGCGGTCGGTCGGCGCGGTCAGAAAGGCCTCGCGTGGATCGGTCTCCGGGGTGGCGGCCAACCCGGTTCCTGGTGCTGCGGGCTGCATCTGGAACCCAGTTGTCGCTGGCGCTCCAGGCCGCGTCTGGAAGAAGAGATCACTGACCCGGGCGGCCTCCAGTTCCGCAAGCCGCTGCTGTTCCGCCGGGTCCATGGTCGGCGGCGCGAGACTTGGAGCCGCGACGGGCTGGCCGCGTTGCTGCGCGTCGAGGATGCCGCCGCCGAGGTCGCCCGGCAGGGGCGGACCGAGCCGGGGAATGGCATCATAGCTGCCGGGCAGATCGCGGAGACCATCGGCGGGTTGGCGTCGGTCGGTGGTGATCAGTTCTTCCGGCGCGGCCGTTCGGTCCGGGCGTTGCAGCCCATAGATCAGCGCGGCACCGATCCCGAGGCCCGCGACAACGCCAAGCCCGATGATCACCTTGCGCGAAATCCGCGTGACGCGCGGCGGATCGGCGCGCAGGCGCATGGCGGCGGCGGTGTCGGTTGGTGTGTCACTCATGTCCCCCGCTCCGCTTCCTGCCGTACCGCGGTCGCCTCGGTTTGGGGTTCGATCCGCAGGATGCGGACCACCTCCTGCCGGGGACCGCGTCCGAGGCGCAGTTCGGCCGCGCCGAAGAGCCGGTCGACGATCAACACGTTGCCGTGGATGCGGGAGTTGACGATCTCCAGCTCGCCATCGGCTCCGAGCACGAAGAGCGGCGGCATCTCGCCCTGGGCAATGCCGCGCGGGAAGACGACATAGACCCGGCGTCCGTCGTCGAAGATGGAAATCGGACGCCAGGGCGGGTTGTCGCCTTGCAGCCCGTAGCGGTGGTTGCGGGCATGCGCGGGCGGGATGCGCGGCGTGGCCGGCGCAACGCGTGGTGCCTCGGGCGCACGCGGATAGGCCCAGGAGATGGCGGGCATCCAGGTCTCTTCGCTGGCGTTGAGTTCGATCAGGTAGGTGCGCCGGTCGGTCGAGATCACGAGGTTCGTGCGGATATCGGGCCTCGTGGGCTTCACGAGCACGAGGACGCGGGTATCGCGGCCCGCGCCGCTCTCGGTGTCGCCGATGATCCAGCGCGCCGTGTCCCCTGCCGCGATCGGGCCGGTGCCGGCCAGGCGTTCGCCGGGTTCGAGCGCGATCGTCGTGATCTGACCCGGCGCTGCATAGACCTGATAGAGCGCGCCCTCGGACCACGGGTAGATCTGGATCGCGTTGAAATACCCGGCCTGCCGCGGCTCGACACGCGCGGCCGCATTGGCATTGCCGACCTGGGCGACGGGTGTGGCGGCGGCCTCGCCGCCCCGGCTCGGCGTCCAGGCCGGCGGGACATGGAGCGGGCGCGGCCGGTCATCGGGAGCGGTGGGAGGCGGTGTCGGCAAAGGCGGCACCGCGTCGTCATAGGCGAATGCGGGCGGACGGTCGCTGGCGCAGCCGGCGACGAGCGTGGTGGCGAGGAGCACGGTGGGCAGGATCGGTCGGGTCATTGGCTCATCTCCCGCGACCAGTTGATCGCGTTGACATAGATTCCAAGGGGATTGACGCGCAGACGGTCCGCCGTGCGCGGCGGGTCGATCACGACGGTGAGGATCGCGGTCCAGCGCTCGGTGCGGGCAAGCTGGCCATTCTCATAGTGCCGCTCGGACCAGGCCACCCGGAAACTGTCGGGCGACGCACGAATGACGCTCGAGACCTCGACCGAGACCTGGTCCTCGCCCACCCGCGTGAAGGGATCGTTGGCGCGGGCATGGTCGTTGAGCGCCAGCGCACCGCGGTCGGTGGTGAATTCATAGGCGCGGAGCCAGTTCTGGCGGACGACAATGGGATCGGCGGGCAATCCCCGGACCTCCTCGATGAACCGCGCGAGATGCCAGGCGATTTGCGGATCGCTGGGGCGATACCCGGCGCTGGCGGCCTCGACGGCGCGCGCCTCGCCATGCCGGTCGATCTCAACGACATAGGGCACCACGGTGCCGCGCGCCGATTGCCAGACCAGCGCCGTGGCGAAACCGCCCGCGAGGATCAGGCAGCCGAAGGCCATGAGGCGCCAGTTCTTTGCCTGCACCCGGGCGGAACCAATGCGCTCGTCCCAGACCTGGGCAGCCTTCTGGTACGGGGTCTCGGGTTCCGGAGTCTTGCCGTAATGCGCGGCGGCGCGTTTGAAGAGGCTCATGAGCGGTCACTTTCGGAGAGGGAAACGGAGGCGCCTGAGCCGGGGCTGTCCCCGGCGCGCAACGCATGGGTGGCGGCGGAGACGCCATGGCTCATAGCCTGGCTGCGACGCATCGAACGCGCCCAGGCGGGTGGACTGCCTGCGGGGGCGGACATGGCGGTCGACGCGCCTGCCCCGCTGCCGAGCGAGGAGGTGCCGCCGGTGGCGGCGAAACCCACACGGGCGCCTCCGGCGTGGCTTGACTTGACCGCTTCGGAAGCCGAGGCGGCGGCCCGGCGCAGGGGTGATGCTGCCGCGGATCCCGCGGCTCTTGCTATGCCGCCGAGACCAGACGTAACTCCGGCAGCCCCACTCTGGCCCATGGATCCGATGCTGTAGGCGGTGGAGGCGGCCCCGGTGGCCGCCACAGCGCCGCGCGTGACGGCGGCCCCGCCCGAGGCGAGTGCGCCGGCCCCGCGGGCGCCGAGCATGGCCCCGCCACCCGCCGCGACGGCAGCCCCGCCCACGGCAAGCCCGGTGCCGACGGCGGCCCCCACGCCCAGTTGCGGGCCTCCCGAGACGAGGCCGGTGGCGATGCCCGGGCCGAAGATGCCGAGACCGAGGAGCGAGAGGGCGGCCAGCATGATCGCCATGGCCTCGTCGATGGTGGGCGTCACGCCGCCAAACCCGGCGGTGAACTGGCCGAAGAGCGTCGAACCGATGCCGATGATCACCGCGAGCACCAGCACCTTGATGCCCGAGGAGACGACATTGCCCAGCACCCGCTCGGCCATGAAGGCGGTCTTGCCGAAAAGCCCGAAGGGGATCAGCACGAAGCCTGCGAGGGTGGTCAGTTTGAACTCGATCAGCGTCACGAAGAGCTGCACGGCGAGGAGGAAGAAGGCCAGGAGCACCAGCGCCCAGGCGAAGAGCAGGCAGGCGATCTGGATGAAGTTCTCGAAGAAGGCGACGAAGCCCATGAGATCGGCGGTGGACTCCAGAAGCGGGCGCCCGGCATCGAGACCGGTCTGCGCCACCCGTCCGGGGCGCAGGAGATCGGCGGGCGAGAAGCCGGTGCCGGAGGCCAGAAGCCCCAACCCCGCGAAACTGTCGAAGACGATGGCCGCAAGGCTGTTCCAGTTGGAAATGAGCCAGGCGAAGACGCCCACGAAGAGGGTCTTTTTCACGAGACGGGCGATGATGTCGTCATCGGCGCCCCAGGCCCAGAAGAGCGCGGCGAGCGTCACGTCGATCACGATCAGCGTGCTGGCGATGAAGGCGACCTCGCCGCCCAGCAGCCCGAAACCGCTGTCGATATAGGAGGTGAAAACCCCGAGGAAGGTGTCGATGACGCCGGTGCCGCCCATGGCTCACTCTTCCCGGGCCCGGTCGCGGCCGAGAAAGCGGTCGCGGGTTTCGGCCCAGACCGCGAGGCAGTCTGGATCGGAGGCCGCGGCCTCGCCCAGCTCCTGGCAGCGCCTTTGTTCAGCCCGCAGGGGATCGGTCTCGTGCATGAGGGGCGCCGCCGGACGCGCATCCTGCCCCTCCTCGTCCCGGCCCATCTCGACCAGTGCCGCGGTGACCGCGATGGCGACGAAGACGATGGCGGCGATGCGGGCGAGAACCGATCCCTCCATGGGCCTGCCTCCCTTCAGTTGTTGAACATCCGGGCATTGCCGGGCTGGTAGCCCGCGCTCGGCGTGAGGAAGCGCTCGCGCTGCACCCGGCCCTGTTCGGCGGCCGCGGACCGTTCGGCCTCGACCAGCGCCGAGGCACGGCCATTGGCGGCGACGACGGCGATCAGATCGGCGATCTGCTGGGACTGCAGTGCCAGGAGCTGGTTGCCCGCCTGGGTCGCCTGCAGGGCACCGACCGCGGATTGGCTTTCGCCGACAAGGGCGGAGAGCTCGGCGCGCTGGCCGTCGAGATTGCCGACGACGCCTGCCTGTACGCGCAGCGCGTCCTGCAGCCCGCCGACGGTGTTTTCCCAGCGGGAGCGCGCATCGGCCAGAAGCTGCGCCTCGGGCGCGGCCATGGGGATGTTGGCATAGTCCTGCTGGAAGACCTGGTCGATCTGGGCGACGTCGAAGGCGATGTTCTGGGCTTGGCTCAGGAGTTGCCGCGTCCGGTCGACATTCTGCCGCAGCGCCTGCAGGGAGGAGTACGGCAGGCTCGCGAGGTTGCGCGCCTGGTTCATCAGCATCTGCGCCTCGTTCTGCAGCTGGGTGATCTGGTTGTTGATCTGCTCGAGTGCCCGGGCGGCGGAGAGGATGTTCTCGGCGTGATTGCGCGGGTCGTAGACGATGCGCCCGCCCCCGCCGAATAGGAAGGCCTGCGCGGGCGTCGCGAAGATCGGCGAAAGGCCGAGAGGGGCTGCGAGCGCCAGGGCCAAGGCGGAGACGCTGGCGAGCTTGGATAAATGATGGGCGGCATGAGTCATGGGGTGGTCTCCTCTGCGGGTTCGGTGTCTTGGGGGATCGGTGCATCCGGAACTTCAGGTCCCGGTGCGAGATTGGTGAGGTCGGGGATCAGGTCGGCCGCCCAGCCGACCCCGCGGGCGTCGAGCCAGGCGGCGAGGAAGCCCTCGCGCCCATGCTCCGCGAGGACCTCCGAGATCAGCGTCTGGTCGGATTTGGACGAGGCCGCGCAGAGGGCGAGGCCCACCTCGGACAGGCCCAGTTCGAAAAGCCGGTTGCCGCGCCGCGACTGGCAATAGTAGTCCCGCTTGGGCATGGCGCGGGCGAGGATCTCGATCTGCCGGTCATTGAGGCCGAACCGGCGGTAGATCGCGGTGATCTGGGGCTCGATGGCGCGCTCGTTGGGAAGAAGCAGCCGGGTCGGGCAGCTTTCGATGATGGCGGGCGCGATGGCGGAGGCGTCGATGTCCGAGAGCGACTGGGTCGCGAAGATCACCGAGGCGTTCTTCTTGCGCAGCGTCTTCAACCATTCGCGCAGCTGGCCCGCGAAGCCGTCATCATCGAGCGCGAGCCACCCCTCGTCGATGATCAGGAGCGTCGGCCGCCCGTCGAGCCGGTCGCCGATGCGATGGAAGAGATAGGAGAGGACCGCGGGCGCCGCGGCGGTGCCGACCAGCCCCTCGATCTCGAAGGCCTGGACCGAGGCCGCGCCAAGCTCTTCCGTCTCGGCATCGAGCAATCGGCCATGGGCACCGCCGAGGCAATAGGGGCGCAAGGCCTGTTTCAGGTCGGAGGATTGCAGCAGGACCGCGAGACCGGTGATCGTCCGTTCGCCGACCGGGGCGGAGGCCAGCGAGGTCAGCGCGGACCAGAGATGCTCCTTTACCTCGGGCGTGATCGTGATGCCTTCGCGGGCGAGGATCGCCCCGATCCAGCCCGCGGCCCAGCCGCGTTCGGCGGGATCGTCGATCCGGGCAAGTGGCTGGAGGGAGACCGTCGCGTCCGCCCCTTCGGTCAGCTCGCCGCCGAGATCGTGCCAGTCGCCGCCCATGGCGAGGGTGGCGGCGCGGATCGAGCCCCCGAAATCGAAGGCGAAGACCTGGGCGGCCGGGTAGCGGCGGAACTGCAGCGCCATAAGCGCGAGCAGCACAGATTTGCCCGCCCCGGTCGGGCCGACGACCAGCGTGTGGCCGACATCGCCGACATGGAGCGAGAGACGAAACGGCGTCGCGCCCTCGGTCTTGCCGAAAAGCAGCGGCGGCCCGTCGAAATGCGCATCCCGCTCCTCCCCGGCCCAGACGGCGGAGAGGGGGATCATATGGGCCAGGTTCAGGGTGGAGATCGGCGGCTGGCGGACGTTGGCATAGGCGTGCCCCGGCAGCGAGCCAAGCCAGGCGTCGACGGCGTTGACCGTCTCGACCATGGCTGTGAAGTCCCGACCCTGCACGACCTTCTCGACCAGGCGCAGCTTCTCGTCGGCGCGGCGCGGGTCCTCGTCCCAGACGATTAAAGTCGCCGTCACATAGGCCTCGCCCGCGATATCGGCGCCGAGCTCCTGCAGGGCCATGTCGGCATCCGCGGCCTTGTTTGCGGCGTCCGTGTCGACCAGGGCCGATTGCTCGTTGGTCATCACCTCCTTCAGGATCGCGGCGATGGATTTGCGCTTGGCGAACCATTGGCGGCGAATGCGGGCGACCATCCGCGCGGCCTCCGTCTTGTCCATCAGGATCGCGCGGGTCGCCCAGCGATAGGGAAACGCCAGCCGGTTGAGGTCGTCGAGGATGCCAGGCGTGGTGGCGGTCGGGAAGCCCGAGAGGGTCAGGACACGCAGATGGGCGTCTCCCAGCCGCGGCTCGAGCCCACCGGTCAGCGGCTGATCGGCCAGAAGCGCATCGAGATAGGCCGGGGTTTCCGGCACGCGGACGCGGTGGGCCTGCGTCGAGATCGTGGAATGCAGGTAGGTCAATGTCTCGCTGTCATCGAGCCAGCGGCATTCGGGCATGATGCCGTCGAAAAGCGCCAGCACACGATCGGTGCGGTCGATGAACCCTCGCAGCACCTCGCCCGCATCGATGCCGGTCTTGTCGCGGCCTTCGTAAAGCCAGGTCTCGGCCCGGGCGGCCTCCTCGGCGGGCGGCAGGTAGAGGAAGGTCAAAAGATAGTCGGACTGGAAATGCGCCCCCTGCTCGGCGAACCCCGCGCGGCGCTCGGCATCGAGCAGCGCCGAGGCCGGGTCGGGAAAGCAGCTGTCGGGATAGTCGGCCGCCGCCACGCGCTGCGCTTCGACGAAGATCGCCCAGCCGGACCCGAGGCGTCGGAAGGCATTGTTGATGCGCCCCGCCACGGCCACGAGTTCCGCCGCGACCGCACTGTCGAGATCGGGGCCCCGTAACCGGGCCGAGCGCTGCAGGCTGCCATCCTTGTTCAGCACCACGCCGGGCGCCACCAGCGCCGCCCAGGGCAGGTAATCCGCCAGCCGCGTCCCTTTCCGGCGATATTCTGCGAGGTTCATCATGGTGAAACCTCAAACCTCGAGATGACAGGGCAGCCGCAGATGCCGCCGCCCGACCTCGACGAAGAGCGGATCGCGCCGCGCGGCCCAGACCGCGACCAGGTGGCCCAGAAGGCCGATGGCGATCCCGGCGACCCAGAGTTGCAACCCGAGCCCGATGGCCCCAGCCAGCGTCCCGTTCAGGATCGCGAAGGCCCGCGGCGCACCGGCCAGCAGGATCGGCTCCGTCAGCGCCCGGTGGACCGGGACGGTGAAGCCCGGCACGTCCGCCAACTGCTCGAAAGCGCCGTCCATCAGATCAATGCTCCGCCGCCGAAGCTGAAGAAGCTCAGGAAGAAGGAACTCGCCGCGAAGGCGATGGAGATGCCGAAGACGATCTGGATCAGGCGGCGAAAGCCCCCGGAGGTGTCGCCGAAGGCGAGCGTCAGGCCGGTGACGATGATGATGATCACCGCGATGATCTTGGCGACCGGCCCCTCGATCGACTCGAGGATCGATTGCAGCGGTGCCTCCCAAGGCATGGAGGACCCCGCCGCCCGGGCGGGTCCGGCCAGCATCAGGGTGACGGTGGCATAGGTGACGGCGTGCGCGGCCTGCGCGCGCAGCCGGTGAAGGGATCGGGTCATGAAGGGTCTCCTGTGTTGGTATCCATCCCGGTCGGCCGCGCCGCCGGGGTGATGCGGTAATCGCCGTCCGGTCCCAGCCCGTCGACGTGCGCGAGTTCGGCGAGGTGCCGGTTGGCCCCGCGTCCGGAGAGAACGGCGATGAGATCGATGGTCTCGGCGATGAGGGCGCGCGGCACGGTGACCACCGCCTCCTGGATGAGCTGCTCCATCCTTCGCAGGGCGCCGAGGGCCGAGCCCGCATGGATGGTTCCGATCCCGCCGGGATGGCCCGTGCCCCAGGCCTTCAGGAGGTCCAGCGCCTCGGCCCCGCGCACCTCGCCGATGGGAATGCGGTCGGGGCGCAGGCGGAGCGAGGAGCGGACAAGATCGGAGAGCGAGGCGACGCCGTCCTTGGTGCGCAAGGCGACGAGGTTGGGTGCTGTGCATTGCAGCTCGCGCGTGTCCTCGATGATCACGACGCGGTCGGACGATCCGGCCACTTCCGCCAGGAGCGCATTGGTCAGGGTCGTCTTGCCGGTGGAGGTGCCGCCCGCCACGAGGATATTGGACCGCGTGGCGACGCCCTCGCGCAACAGCGCCGCCTGGGTCTCGGTCATGATCCCGGAGGCGACGTAATCGGCGAGCGTGAAGACCGCGACGGCAGGCTTCCGGATCGCGAAACAGGCTGCGGTGACCACGGGCGGCAGGAGCCCCTCGAAACGTTCCCCGGTCTCGGGCAGTTCGGCCGAGACGCGCGGGCGCGCGGCATGCACCTCGGCCCCGACATGATGGGCGACGAGCCGCACGATCCGCTCACCATCGGCGGGCGAGAGCGTCGCGCCGGTATCGGAAAGCCCCTCGGAGAGCCGGTCGATCCAGAGCCGCCCGTCGGGATTGAGCATGACCTCGACGGTCGTCGGGTCTTCCAGAAACCCGGCGATGGCGGGCCCGAGCGCCGTGCGCAGCATCCGCGCGCCGCGGGCCATCGCTTCTGGTTTCCGAGCTGCCTCTGCCATGCTGTCCCCGTTCCGTGAGTGGCGGCCGACGGGCGGCCCCGGATCGGGTCCATCAAGAAAACCGGAAACCGGCGGCGCTCAACAGGTCTTCAAGGGGCGTAGCGCCATAGCGTGCAAAGACAGGGAATAGGGTTAGAGACGATCAAAGCGGCACAGCACGGCCCATCTTGCCTTTTGGCACACATTCTCTATATTGATGCCAAAGGAGAAAACCATGCAGTTCGCCACGGTCCAGCCCGTCACCGCCCGCACCGATCTTCCCGTCATCACCGACGAGGAGGCCGCGGCACTGGCGCGCACCACCGTCAACCTCTTCCGGGCCTGGGAGCTGACCGATGCCGAAGCCCGCACCCTGCTGGGCGACATGGCGCAGCGGACGTGGGCGCGCTGGAAGACCGGCGATATCGGCCGGATCGACCGCGACCTGCGCGCGCGGATGGCGATCCTGATGGGGATCCACAAGGCGCTGCGCTATCTCTTCACCGACCCTGCCCGGGGCTATGCCTGGATCCGCAAGCCGAATGCCGCCTTCGCGGGCCGGAGCGCGCTCGACGTCATGCTCCGGGGCGAGATCACAGACCTGATCGATCTGCGCGCCTATCTCGACGCCGAACGGGGTGCCTGGTGAATGTGCCTGTCAGGCGCGTGACCTGGCCACGCACGGTCCGTGTCATCCGCTCGATCCACCCGCCCATCGACCTCTTCGAGGACATCGCCGACCCGGCTGATTGGGAGGCACTCGCCTCGGCCGAGGCCAAGTTCAACCCGCGCATCCGCGAGAGCATCGGCGATCTCTCCAAGGTGCCTGTCGCCCGCCGCGTGACCGGGCCCGGCGCAAGCTGGGTCATGGCGCCCTTCGTGCATTGCTCGCCGCTCCGACCCGGGCGGTTCTCGGATGGCAGCTTCGGCCTCTACTACGCGGGCGACCGCTCCGAGGTGGCGATCGCCGAGACTATCCATCACCACGCCCGCTTCATGCGCGCGACGGACGAAGCGCCGGGCTGGACCTCGCAGTTCCGCGAGCTGATTGGATCGATCGACGCCGATCTCGACGACGCCACGGGCCGCGCCGATCTGCTGGACCCGGAGGACTACCACGCGTCCCAGGTCTTCGGGGCCGAGCGCCGTGCGGCCGGCTCGAACGGCATCACCTGGCCCAGCGTGCGCTTTCCCGAGGGCCAGTGCATCGCCGTCTTCTGGCCCGACGTGATCCCGATCCCCACCCAAGGGGCGCATTTCGCGTACCACTGGAACGGCACGGCAGTCGATTATGTCAAGCGGCTGGATGATGGGGAGGTATTGCGCGTCTTGTGACGCTTTAAGACCAAAGGTGAGAGGCCGTCTGGAGATTCTTTGCCTCGTTTCTTGAGCAGAGAAAAAGCATCAGGACGTTGTCGAATTGATTGCTGTTAATCCCGCTAGGCCATTGCCCTTTCGAGCCTTTGCTTTCGACGCTCCCAATCGGGCATCACCTTGTCGAGAAGGTCAAAGAATGCCGCCCCGTGATGAGGCTCGGCCACATGGCAGAGCTCATGTGTGATCACGTAATCGATGGCGTCGACCGGCGCCTGCACGAGGCGGCGATTCAGAAGCAGGCGACCGGCGGGCGACATGGAGCCCCATCGCTGACGGGTCTGGCGTACGATGAGACCCTTCGGCCGGAATGCCTCGGGGTTCGGGAACAGACCGAGACAGAGTTCGATCCGTTCCGGAAACTTGATGTGAGCCCGATCGCGGTACCATGCCTCGACCAGTTCGCGTGTCACCTCTGGCCTCGTCGGCCGGTGAGTCTGCACGACGATGAAGCCGCGGATCAGCTTCACGCTTTCCTGGACATGCGGGACGACCTTCAGCCGGTACTGGCGCCCCAGGTAAAGATGCGTTTCTCCGGCGACGAACGTGCGCTCCGGCGTCCGCGGCAGGAATTGGGCAAAGTACCGTTGCTGCCTCGTCACCCATGCCGCGCGCTTCCGCAGCCTGGCTTCGATGGCGTCTAGCGTCGCGTCTTCCGGGGCCGCGATCACCACCGACGCATCCGGCTCGACGGCGATCTCCAGTGTCTTCCTCGGGCGGCGGACGATTTCGTATCGGATCTCCTGCTCACCGTACTGCAGGCAATGCAATTCCCGCGTCATGCTGCGAACCGGGCCCGGGCGAGGTCCATGATCTTCAGTTCGAGCTCGTCGAGCACCTCCACGGGCAGTTCGACGCCCTTTTCGTCGCGCAGGACGTCGAAGAAGTAGTCATCGATGGCGTTCCGCAGATTGTTCTGGGCCACCTTGAGCAGCCCGATCTGAT
>NZ_JXYH01000038.1 GCF_001262635.1 Aestuariivita boseongensis
GGCGGAATGGGCGTAAGAGATGTCACGCGCGATGTGCCGAGACGAGGGCATGAGCCTGCTCCCAACGAAGATCTGAGGGCGTCATAACGCTGTGCACAACCTGTGCACAATGCGTATGACATGCGTGTGACGATTTTACCCTGCGCCCCGGATCAGGTCCGGGGCGCACCAGGTCTCACTCAGCCGCCTTGGCCATCTGCGGCCCGCCCTGGCGGATCACGGCCAGAAGCTCTTCGCGCCGTTTGGCGGCCTTTGCCTCATTGGCCTGTTTCACCGGGCCAAAGCCACGGATCTGCAGCGGCAATTCGGCCAGCGCGATGATCGCGTCCCGGGTGTCAGCGGTCAGTTTGGGCAGCACCTCTTTCATATCGCGTTCATATTGCTTGATCAGCGCGCGTTCCATCTTGCGTTCGGCGGTATAGCCGAAGGGATCAAGCGGTGTGCCGCGCAGGCCCTTCAGCTTGGCCAGCAGGCGGAAGTTGCGCATCATGGACGGCCCGTATTCCTTTTTCAAAGGCCGCCCTTCCGGGCCTTCCTTGGACAGAAGCGGCGGGGCGAGGTGGAATTTCATTTTGAAATCGCCCTCGAATTCTTCGCGCGCCTTGGCCTCGGTCGCCAGATGCAGGCGGGCGACTTCGTATTCGTCCTTGTAGGAAAGCAGCTTGTGATAGCCCTTGGCCACTGCTTCCTTCAGCCCGGCATCGTCGATCTTGGCCAGCATTTTGGCATAGCGTTTGGCTAGCCGTTTGCCCTGATAAGCCACCAGATGATCGCTGCGATAAGCGATCTTTTCATCCAGCGTTTTGGGCAATTGGATCACGGTCGGGGTCAGCAGCTTTTCGACCTCAGCCGGATGCAGCACCGCCCAGCGCCCGATATCAAAGGCGCGCAGGTTTTTCTCTACTGCCGCGCCATTTAGGTCGATGGCCTGGCGGATCGCCTCAAGCGACAGGGGAATGAGGCCCCGCTGCCACGCTGCGCCAAAGACCATCATGTTGGAGAAAATACTGTCACCCATCGTGACCTTGGCCAGATCGGAGGCGTCAAACAGATCCAACCGATCCTGCATCCGCGCTTGAAGAGCGACCTGTAACCGGTCAGCTGGCAACGCAAATTCGGTGTTCCGGGTGAAATCGCCGGTGATGATCTCGTGGCTGTTGACCACAGCGCCGGTTTGCCCTGTCCGCGTCAGGCCCAGCGTTTTGGAGCCCGCACTGACCACCAGATCGCCGCCGATCAGGGCATGCGCCTCGCCCGTGGCCACACGGATCGCGCTGATGTCAGAGGGTTTCTCGGCAATCCGGCAGTGGATATGCACCGCACCACCCTTTTGGGCGAGGCCCGCCATCTCCATCATGCCCGCGCCCTTGCCGTCGATCTGCGCGGCCTGCGCCAGCACCGCCCCGATGGTGACAACGCCGGTGCCACCCACGCCGGTGATCACCACGTTATGGGTGCCATCAATCGCAGGCAGTTCCGGTTCCGGCAGATCGGGCAGATCCAGTTTCGCCGTTGCGTTCTTCTTCACCTTGGCCCCTTCCAGCGTCACGAAGGACGGGCAGAAACCTTTGAGGCAGGAGAAATCCTTGTTGCAGGACGATTGATCAATCGCGCGTTTGCGGCCCAGCTCGGTTTCCTTGGGCACGATCGACACACAGTTCGACTGCACCCCGCAATCGCCGCAGCCTTCGCAGACATCGGTATTGATGAACACGCGCCGATCCGGATCGGGGAAGGTGCCCCGCTTGCGGCGACGGCGTTTTTCGGCGGCGCAGGTCTGGATATAGACGATGGCGGACACGCCGTCGTATTCGGCCATGTCCTTCTGCACGTTCATCATCTCAATGCGCTCGTGCAGCGGCACGTCCGAGGGGAACGCCTTGGGGTTCACATCCTCTTTCTCGTCATAAACGACGGCCAGCTTCTGCACGCCCATGGCCTTGAGTTCGGCCACAATGCGTTCGGGGCTCAGATCGCCCTCGTTCCCCTGCCCGCCGGTCATGGCGACAGCGTCATTATAGAGTATCTTGTAGGTGATCGGCGTCTTGGCCGCCAAAGCCGCGCGGATCGCCTGCACACCGGAATGGTTGTACGTACCGTCGCCAAGGTTCTGGAACACATGCTTGCGCTTGGAAAACGGTTGTTCGCCGATCCAGTTCGCGCCCTCGCCTCCCATATGGGTGAAGCCCAGCGTGTTGCGGTCCATCCATTGCACCATGAAGTGACAGCCAATCCCGGCATAGGCGCGCGAGCCGTCGGGCACCTTGGTGGACGTGTTATGCGGACAGCCCGAGCAGAAGTAAGGAAGGCGCGAGGTGATCTCTTCGGCGTTGTCGGCGCGGCGGGCGTCTTCCAGCGCCTGCATGCCGGCCTTGATACCGTCGGTATTGCGGCCTTCCTCGATCAGGATTTCGCCCAGTTTTTCGGCGATCCAGTGGGGATTCAGGTCGCCGTGGGTCGGGAACAGTTCCTCGCGATGAAGCGATCCCGCGCCGCCCTTGTACCAGCCATAGACACGGCGGCCTTGTCGGTCGTCGAAGATGGCTTCCTTGATCTGCACCTCGATCAGCTTGCGCTTTTCTTCCACGACGATGATCAGGTCCAGCCCTTCGGCCCAGTCGTGAAAGCCCTTCATATCCAGCGGGAAGGTCTGGCCCACTTTATAAAGCGTCAGACCCAGCCGTTCGGCCTCGTTCTCGTCGATGTTGAGCAGTTTCATGGCGTGGATCAGGTCCAGCCAGTTCTTGCCCGCCGCGACCAGACCGATCTTGGCGCCGGGTTTGCCCCACATGCGCTTGTCCATCTGGTTGGCATGGGAGAACGCCTCGGCCGCGAAGCGTTTGTGCTTGATCAGGCGTTCTTCCTGCTGGTGGCGGTCATCGACCAGACGGATGTTCAGACCGCCTTCGGGCATGTCGAACTTGGGGCGCACAAAATTGTAGCGCGCCAGGTCGCTTTCGATAACGCCGGTTGCTTCGATCGTGTCCTTCATCGTCTTGAGGCCAACCCAGAGACCCGCAAAGCGGCTGAGTTCAAAGCCATAAAGCCCGTAATCCAGGATCTCCTGCACACCTGCGGGCGAGACGATGGGCAGATAGGCATCCATCAGCGCCCATTCGGACTGGTGCAGCACGGTGGAACTTTCGCCAGTGTGGTCGTCGCCCATCGCGACCAGCACGCCGCCAAGTGCCGAGGTGCCCGCCATGTTGGCATGGCGGAACACGTCGCCGGTGCGATCCACGCCCGGCCCCTTGCCGTACCAGAGCCCGAAGACCCCGTCGAATTTCCCCTCGCCCCGCAGTTCGGCTTGCTGGGCGCCCCAGATCGCGGTGGCGGCGAGGTCTTCGTTCAGACCCGGCTGAAAGGTGACGTCCTGCGCAGCCAGGAATTTCGCGGCGCGGGTCATTTGCATGTCGACGGCACCAAGGGGCGATCCGCGATAGCCGGTGACAAGTCCGGCGGTGTTGTGGCCAGCCGCCCGGTCACGTTCCTTCTGCATCAGCATCAGCCGCACCAGCGCCTGTGTGCCGTTCAGAAGAACGGGGCTTTTCTCCAGATCGAAACGGTCATTGAGCGAGATCTTCTGGGTACTCATCTGGCGCCTCCCAACGCGGATGGATTCCTTGTCATCTTTGCATATATAATAGGTCACAATAACTGACCTTACCAGAAAAACCTCTAGCGTTGGGTCAACTTAACGACATCACGGGGCTGACCTGTTCAAAGGTTTCGGCTATGCCGGGGTGAAAGATACGAAAGTTACCGGAATGGATTGGGACAAACTTAGAATATTTCACGCCGTAGCGGATGCCGGCAGCCTGACCCATGCCGGTGACAAGCTGAACCTGTCGCAATCGGCGGTCAGCCGACAGATTCGTGCCCTGGAAGAGGCTTTGAACGCCACGCTGTTTCATCGCCACGCGCGGGGACTGATTCTGACCGAACAGGGCGAGCTGCTGTTTGACGCCACTGCGGCCATGTCAAAGCGGCTGGAGGCGGCATCGGCCCGCATCCGCGACAGCGAGGAAGAGGTGTTTGGCGAGCTGCGGGTGACGACCACATTCGGCTTTGGCGCGCTGTGGCTGGCCCCGCGCCTGCCCAAGCTTTACGAAAAATATCCCGATCTGAAGGTCGATCTGATGCTGGAGGAGCGGGTGCTGGACCTGCCCATGCGCGAGGCGGATGTGGCGATCCGTATGAAGGAACCCAGCCAGGCCGATCTGATCCGCAAAAAGCTGATGACGATCAGGATGTGTCTGTTTGCCAGCCGGGATTACCTGGATAGGGAAGGCACACTGACCGAATTGTCCGATATCGTCGACCACAGGTTGATCTGTCAGAGCCCAAGTTCGGATCAGGTGGCCGCCGGTGCGTCGCTTGTGCAACACCTGATGACCTATGACATCCGGTCATTGCTGACCGTGAACAACTATTTCGGCGTGCTGCAAGGCGTGATCCATAATCTGGGGATCGGCGTTCTGCCCGACTATATTACCGAGGATTTCCCCGATCTGATCCGCGTCCTTCCAGATCTGGAAAGCGCCGAAGTCCCTGTTTTTCTTGCCTATCCTGAAGAACTGCGCCAATCCAAGCGCATCGCGGCCTTCCGCGACTTCGTTCAGGACGAGATCATCCAGCATCGCAAACAGTTACGGCAGTTGGGCAAGCTGTAAGCGCTGCCATGCACCCAATGCATGGCAGGCATGCTGCGATTGCGACATTTTCCGCCTTGATTGGTCATAGTGTGCACCCTAAATGACCACATGAAGCTGAGACGCGCACATTTGCGCATCATCTTCATACCTCCCTGTTGGACTTCGGCCGAGCTTAGTGCTCGGCCTTTTTTTTCGCGCAAGGATGGCGCCACGCATCAAGCAGCTTTGATCGGAAAAAAGGGCAGCAAGACAGTTGCCCGTCCTGCCACCCGTGCGGTCCATCACGAACTGCCATCCAGTCAAACGCGCCGGCAGGCGCGGACACTCGTCACCAGCAATTGCACTCGTCCAGACCAAGACTGGTGCGCCATGGCCCCGACCCGGGTAGCTTCACATATAATATGCATACTGTATACATTTTTTGTCTGACAACCGCGTTTTGGCACCCCTTTCCCCCGCCCGCGTAAGCCGCTAAAGACGGCCTCATCTGCCAAGGGGGACATCTGGATCATGCAGGAACCGGCCATCACGTCTGAGCTGATCGAAGCACATGGGCTAAAACCCGATGAATACGAGTTGATCCTGCAGATCATCGGACGAGAGCCCAGCTTTACTGAACTGGGCATTTTCTCGGCGATGTGGAACGAGCATTGCTCCTATAAATCATCGAAGAAATGGCTGCGCACGCTGCCCACCGAAGGCCCGCAGGTGATTTGCGGACCAGGTGAAAATGCAGGCGTCGTGGATATCGGCGACGGTCAGGCCGTGGTTTTCAAGATGGAAAGCCACAACCACCCCTCTTACATCGAACCCTTCCAGGGCGCGGCCACTGGTGTGGGCGGCATCCTGCGCGATGTCTTTACCATGGGCGCGCGCCCCATTGCGTCGATGAACGCGCTGAGTTTCGGCGAACCGTCGCACCCCAAGACGCGCCGGCTGGTCAATGGCGTGGTCGAAGGCATCGGCAGCTATGGCAATTGCTTTGGCGTGCCCTGTGCGGGCGGAGAGGTGCGGTTTCACCCCGCCTATAACGGCAACTGTCTTGTGAACGCCTTTGCCGCCGGTTTGGCGGATGCCGACAAGATTTTCTATTCGGCGGCCTCGGGTGTGGGGATGCCCGTTGTTTATCTGGGCGCCAAGACCGGTCGTGACGGTGTGGGCGGGGCCACAATGGCCAGCGCCGAATTCGACGACACGATCGAGGAAAAGCGCCCCACCGTGCAGGTGGGTGATCCGTTCACCGAAAAACGTCTGATGGAGGCCTGCCTTGAGCTCATGCAGACGGGGGCCGTGATTTCCATTCAGGATATGGGGGCCGCCGGCCTGACCTGCTCCGCGGTCGAAATGGGCGACAAGGGCCATCTGGGCATCAAGCTGGTGTTGGATGCGGTGCCCCAGCGCGAAGAGAACATGACAGCCTATGAAATGATGCTGTCGGAAAGCCAGGAGCGCATGCTCATGGTGCTGCGCCCGGAAAAAGAGGCCGAGGCCAAGGCCGTCTTCGACAAATGGGACCTTGATTTCGCGATTGTCGGCGAGACCATCGCCGAGGACCGGTTCCTGATCGAACTTAACGGCGAGATCAAAGCGGATCTGCCGCTGTCGCCCCTGTCGGGCCGGGCGCCGGAATATGACCGGCCCTGGGTGGAAACACCTGCGCAGGATCCCATCGGCGATCTGCCGCAGGTCGATCCCATCGACGGGCTGAAGGCGCTGATCGGCTCGCCCAATTATGCCGCCAAGCAATGGGTCTATGAACAATATGACACCATGGTGATGGCCGACAGCAACCGCACCCCCGGTCTGGGCGCGGGCATCATCCGTGTACACGGGACCGACAAGGCGCTGGCCTTCACCTCGGACGTGACGCCGCGCTATGTGAAGGCAAACCCGGTGGAAGGCGGCAAGCAGGCCGTGGCCGAAGCCTATCGCAACCTCACCGCCGTGGGCGCGCGGCCTTTGGCCAGCACCGACAACATGAATTTCGGCAACCCCGAAAAGCCCGAGATCATGGGCCAGTTCGTGGGCGCGATCAAAGGCATCGGCGCGGCTTGCCTTGCGCTGGATATGCCGATCGTGTCGGGGAATGTGTCACTTTACAATGAAACCGACGGTCAGGCGATCCTGCCAACGCCAACCATTGGCGCGGTGGGCCTGATCGCGCATCCCGATGAGATCATCGGCTGCGAGGTGCGCGAAGGCCATGTGGCGCTTGTGGTGGGCGAAACCTCGGGCCATCTGGGCCAATCGGCCCTTCTGGCCGAGGTCTTCAACCGCGAAGACGGCGATGCGCCCGCGGTCGATCTTGAGGCCGAGCGGCGCAATGGCGAATTCATTCGCGCCAATCGCGCGAACATCAAGGCCTGCACCGATCTGGGCGATGGCGGCCTGGCTGTCGCGGCGTTTGAAATGGCCGAAGCCGCGGGCGTTGGCGTTGTCCTTGATGACAGCGACATGAGCCAGCTTTTTGGCGAGGATCAGGCGCGCTATCTGGTGGCCTGCAACTTCGACCAGGCCGAGGCGCTGATGGTCGCCGCCGGTCAGGCGGGCGTTCCGATTGCGACCGTGGGCCGGTTCACTGGCAGCACCGTGCGCATTGGCGCGTCCGAGGCCCCGCTGGAGGAGCTGGGAGCACTTTACCGCAGCGCCTTTGCCGAGGCGGTGGCCTGAACCCTCCCTTGCGCGAAAGGTAAGGGCCGATTACATCTTTTGACACGTACCATCCGGAGCACAGCCATGCCCATGCACGCCCAAGAAATCGAAGACCTGCTGCGGGAAAGCTTCCCCAATGCCAAGATCGTCGTGGAAGGCGATGATGGCGTTCACATGTCGGCCATGGTGATCGACGAAAGCTTTCGCGGCAAGAACCGGGTGCAACAGCAACGCGCGGTTTATGCGGCGCTGAAAGGCAAAATGGATGGCGCAAATGGCGAGCTGCACGCCCTGGCGCTGACCACCAGGGCCCCGGAATAGGTCATGGATATCGTGGCCGTCATCCTGCTGTCGCTGGCAATCATCCTGGTTGCCGTGATCAGCGGTGCGATGGCCCTGAAACGCACACGCGGCACCGAACGCGGCAGCCTGCCCGGAAAGGGCGATCACGTGATCGAGGCCAATTACAGTTCAGGCGCGGGCGGTGGCGGGCATTCCACCACCTACAAGATCCCGCGCGATCCGCAGGAATATGCAAAGCGATTTATCCCAAGGGAGAAACGGAAATGACAGACGCATCCGCAAAAATTCAGGAAACCATCAGCGCAAATGACGTGGTGCTCTACATGAAGGGCACCAAGTCCATGCCTCAATGCGGCTTTTCCAGCCGCGTCGCGGGCGTGCTGAACTACATGGGCGTCGATTATGCCGACGTGAACGTGCTGGCCGATGAAGAGATCCGTCAGGGTATCAAGGATTTTTCGGACTGGCCGACGATCCCGCAGCTCTACGTGAAGGGCGAATTCGTTGGCGGCTGCGACATCATCACCGAGATGACCCTGTCGGGCGAACTCGACCAGTTGTTCGACGATAACGGCGTCACCTATGACAAGGACGCCGCCAACAAGATCCGTGAAGCCAACGCCTGATCTGGCTTCACTCTGAAACAGAAAGGGGACGGCACGCGGATCGCGCCGTCCCCTTTTCTTTTGCAGACAACCTGCTTCTTTCTGGCCCCAAATACCCCAACCCAACCTCGGGCACGCACAGGCCCCGAAAATCAGGAGGCGGACTTTTCCTCGATCGATGCCGCGATGGCTTCGGCCCGGGCGGCAAGTTCGGCCAGCGTATCGGTCACCGATTGGGGAACCACCGGCACCTCCAACCGTTCGGGTTCAGGCATGGGTGCGGATTTCAGATTGTCGATCTCGGCATCGCGCTCGGCAAGCTTGGTCTCGATTTCCTTGATCTTGTCTTCCACGGCAGCGGTCTTGTCGGCCAGCATCAGCCCGGCCATCAACAACATCCGCGCTTCCGGCAGGCGGCCGATCTGATCCGACAATACCTGCGCTTCTTCATCCAGCATCTTTGCGGCGGCATGCAGATATTGTTCTTCGCCGTCCTGGCAGGCCACCTGAAAGGCGCGCCCGCCGATATGAATGGTCACCTCGGGCATCAGACTTCCTCCCCTTCCGGCAGATCGCGCGCCTTGTCCAGAAGCGGCACAAGTTGATCCATGATCGCGCTGGCCTCGGCCACGTCGGCGGCGCGGGCGGCGCGCAGGCCTTCCAGTTCGGCCAGCATCGCGCTGTTGATCAGATGCGGTTCACCCACACCGGCCTCGTTGGCCTCGCGCAGGGCGGCGTTGCTGGCGCGCAGCTGTTCGTTCGCTTTGCGCAGGCGTTGCAACTCATTGTCAAGCGCGGCCAGCTTGTCGGCATCCACGGTGGCGGGTGCCGATGGCGCGGCGGCTTGCGCGGCGGCCAGTTCCTCGGCATGGGCGGCCTTCAGTTTCTTGATCCGCTCTTCCAGCTGGGCGGTCACCAGTTTTTCTTCCTCAAGCTCGGTCTTCAGCGCCTCCAGCGCATCGGTGTCCGCCTCGGCCGGGGCAGCCTGCAAGGCCTCGACCCCCTGGCTGATCCGGTCCATTGCGGCCATGATCCGGCCCTGCAATGCCTCTATCTCACTCATGCCCCTTGTCCCTTTTGTCCCAACTGGCGTGGTCGTCGGTTCGCACCTGCCGGGGTCTGTCGAATCACGGTACCCCCTCAGGTTCACACAGTCTAACCAATGCGAAAGTGAAATGCGCCCCCTTTGCTTTCAAGGACTTGAACGGCGCGCTTCATCCTGCCCGCGACAGGCTGCTTGATCTTTGCGGCCCGGCTGGTATTGGGAGCCAAGCCGCAATTCTGCATAAAAGAAAGAGAGACCCGTGGATCTGACCGCCCTGCGCACCGAAAACCCCGATCACTGGTTCAAAGCGACCGCCATCCGCGCCCTGACGCTGGATGCTGTGGCGGCTGCGAATTCCGGCCATTCCGGCATGCCGATGGGCATGGCCGACGTGGCGACGGTTCTATACGAAAAGCACCTGAAATTCGACGCCTCGGCCCCCAACTGGCCCGATCGCGACCGTTTCATCCTGTCGGCGGGCCACGGGTCCATGCTGCTTTATTCGCTGCTGCATCTGACCGGTTACGCCGACATGACGCTGCAGCAGCTGAAAGACTTCCGCCAGTGGGGTGCGCGCACGGCGGGTCACCCGGAATATGGCCACGCATCGGGGATCGAAACCACGACCGGGCCGCTGGGCCAGGGCATTTCCAACGCCGTGGGCTTTGCCATGGCAGAAGAGATCCAGCGCGCGCAGTACGGCAAAAAAATCGTTGATCACTATACCTATGTGATCGCGGGCGATGGCTGCCTGATGGAAGGTGTCAGCCAGGAGGCCATCGGCCTGGCCGGGCGGCAGGAGCTGTCAAAGCTGATCGTCTTCTGGGACAACAACAACATCACCATCGACGGCACGGTCGATATTGCCGATCGCACCGATCAGGTCGCCCGGTTCCGCGCCAGCGGCTGGGATGTGCAGGAGATCGACGGCCACGATCCGGCCGCCATTGATGCTGCAATCGTCGTAGCCAAGAAGACCGCGCAGCCCAGCATGATCGCCTGCAAAACCCATATCGCCCTGGGGCATGCGGCGCAGGATACCTCGAAAGGGCATGGCGCGCTGACCGATGCGCAGCAGTTGCTGGACGCCAAGGCCGCCTATGGCTGGACCTGGGGGCCGTTTGAAATCCCCGCCGAAATCAAATCGCAATGGGAAGAGATCGGCCGTCGGGGTGCCGCTGACCGCGCCGCCTGGGAAGAACGGTTCGCGTCACTGTCTGCCAACCGGCAGGCGCAATTCACGCGCATTTACGAGCGTGAGGCGCCCAAGCGCCTGTCTGCCACCATCCGCGCGCTGAAAAAGCAGATGTCGGAAAGCGCGCCGAAACTGGCCACGCGGGCAAGCTCGGAAAAGGTGCTGGAAGTGGTCAACCCGATCATGCCGGAAACCGTGGGCGGATCGGCCGATTTGACCGGATCGAACAACACCAAGACCGGCGATCTGGGTGTCTTCACACCCGAAGGTCGCAAGGGGCGCTATGTCTATTACGGTATCCGTGAACATGGCATGGCCGCCGCCATGAACGGCATGGCGCTGCATGGTGGCGTGCGGCCCTATGGCGGCACCTTCATGTGCTTCACCGATTACGCGCGCCCCGCCATGCGGCTGGCTGCGCTGATGAAGATCCCCACGGTCTTTGTCATGACCCATGACAGCATCGGTCTGGGCGAAGATGGCCCGACCCACCAGCCTGTCGAACATCTGGCGATGTTGCGCGCGACGCCCAACATGCATGTCTTCCGCCCCGCCGACACGATCGAGACGGCAGAGGCATGGGAACTGGCGCTGACCTCGAAGGAAACGCCTTCTGTTCTGTCGCTGACCCGTCAGGGCGTGCCAACGGTACGGACCGAGCACAAGACAAAGAACCTGACGGCGCAGGGCGCCTATGTGCTGAAAGACGCCGATCACAAGCGTCAGGCCATTCTGATGGCGACCGGTTCGGAAGTGTCCATCGCCATGGCCGCGCGCGAGATGCTGGAGGCCGAAGGCATCGGCACCCGCGTCGTCTCCATGCCCTGCTGGGAGCTGTTCGAGGAACAGGACGAGGCCTATCGCAAGCGCGTGTTGCCCGGCGGCCCTGTACGCGTCGCGATCGAGGCCGCGATCCGCTTTGGCTGGGACCGCTGGCTTTATGGCGAACGCGGCAAGCGCGAAAAATCGGGCTTTATCGGGATGCATGACTTCGGCGCGTCTGCCCCGGCGGATGTGCTGTATCGCGAGTTCGGCATCACCGCAGAGGCGACCGTGGCCAAGGTGAAAGAGCTTTTGGGACGCTGAGCTGCGTCCCTTAGCCAAACAGCGCGCGGATGTCTGTGGTAAAGCTGTTTTCCACCTCGTCCATCTCTCCTTTGGAGACATGCGCGCGCATCACCGCGATCACGGCCGCAATCGCCTGAGGTGCATCGCCCAGCGGATCGGTTTCGAAATCCTTCTGCACCAATGCGATAAACCCATCCGCTTTGCGTTCGATCAGCGGCGTCTTGGACGGGTTCCAGCCGTCGTAATAGATGCCGCGGATCAGCGTGGGCAGTTGGGCGGCCAGTTGGGCGGCCTCGTCCACTCTCAGATGATCCCGCACCGCGTGCAAAACCGCCCGCATCAGCCGGTAAGCGCGGTGCTTGTTGTCCCAACCAAGCCGTTCGTTGATGTCATTGACCCAGACATTCGTGCTGTGCGCGGCATCGTCCAGAATGCGTAATCCCAAGGCTGACATGATCTTTCTTCCTCCGCAGACAAAACTGGGGAAGGATCGCATCTTGTGACGAAGGGGCGTTGATTTTTGTCAGTGGCAAAGCCTAGTGCGGCTGACTTTTGCCCCCCGTCAGGGTCGAAAACACCGGGCCAATGACCCGCGTGACCACCGGGATCAGCAAAAGACCCAGCGCCAGGCCAAGGATCCCGTCCCCCAGGGCCACGATCACCCATCCGACAAAGCCGCGCCCAGTGTCGATGCCATGGGCGATGTCCTTCGCGATGTGATGGATCGTGTCATAGGGCCAGGGCCAGCCCAGCACATCCAGACCGTGGGTGATGATCGCCCCGCCGACCCACAGCATGGCTGCCGTACCAATGATCGTCAATGCGGTCAGCAGCTTGGGCATGCCTTTGACAAGCCCCGTGCCCAGTGACCGCCCTGCCCCGGTTCGGCCGTTGGCGGCCATCCACACGCCGATATCGTCCATCTTCACGATCAGCGCGACAGACCCGTAGACAAAGACTGTCACCGCGACCCCGGCAAAGGCCAATGTAGCGGCCTCGAACCAGAAGGTGGACGCGTCGATATTGCTGAGGATGATCGTCATGATCTCGGCCGACAGGATGAAATCGGTCTTGATCGCACCTTGCACGCGTTCTTCCTCAAGATGTACGGGATCGCCCACATCCATGTCCTTTTCCACATGTTTGTCGCCATGCGGAAAGAGCCAGTGAAACACCTTCTCGGCCCCTTCAAAACACAGATATGCCCCGCCCAGCATCAGAAGCGGGGTGATGAACCACGGGGCAAACGCGTTCAGCGCCAGCAGAGCCGGCAGAAGAATGATCAGCTTGTTGAACAGCGATCCGCGGGTGATCTTCCAGATGATCGGCAATTCGCGGTCGGCCTCGAAACCGGTGACGTATTTCGGGGTCACCGCAGCGTCGTCGATCACAACACCCGCCACTTTGGTCCCTGCTTTGGCAGCCTGCGCCGCCACATCATCGACCGAGGTGGCGGCCACCTTGGCAATCGCCGCCACATCATCCAGCAAGGCCAACAAACCGCTCATATCCTGCCCTCTCGTTACGCTTTCGAACAGTCTAACGACTGAGACGCGGATTGCGACCCATCGCGTTAGCGCAACCGGCGAAAGTTTGCGCTAACACGTTCAGAATATGGCGCTTTTACCCTTTTGGGCCATGACGGGCTTGTCTATATCCCGCGCAAATAGTCGCTTTGCCAAAAAGGAAGTCTCCATGACCGTCACTGTCGGGATCAACGGGTTTGGCCGCATTGGCCGCTGCACGCTGTCACATATCGCTGCCTCGGGCCGCGACGACATCAAGGTGGTCAAACTGAATGCAACCGGCCCGCTGGAGACCGCGGCGCACCTGATCAAATATGACAGCGTCCACGGCCGTTTCCCCGGAGAGGTCACGCTGGGCGACGGCACGATGGATCTGGGCCAGGGCCCGATCCAGGTGATGTCGACTTATGACCCGACCGAACTGGACTGGTCGGGCTGCGACGTGGTTCTGGAATGCACCGGCAAATTCAATGACGGGGAAAAAGCGAAAGTCCATCTGGAGCAGGGCGCAGGCAAGGTTCTGATCTCGGCACCCGCCAAGAACGTGGAAAAGACCATCGTTTACGGTGTGAACGACGGCGATCTGGCCGCAGGCGACCGGATGATTTCGAACGGCTCCTGCACCACGAACTGCCTGGCCCCGCTGGCCAAGGTTCTGCATGAAGCTTTCGGGATTGAAAGCGGCATCATGACCACGATCCACGCCTATACCGGTGACCAGCCCACGCTGGACCGTCGCCACAAGGACCTGTACCGCGCGCGGGCGGCGGCCATGGCGATGATCCCCACGACCACGGGCGCCGCGAAAGCGTTGGGCGAGGTTCTGCCGCAACTGAAAGGCAAGCTGGACGGGTCTGCCATTCGCGTGCCCACGCCCAATGTTTCGGCCGTGGATCTGACCTTTACCGCAGGCCGCGCGGTCACAGCAGACGAGGTGAACGCCGCCGTCAAAGCCGCCGTGGATGGCCCGATGAAAGGCGTCATGGGTTATGAACCCGCGCCGCTGGTGTCGATCGACTTCAACCATACCGAAGAAAGCTCGATCTTCGCGCCGGATCAGACGCGGGTGGTGGGCGACCGGCTGGTGCGTGTACTGGCGTGGTATGACAACGAATGGGGCTTCTCGGTTCGCATGGCAGACGTGGCCGTCGCGATGGGCAAGCTGTAAGCCTGCTTGCGCCGCTGGGCGCGTTGGGTCATCTTTCGGCACAACGCGCAGTCACAAGATGCAGGCCTGGGGCATGACCAATTCCATTGCCGTCGTTCTGGGAGCCCTCATTCTGGGGGCCATTATAATCGATGTGACCATGTACGGCACCGAACACCTGCTGTTTCTGGGCAGGAAGTTCGCGGATTTCATCGAATGGCTGGCCTTCTGGCGCTGAGTTAGCGCTTCAATCGGGCCTTCAGGGCGTCGTTCACCGGCGGCGTGACGAATTGGGAGACATCGCCGCCCAGCCGTGCGATTTCCTTGACCAGTTTCGACGCGATGGCCTGGTGGCGCGCCTCGGCCATCAGGAAGACGGTTTCGATACTGTCATCCAGCACCCGGTTCATGCCGACCATCTGGAATTCATATTCGAAATCCGCAACCGCGCGCAGGCCACGCACGATGATCTGCGCACCCACATCTCGGGCACAGTCGATCAGAAGGTTTTCAAAGGGATGGGCAACGATTTCCGTACCGGTCTGTTTCGATAGCGCGGCACATTCGTTTTCGATCATCTCGACCCGTTCTTCCAAAGAGAACAAGGGCCCCTTGTCGCGGTTGATCGCCACGCCGATCACAAGCCGGTCCACCAGCGCGCTGGCGCGGCGAATGATGTCCATGTGTCCCAGCGTTATGGGATCGAATGTCCCCGGATAGAGGCCAATGCGCATGGAAGTTTTCCTTCACGTCCCGTCGTTTTGCGCGCACGCAAACATGAAGCGCCGGGGAGTGCAAGGGCGCAAAGGAGATTTACCACCGGGCCATGGCCGGAGCACCACCAAAAGAACCGGCCGTGGGGTCAGTGCCCCATGATCATCCCTTCAAGCGCATCCTTTTCCATCGACAACTCGCTAAGCCGGGCTTTGACCACATCGCCCAGCGTGATCAGGCCAACCATTCGGTCGCCTTCGACCACGGGCATGTGGCGGAACCGGCCATCTGTCATCAGCTGCAGCACCTCATCTGCGGCCATGTCCGTTGTGGCGGTGACCAGATCGCGGGTCATATAGTCTTCGACCCGGCGGGTCAGGCACCCTGCCCCGCTTTTTGCCAATTCACGCACGATGTCGCGTTCGGAAAGAATACCCAAGGCCTGCGCCCCGTCGGATGAGATCACCAGCGAGCCGATCCTGTGTTCGGCCAGAACGGCGGCAGCTTTGGACACAAGCGTTTCCGGCGGGACAGTCAGAACATCGGAACTGGCTTTGGATTTGAGGATCTGTTGAACGCGCATCTGGCCTCCCTCCGAGATAATCGCTTCTGTTGCAAAGCGTTGCCGGTCACGGAGCACCTGTCAAGCCTGTGCGACGTGGTCTTCCAATTCGGCGACTTTCTCGCGCACGCCGGTAATGATTGCATCGGCCAGGCGGTTCATGCGGTCAGATTTCAGATCGGACTTGTGGCGCACAAGATAGAAAGAGCGTGTGAAGCTGACCTCATCGCCCAGCACTTTGCGCAAGACACCGTGTTGGGCCATGGCAAAGGCATGGGTCACGCACAGCCCGTCGCCCTGTTCGACCATACGCACCTGCAGGGGCACGGAGTTCGACGCCAGTACAACCCGATCAAGGCCCAGGTCGCGCAGGTAATCCAGCTCGGCGTCATAGATCATGTCGGGGATATACCCGATGATGCGATGATCCTTGAGGTCTTCGATGGAGTTTATCGGGGGTCGGCGGCGCAGATATTGGCGGCCGCCGGCGATGAAAAGCTTGTAATCGGTAATCTTTTCAACGTGATACTGGCCTGCCGTCGGGGGGCTGACGGTTATCGCCATATCCGCCTCGCGCCGGTTGAGATTGACCACGCGCGGCAGGGCGACAATCTGGATATCAAGGTCGGGATTGGCGCGGGATATCGGTGAGCAGATAGGAGACAACACATAATAGGCGCAGCCATCGGGCGCGCCGATGCGGATCTGACCTGACAGGGTGTCCTCCGGCCCGCTCAGCGCCTCCATACCGGCGCGCATGGCCTGCTCGGCCTCCTCCCCGTGGCGAAGGAGCCGTTCGCCGGCACCGGTCAGCGTATAACCTTGCGGGGATTTGGCGAAAAGCGTGGTTTCCATGGCGCTTTCAAGCCGGGCGATGCGGCGGCCCACGGTGGCCGGATCCATCTTGAGCCGCTTGCCCGCGCCTGACAGGCTTTCCTCGCGCGCGACGGACAGGAAAACGCGCATATCGTCCCAATGTGGTTCCATGGCCTGATGCCCCCTTGCTTTTTTGCAAACCGTTTTTGAAATCTTGCCTCTGTTCAAGTGATTTTTGCAAGCCTACTGTGCCCGCATCTTTTTAGCAGGCGGTTAACGCGCCGCCGCAACCGGAGGAGCGAGAGATGCAGGAATTGACCCATTATCTGGACGGCGGCCATGTAAAAGGCACGTCAGGGCGGTTTGCCGATGTGATGAACCCCGCCACCGGAGAGGTGCAGGCGCAGGTGCCGCTGGCCTCGTCCGCCGAGGTGGACAAGGCGGTTCAGATCGCCGCCGCCGCGCAGCCCGCCTGGGCCGCAACCAACCCCCAGCGCCGCGCGCGGGTGCTGATGAAATTCGTGGATCTTCTGAACCGCGACATGGACAAGCTGGCCGAGGCGCTGAGCCGTGAGCACGGCAAGACCCTGCCGGATGCGGCGGGCGATGTGCAGCGCGGTCTGGAAGTGGTGGAATACTGCATCGGCGCGCCGCAGATGCTGAAAGGTGAGTTCACCGACAGCGCGGGCCCCGGTATCGATATGTATTCCATGCGTCAGCCTTTGGGTGTGACGGCGGGCATCACGCCCTTCAACTTTCCCGCCATGATCCCGATGTGGATGTTCGCGCCCGCGATTGCCTGCGGTAACGCGTTTATCCTGAAACCGTCGGAGCGGGATCCCTCTGTCCCGCTGATGTTGGCCGAACTGATGGAAGAAGCAGGCCTGCCCAAGGGCATCCTGCAGGTCGTGAATGGCGACAAGGAAGCGGTGGATGCGATCCTGCATCATCAGGTGATCCAGTCGATCGGCTTTGTGGGATCGACCCCGATTGCCGAATATATCTATGCCACCGGCTGCGCGAACGGCAAACGCGTACAGTGCTTTGGTGGTGCGAAGAACCACATGATCATCATGCCGGATGCCGACATGGATCAGGCCGCCGATGCCCTGGTCGGTGCCGGATACGGTGCGGCGGGCGAACGCTGCATGGCGATTTCCGTGGCTGTGCCCGTGGGGGACGAGACCGCCGACCGCCTGATCGAAAAGCTGGTGCCGCGGATCGAGAAGCTGAAGGTTGGCCCCTATACCGCAGGCAATGACGTGGATTACGGCCCCGTTGTGACGGCGGCCGCAAAGGCCAATATCGAACGGCTGGTGCAATCGGGTGTCGATCAGGGCGCGAAACTGGTGGTCGATGGACGCGATTTCAAACTGCAGGGCTATGAGGACGGGTTCTTCGTGGGTCCCCACCTCTTTGACCACGTGACCAAGGACATGGACATCTACAAGCACGAGATCTTCGGCCCGGTTCTGTCGACCGTGCGCGCCCAAAGCTATGAAGAGGCGATTGGCCTGGCCATGGACCACGAATATGGCAATGGCACCGCGATCTTTACCCGCGACGGCGATGCGGCGCGGGATTTTGCGAACCGGATCAATATCGGCATGGTGGGCATCAACGTGCCGATCCCTGTGCCGCTGGCCTATCACACCTTTGGCGGCTGGAAGAAATCGGTTTTTGGCGATCTGAACCAGCATGGCCCGGATGCGTTCAAGTTTTATACGCGGACCAAGACCGTGACGGCACGCTGGCCGAGCGGGATCAAGGAAGGCGGCGAATTCTCGATCCCGGTGATGGAGTAAGCGACAGGCTTGCAACTGCTGCACCCGGTGCCGGGTACAGTTTGGGGTATTTTTGGCCAGAAAGAAGCAGGGGCGCGGGAGAGATCCTGCGCCCCTGTTTGCGAATGGGCGCAGTTCAGCGCACCCACGAAAATTTGAGAGAGTGATTCTTTCCCTTGCCCGAAAAATTCGGTAATTACGCGAAAAACAGGCACCTTGAAGGAGGTATCCATGTCACGCACGCGCCTGACGCGCCGCAATGTCTTGCTTGGAAGCGGCGCAGCCCTGATGACGCCCGCCCTGGTACGCGCGCAAACGCCCGAGCTGTGGAACGAGGCCTTCCCCCAGAACGAACCGGTAATCCGCGATCAGGAGCCGGTGCGCCGCAATATCTCGTCCTTCCGCAAGCAGCGCTGGGAAGACTATTTTGACGACATCGGCGTGGGGTGCATCCTGTGCGATATCACCAGCCGTGCCGTGCATTACTGGGATCCCGATGGCACGTATCGGCTGTATCCGTCCTCGGTGCCGATGACCGATGAGTTGACGCGGCGCGGACGCACAAAGGTTGTGCGCAAGAAGGTCGGACCCACTTGGACCCCCACCGAGAATATGCGCAAGCGCGACCCGTCTCTGCCGGCCTTCATGCCCGCCGGTCCCGGCAATCCGCTTGGCACCCACGCGATGTATCTGACATGGCCGGCCTACCTGATCCATGGAACGCATGACACGCGCAAGATTGGTCGCCAAAGTTCCTCGGGGTGCATCGGGCTTTACAACCCGCATATCGAAGAGCTGTTTGCCATGACCAAGATCGGTACGCAGGTTCTGCTTCTCTGACCCATTTACGCGCCAAGTGATCCCGCGCTAGTCTGGCCTGACCGATAAGGGAGGCCAGATGACACAGGATGCGTTCACCATGGGGATCGAGGAGGAATACCTCCTTGTGGATCGTGACAGCTTTGATCTGGCCGTGGCGCCAAAAGGCCTGATGGAGGCCTGCACATCCGAGCTGGAAGATCAGGTCAGCCCCGAATTCCTGCAATGCCAGATCGAGATCGGCACAAAGGTCTGCGCGAATATCGGCGCGGCGCGCGATGATCTGAAGAAATTGCGGGCCTGCGTGGCAAAACATGCGGCCACCTTCAACCTGGCGCCTATTGCCGTGTCCTGCCATCCCTTTGCCGACTGGAAGGATCAGCACCACACCGACAAGGAACGCTATGACAACCTGCGCGAGGCGATGGGAGCCGCCGCGCGGCGTCTGCTGATCTGCGGGATGCATGTTCATATCGGGATCGAGGATGAAACCCTGCGCACGGATCTGATGCCGCAGCTGAGCTATTTCCTGCCGCATCTTCTGGCGCTGTCCACGTCCTCGCCTTTTTGGCAGGGGGACGACACCGGGCTGGCATCTTATCGGCTGGGTGTGTTCGATAACCTGCCCCGCACCGGGTTGCCGCCGCAATTTTCCAGCTGGGCCGAGTATGAGCGCACAACCGGCACTCTGATCGAACTTGGGATTATCGAAGATACGACGAAGATCTGGTGGGATCTGCGCCCCTCGCACCGTTTTCCCACGCTTGAGACGCGGATCATGGATGTGTCGCCCCGGCTGGAGCACACGCTGTCTTTGGCCGCGCTGTTGCAGGCGATCACGCGAATGCTGTGCCGGTTGCGGGCGCGCAATCTGCGGTGGCGGGAATATGACCGCTTCCTGATTGGCGAGAACCGCTGGCGCGCGCAGCGCTATGGCATCTCGGAGGGGTTGATTGATTTCGGCGAACGGCGGATCCGCCCGATGGAAGACCTGATCAACGAAGTCATCGGCATGGTGGCAGAAGATGCCGAGGCGTTAGGGTCCATGCGTGAAATCATGCATCTGAAAGAGATCGTCGAAGGCGGCACCAGCGCCACGCGTCAGCGCCGCGTCTGGGCGGAGGCAGAGGCCACAGGCAAGGATCCGGGCCGCGCCGTCGTTCAGCACCTGATCGAGGAATTCAACGCCGACCTGTGACGCCCTGCCCGCGCCACAAGATGAAGAGGCCCGACAGTACGATCAGGCCACTGCCCAGAAGGGTTGCGGGGGTGAGGGTTTCTCCGAAAACCACAAGGCCCAGGCCCACGCCGAAAAGAAGCCGTGTGTACCGGAACGGGGTCACGGCGGACACTTCGCCCGTGCGCATGGCCGTCATCAGGCTTTGATACGCGGCAACGCCCGCCAGAGTGGCCCCTGCAAGAGCCAGAACGGCCACGCCCTCGGGCCAGCGAAAGGGTTGGCCTTCGATGGGCGCATAAAGCACGCCGGCAATCACGATCGAGAGAAAGCCATAGACCCCCAGCACACGTGCGCTGAGCGCCGCAGGGGCCGCGCGGCTGGCCAGATCACGGCCAGCAAAGCCCAGCATCCCGAACACGGCCAGCAATGACAGCACCGAAAAGCTGTCAGCGCCGGGCTGGAGGATGATCAAAACACCGATCAGCCCCACGACAATGGCCGTCCAGCGCCGCCAGCCGACGCGTTCCCCGAAAACAAGTGCTGCGCCCGCCACCACCACAAGCGGTGTCGCTTGCAGGATGACCGTTGTCGAGGACAGCGGTGTCAGCGCAATGGCCAGCGTATAGAAAAGCCGCCCGCCGATTTCGAAGCCGGCGCGAATTTTCATGGGCCGCGACAGGACATCGGCGCTCAGAAGGCGTTCCCCGCGCCTGCGCGCCAGCAGCGCAAAGACAAGCGCGCCGCCAAGACCGAACATGACAAGGATTTGCGCCACGGGCAGGCTTTGGCTGGCGAGTTTGATGAAAGCGTCCTCAACCGCGAATCCGGCCATCGCGGCTACCATCCAGGCGCTGCCGATCAGATTCGATCGGCCATCGGTTGCAATATGTGCGGTCATCAAGGCGCTGTCCCTTGCCGGCGCGGCGCGAACCGGCTGCGCGCGGCATGGCTCAATTCGCCCCTCTCGTCAATTGCCCTGCCCTTCACCTGCCTTCTGCAAAGCGGTTTTGCAGCTTTGCGTGTTGATTGCCCAAGCCCCGCAGGATAAAAAAACACTTGTTCAATTAACGCCGCGCGCGCGTGTTGATCCACGACCCTTGGGAGGATCTTCGATGGATTTTGCACTGACCGAAGAACAAACCGCCATTTTCGACATGGCCCACGCCTTTGGGCAGGAGCATATCGCCCCCCATGCCCGGCAATGGGAGGCCGATGGCACCATTCCCAAGGATCTGTGGCCGCGCGTGGGTGAGCTGGGCTTTGGCGGGCTCTATGTCTCGGAAGAGGCAGGCGGCGCGGGGCTTTCGCGGCTGGATGCGACGCTGGTGTTCGAGGCGCTGTCGATGGCCTGCCCGTCAGTCGCGGCTTTCCTGTCGATCCACAATATGTGCGCCAGGATGCTGGACAGCTTTGCCGGCGACGATCTGAAGGCGCGCGTAATGGACGATGTCCTGAGCATGAACACCGTGCTGTCTTATTGTCTGACGGAACCGGGTTCAGGGTCCGATGCCGCTTCGCTGAAAACGCGGGCGGAACGGACGAATGAAGGTTACACGCTGAACGGGACCAAGGCGTTTATCTCGGGTGGCGGTTATTCGGATGCCTATGTCTGCATGGTGCGCACAGGCGAGGACGGGCCCAAGGGCATCTCGACCCTTTATGTCGAAGACGGGACAGAGGGGCTATCTTTCGGCGGGTTGGAAGACAAGATGGGCTGGCGCTCGCAACCCACGGCGCAGGTGCAATTCGATGACTGCAAGGTGCCTGCGGGCAATTTGGTGGGCGAGGAAGGCCACGGGTTCAAATATGCCATGATGGGTCTGGATGGCGGGCGACTGAACATTGCAGCCTGTTCGCTGGGTGCGGCGCAGACCGCGCTGAACCAGACGCTGACCTATATGGGCGAGCGCAAGGCGTTCGGCAAATCCATCGACCAGTTCCAGGGGCTGCAATTCCGCCTCGCGGATATGGAGATCGAGCTGCAAGCGGCGCGCACATTCCTGCGCCAGGCGGCCTGGAAGCTGGACAACCAGGCGCCGGACGCCACGAAATTCTGTGCCATGGCCAAGAAATTCGTGACGGAAGCTGGGTCGAAAGTGGTGGATCAGTGCCTCCAGTTGCATGGCGGCTATGGCTATCTGGCCGATTACGGGATCGAAAAACTGGTGCGCGATCTGAGGGTGCATCAGATCCTCGAAGGCACCAATGAAATCATGCGCATGATCACCGCGCGCCACATGCTGGCCGAACGGGGATAAGCGGTTAATCTGCGCATTCGCGGCAGAGACTGTTCTGCAGAATATCCGAGGGGGCAGATGAGCGACGACATCAATATCCGCATCGAGGGCCGCGCGGGACGGATCACGCTGACCCGGCCCAAAGCGCTGAACGCGATGACCTATGAGATGTGCACCGCGATCGAGGCTGCGATTGACGCATGGGCGCAGGATGATCGCGTGGCGCTGGTGCTTTTCGATGCCGAAGGGGACAAAGCCTTTTGCGCAGGCGGCGATATTGCCGAGCTTTACGCGACCGGCACCAAGGGCGATTTCACCTATGGTCAGACCTTCTGGCGCGATGAATACCGGCTGAACGCCAAGCTTTTCGAATATGCCAAGCCGGTCGTCAGCCTGATGCAGGGCTTTACCATGGGTGGCGGCGTAGGGTTGGGCTGTCATGGGTCACACCGCGTCGTGGGAGAGAGCAGCCAGATCGCCATGCCGGAATGCGGCATCGGTCTGGTGCCCGATGTGGGCGGCACGCTGATGCTGGCGCTGGCGCCGGGGCGTTTGGGCGAATATCTGGGAACCACGGGTGCGCGCATGGGGCCAGCTGATGCGATTTACGCCGGTTTCGCAGATACTTACGTGCCGCAGGATCAATGGGCACAGCTGACCGCAGAACTGGTGGAAACCGGCGACCCCGATGCAATTGCCAAACGCGCCGCCGACGCGCCCGAGGGTGTTCTCAAGGCCCGGCAGGTCGAGATTGACGCACTATTCGATGGCGAAACGCTGACTGATACCCTGAACCAGTTGCGGGCGTCGGGTTCGGACTTCGCGGCCTCTGCGCTGAAGACGCTGGGCCGCGCCTCGCCGCTTTCTGCGGCCTGCACCATCGAGATCGTGCATCGGCTGCGCACCGCCTCTCTGACCATCCGCAAGGCGCTGGAGATGGAGTATCGCTTTACCCACCGCGCGATGGAGCATGGCGATTTCCTGGAAGGGATCCGGGCGCAGATCATTGACAAGGACCGCAATCCACAGTGGCAATATGCCGACATGTCCGTGCCCGCCACGGCCGTCAGCCGCATGTTGCTGCCGCTGGGTGAGGACGCACTGACATTCTGACAAACGGGAGGAAAGCCCCATGAAAATCGGGTTCATCGGATTGGGAAACATGGGCGGCCCGATGGCGGCCAATCTGGCGAAGGCCGGGCATGAGGTCAGCGGCTTTGACATGGCAAAGGTCGATGTCGAAGGCGTGACGCTGGCCGCCAGCGCCGAAGACGCGGCCAAGGGGGCAGACGTGGTCATCACCATGCTGCCCAACGGTCAGATCCTGCGCAGCGTGGCTGCTCAGATCATCCCCGTGATGCAGGCAGGCGCGGGTTTCGTCGATTGCTCCACCGTGGATGTGGACAGCGCACGGGCCGTGGCCGCAGATGCCGCCGCGGCAGGGCTTTTGCCCGTCGATGCGCCCGTGTCGGGTGGTGTTGGCGGTGCGGCTGCGGGCACGCTGACCTTCATGGCCGGCGGCAGCGAAGAGGCCTTCGCCAAGGCAGCCCCCCTGTTCGAGATCATGGGCCAGAAGGCCGTGCATTGCGGCGACGCGGGCGCCGGTCAGGCCGCCAAGATCTGCAACAACATGATCCTGGGCGTGACCATGATCGCCACCTGCGAAGCCTTTGCCCTGGCCGACAAGCTGGGACTGGACCGTCAGAAGATGTTCGACGTGGTCTCGACCTCGTCGGGGTACAGCTGGACGATGAACGCTTATTGCCCCGCTCCTGGCGTCGGTCCACAATCGCCGGCCGATAACGATTACAAACCCGGGTTTGCCGCCGATCTGATGCTGAAGGACCTGCGGCTGAGCCAGCAAGCGGCGGAAAGCGCGGATGCCGATACGCCCATGGGCCAACTGGCCCAGGCGCTTTATGAACAATTCGTGGAAAACGAAGACGGCGCCGGCCGGGATTTCAGCGCGATGCTGCCCCGGTTTGAAAAACGCGGGCGGGCGTGACGGGCTGGGACGCAACAAACGCCCTGCCCGGCCTGTCACCGGACAGCGCCGGGCCGCTTGAACGCATAGCCCCAATGGAGGTGGCCAAGGGCACCGTTCTGTTCAACCCCGGTGAAACCGTGAAAGGCTTTGTCGTGGTTCTGTCGGGCCGGGTGGAGGTTTTTCTGACCGGCCCATCAGGACGCGAGATCCTGCTTTATTCCGTCGAACCCGGCCAATCCTGCGTGCAATCCACCCTCGGCCTGATGGGGGGCGAGGAATACTCGGGCGAAGCCATTGCAGCGACGAATGCGCGTGTTGTCCTGATCCCGAAAGACATCTTCCTGTCGCTTCTGGACCGCGACACCGGCTTTCGCGGCTTTGTCTTTCACGCCTTTGCGCGGCGGCTGCAATCCATGATGCATCTGCTGGAACGCGTGGCCTTTCAGCGGATCGAAAGCCGTCTGGCCCAAGTTTTGATCGACAGGGCCGAGGATGGGCGGATACATGCAACACATGCGGAACTGGCGGCGATGATCGGGTCTGCGCGCGAGGTTGTCTCCCGCAGGCTGGATGCGCTGGCGCGGCGCAGTATACTGCGGCTGGAACGTGGATCAGTCGAAATCCGCGACTCTGCGGCCTTGCAGGAGATCGCGCGCGACGACGTCTGACCCGCTATGTGACCAAGTCACCGACGGCGGCCAGAGAATCAGCGATACTTCCTCCATCAATCACCTGATCATGAGAAGGAGACACCCCATGTTCCCCAAAAACGAAGGCACAATTGACCGCACACTCCGCGTCCTTTTTGGCTTGGCTCTGCTTGCCGGTTTCTTCCTGATGCCCGAGGCCAGCTATCGCTGGGCTTTCCTGCTGGGCGTCGTCCCGCTGGCCACCGGGCTTCTGGGCAGTTGCCCGGTCTACACCCTGTTCGGGATCCGGACCTGTTCGCTCAAGAACTGAACGACATCGCGGACACAGCCAATCGGCGGAAAATCCCGCCCCATCTGGGAATTCCGCCGGTGTACGCATATCTTAAGACCAACGACCAGAGACGGAGGTCCCAAATCATGCGTGCATTGACCGCAACCCTGATTGCCATCAGCCTGCTGGCCCCCACGGCCAGCCTGGCCGGCAATCACAAGGATAAGTTCAAACCCGGTGCGACCCCGCCCGGGTTGTCGGCGGGTTGTCCACCCGGCCTTGCCAAGAAGAACCCGCCCTGCATCCCGCCGGGACAGGCGAAAAAGCGGTATTACCCGGAAGGTTACGTGCCGATTTACCGGATCGGTGACCGCATCGACCGCGATTATGAAATCCTGCGCTATCCCAGCCGCTATGGGCTTGAGAACGGCTTGCTGTACTATGTTGTCGGTAGGGAGGTTTTCCGGATCAGCCCGGAAACCGGCCGGGTTTTGGCCTTTATCGGGCTGGCGGATGCTCTGTTGAACTAAGCCGGTGGGCGGCGGTTACTCCGCCGCCACCCTGCTGGCCTGCAACATCGGCTTGAGGTACCGGCCGGTGTGGGAACGTTCGACCTCGACCACTTCTTCCGGGGTGCCGGTGGCCACAACCTCGCCCCCGCCATCGCCGCCTTCGGGGCCGATATCAATGATATGGTCGGCGGTTTTCACCACATCCAGGTTGTGTTCGATCACGACGACCGTGTTGCCCTGATCGACCAATTCATGCAGCACTTCCAACAGCTTACGGACATCTTCAAAATGCAGACCCGTCGTGGGCTCATCCAGAATATACAGCGTGCGCCCGGTTGTGCGCTTGGCGAGTTCCTTCGACAACTTGACCCGCTGCGCCTCTCCCCCGGACAGGGTCGTCGCCTGCTGGCCCACCTTGATATAGCCAAGGCCCACCCGAACCAGCGCGTCCATCTTTTCGCGGATCGACGGGACCGCCTTGAAAAACTCCTGCGCGTCTTCCACGGTCATATCCAGCACATCGGCGATGGATTTTCCCTTGAACTTGATTTCAAGCGTTTCGCGATTGTAGCGCGCGCCTTTGCAGGTTTCGCAGGTCACATAGACGTCCGGCAGGAAGTGCATCTCGATCTTGATGACACCGTCGCCCTGGCACGCCTCGCACCGACCGCCCTTGACGTTGAAGCTGAAGCGACCTGGCTTGTAACCCCTTGCTTTTGCTTCTGGCAGACCCGCGAACCAATCGCGGATGGGCGTGAACGCACCGGTATAGGTCGCCGGGTTCGACCGGGGCGTGCGCCCGATGGGCCGCTGGTCGATGTCGATGACCTTGTCGAGATGTTCCAGACCCTTGATCGTCTCGCAAGGCGCAGGCGTCTGACGCGCGCCGTTCAGCCGCATCGAGGCGGTTTTGAACAGCGTTTCAATCGTCAAAGTCGACTTGCCGCCGCCTGAAACGCCAGTAACACAGACAAACTTGCCCAAGGGGAAGTCGACCGTCACATCCTTGAGGTTGTTGCCGCTGGCTTTGACAACGGTGACTTTCTTGTTGCCCTTCTTGCCCTTGCGCCGTTCCGCCGGGACGGCGATCTGGCGGGTACCGGACAGGTATTGACCGGTGATCGAAGCCGGATCAGCCGCCACCTGGGCGGGCGTCCCGTGGGCCACGACCTGCCCGCCATGCACACCAGCGCCCGGTCCAATGTCAAAGACGTAATCGGCCTCGCGGATCGCTTCCTCATCATGTTCCACGACGATGACTGTGTTGCCCTGGTCGCGCAGCGATTTCAGCGTGCCCAGCAAGCGGTCATTGTCACGCTGGTGCAACCCGATCGACGGTTCGTCCAGAACATAAAGCACCCCCGTCAGCCCCGACCCGATCTGGGAGGCCAGACGGATCCGCTGGCTTTCCCCACCACTTAACGTGCCACTTGAACGTGACAGCGTAAGATACTCCAATCCCACGTTATTCAGGAAACCCAACCGCTCGCGAATTTCCTTCAGGATAGCGCGCGCAATCTCGTTTTTCTGGGCGCTCAGCTCTGCGGGAACGCTCTCGATCCAGGCATAGGCTTCGCGGATCGACATTTGCACCACCTGCCCGACATGCAGGCCCGCGATCTTGACCGCCAGCGCCTCTTCCCGCAGGCGATAGCCTTCGCAGGTGCCGCAGGGGCGGTTGTTCTGATAGCGCTCGAATTCCTCGCGGATCCAGTTCGAATCCGTCTCGCGATAGCGGCGCTCCATATTGGGGATCACGCCTTCGAACACGCGCGTCACCTGATAGATGCGCCCGCCCTCGTCATAACGGAACGGGATCTCGTCATCGCCCGACCCGTAAAGGAAAACCTGCTGCACATGGGCCGGCAGATCCTTCCAGCGGGCGTTCTTGTCAAATTCGTAATGTTTCGCAATCGCTTCAATGGTTTGCAGGAAATAGGGCGATTTGCCTTTGCGCCAGGGCGCCAGCGCCCCATCACTGATTTTCAGCGTCTGGTCCGGCACCACAAGGCGTTCGTCAAAGAACAGCTCCATCCCCAGCCCGTCACAGGACGGGCACGCCCCGAACGGCGCGTTGAAGGAAAAGAGGCGCGGTTCAATTTCCGGGATCGTGAACCCGCTGACAGGACAGGCGAAGTTTTCGCTGAAGGTAAAACGTTCGGGCTCTTCCGTCGCGGTTTCCAGAATGGCGATGCCATCGGCCAGATCCAGCGCGGTGCGAAGGCTGTCGGCCAGCCGCGTCTCCAACCCCTCACGGACAACGATCCGGTCTACGACCACGTCGATATCGTGGCGGAACTTCTTGTCGAGCGTGGGTGGTTCATCCAGCTCGTAAAACTGGCCGTCTACTTTGACTCGCTGAAAGCCCTGCTTGCGCAACTCCAGAAATTCCTTGCGGTATTCACCCTTCCGGTCCCGCACGATGGGGGCCAGAAGATAAGCGCGCGTCCCCTCCTCCATCGCCATGATACGGTCGACCATATCCTGCACCTGCTGCGCTTCGATCGGCAGACCGGTTGCGGGGCTATAGGGCGTTCCGGCGCGGGCGAACAGCAGACGCAGGTAATCGTAAATCTCGGTCACCGTACCGACGGTCGACCGTGGGTTCTTCGACGTGGTCTTTTGCTCAATCGAAATCGCAGGCGACAGCCCCGCGATGTGATCCACATCGGGCTTTTCCATCATGTCAAGGAATTGGCGCGCATAGGCCGACAGCGATTCCACATAGCGCCGCTGCCCTTCGGCATAGATCGTGTCGAAGGCCAAGGACGACTTGCCCGATCCGGAAAGCCCAGTGATCACAACCAGTTGGTCGCGCGGAATATCCACGTCGATGCTTTTGAGATTATGCTCGCGCGCGCCGCGCACTTCGATCTGTTTCAGCTCGGCCATGCCACCCTCGGGGATTAACGATTTAGACATAAGTCAGCGCGGCCGAGTCTCCAATCAAAAAATGAGAACATTTCAGGAACGGCGGCGGATCGCCATCCATATATGCGCGCCAATGCCCAAGGTGAAGACAAGCGCCGCCAATCCGATCATTCCGTGATAGCCCGCGATTGACAGAACCGCCGCCAGAACCGGCGTGCCCAACGTATTGCCGACATTGCCCATCTGGGCAATCGCGCCATTGGCCTGCGCCTGATGGATCGCGGTTTTGTTCAGTTGAGGAACCACGGCAAAGCTGGCCCCCTGCACCAGCCCCAGCGCCGCCGCCAGCGCCAGACAGGCCAAAGGCAGACCGGGTGCCGTGCACAGCCACAAAAGGCACAGGATCGTCAGGGCAAAACCAACAAGGATTTCGACGATCGCCGGAATGAAGCGCAGAAAAAACACGCCCAGCGTCATCGACACCGCAATCGACACCAGCGGCATCGCGCCCAGAACCGGCGCGCGCAGATCATCCGGCAGATAGGGCGGTATCAGGGTCAGCAGCGCGAGGAAGCAGAAGGTATAAAACAGCCATCCAATGGCAGCAGCCGAGATGAAGGGGGACCGGTAGATCGTCAGGTGATCCCTGAGAACCGAAGCAAAGGTGAGCCTTGCCGCCGGAGCGGGCGCGCCCAGCGACGACAGCGCCCTGCCGAGCACCAGCGCCAGCAACGCCATCCAAAGCGCGTGGGCCAGAAACAGCGAGGGCAGTCCGAGCCCCGCCGCCAGAGGCAGGCCCAGCCACACAAGCACGGTATAAGAGACACCGAAAAACGTGCTCCACAAGGTCAGGGTCAGCCCCTGATGGCGCGGGGCCGACAGCTGGGCAATCAGCGTTGGCGCAGCCACCACGATGGCCAGATGCGACGCCCCCTCCAGCGCGCGCAGGCCCAGCATCAGCGGCAAGGGAGGCAGCAAGGCCTGCACAGCAGACAAGGCCGCCCCACCCCACAGCGCCCAGATCAGCGCATTACGATAGCCGATGCGCGCCACCAGAAGGCCCGCAACTACGCCAAAGACGATGCCGACAAAACCCACCAGGGAGACAAGAAACCCCAGCGCCGCGCCTGCTTTCGGATAAACGCCCGGCAATTGGTCATAGATCACGCTGATCTTGCCATATTGCGCCGCGGCCCCCAGACCGGCGCACCAGATCAGCAGGATCAAACCGAAAGGCGTGCGCGTAACCATTCAGCGCTGCGCCAGGGCCCAGGCGCAGATCGGCATGTCGGGATCATTCTCCAGACTGTCCGCCTCGGGGTTGTATTCGGGCGGCCAGCTTTCGCCCAGATTTTTCAGCGCGGCGTTCCGGTTGCCCCACTGGTGCGCCTCGATCTTGTGCTCTTCGAACCCAGCCTCGATCAGCAGGTTCTTCAGCCCCCGTGCAGACCAGCGCGAACAATCATTGGGCGCCGCGTGGAACGGGATGTAAAACGGCACCGCCAGCCAGAAATACCCGCCCGGACGCAGCATGGATCGCACATGGCGCGTGGCGGCATAGGGACGGTCAAGATGCTCCCACACCTGATTGGCCAGGATCAGATCAAAGGTACGCACCGCCCGGCTTTCATGGCGAAAGGGTCCTTCGCAGATATCATATTCGGGATAGCGGAATTGCGCATAGCTGCGGAAGGTGAAGTTCTTCCCCCACTTGCCTGATATTTCAGCCACATCCAGGCCTTCGGGGCCCAGATCCCGGATCATTTTCCGGCTGGAGCGATTCATGGCAACGCGGTTGAGACTGACCATGGCCCATCTATGCCGCGCGGGGGATGGCTTTGCAATCGGGACGACGGGAGGCAGGTTTTTGGAAAAACCTGCGGCGGCGCACCCTTGGACAAAAGCGCGGTCAGGTTTTTCGAAAAACCTGACCCCGGCGGATCACATGTGGATCACACGATCATAGGCGTCCAGAACGCTTTCATGCATCATCTCGCTCAGCGTCGGATGCGGGAAGACGGTGTTCATCAGATCTTCTTCCGTTGTCTCCAGCTGGCGGCCCACGACATATCCCTGGATCAGCTCGGTCACTTCCGCACCCACCATATGGGCACCAAGCAATTCACCGGTTTTGGCGTCGAAGACCGTTTTGATCATGCCTTCCTGTTCGCCCAACGCGATGGCCTTGCCGTTGCCGATGAACGGGAAGCGACCAACCTTGACGTCATATCCCAGCTCCTTGGCCTTCGCCTCGGTGTAACCGACGGAGGCCACCTGCGGATGGCAATAGGTGCAGCCCGCGATACTTTCGGGTTTGACGGGGTGCGGATGCCCGCCCGCGATCATCTCGGCGACCATCACACCTTCATGGCTGGCCTTGTGCGCCAGCCAGGGCGCGCCTGCGATATCGCCAATGGCCCAGATCCCGTCGACACCGGTGCGGCAATATTCGTCCGTCACCACATGGGTGCGGTCGATCTTCACGCCCAGTGCTTCGAGGCCCAGCCCCTCGACATTGCCCACGATCCCTACAGCGGAAATCACCGTGTCAAACTCGTGCTCTTCGACCTTGCCGCCGGTTTCGATATGCGCGGTGACCTTGCCCTTGCCGCGATCCAACTGCTTGACCATCGCCTTTTCCATGATGGTCATGCCCTGCTTGAGGAATTGCTTCTTGGCAAAGGCGCTGATTTCGGCGTCTTCCACGGGCAACACGCGATCCATGACCTCGACCACGGTCGTGTCCGCGCCGAGCGTGTTATAGAAGCTGGCGAACTCGATCCCGATCGCACCCGACCCGATCACCAGCAGTTTCTTGGGCATGCGCGCGGGCTTCAATGCGTGCTTATAGGTCCAGACCAGATCGCCATCGGCCTCCAGCCCCGGCAATTCGCGGGCGCGTGCACCAGTGGCCAGGATGATGTTCTTGGCGGTGAGCTCTTCGGTGCCCTTGTCAGTCTTGACCGACACCTTGCCCTTGGCGGGGATGGTCCCCTCGCCCATGATCACGGTCACTTTGTTCTTCTTGAGCAGGTGCTTCACACCGCCCGACAGCTGCCCCGCCACATCGCGCGAGCGTTTGACGACCGCGTCCAGGTCATAGTCGATCTTCTCTGCTTTCAACCCGAATTCCTTGGCGCGCTCCATCAGATGGAACACCTCCGACGACCGCAGCATCGCCTTGGTGGGGATACAGCCCCAGTTCAGGCAGATGCCGCCCAGGTGTTCGCGTTCCACGACCGCCGTGTTCAGCCCCAGCTGCGCGGCGCGAATGGCCGCCACATAGCCACCAGGGCCGGAGCCGATCACGATAAGATCAAAGGATTTCGCCGCCATTTTCGCCTCTCTCACGCCGAGTTCAAAATTTAGTTCACCGTTAAACTATTTCCGCGCACACATCAACGCCGCGCACCCGCGACAAAAAGAACACCGGGGCGATGACGGGGGTTTTCCCGTGCAGCTTAGCTTATCTTGCGGAATATGCAGCGCTTTTTCTGAAGGGCGTCCGATCAACCGGCAAGCATGACCACCTGCCGACCAGCGGCGCGCATCACCGACAGCGCTTGCGATAGGGTGTTAACCCGCCTCTTGCAGCGCGCGCACGGTCGATCCGTACCCGCCGCCATCGACATAGGTTTTCTCGTGCGGCGTCGTGCTGCGATCCAGCGCCTCATTGCGGTAAGGGAAGCGCCCAAACTGACGGATCACCTCGCGATGGGCGCGGGCATGGAGCAGATTGGATGCGCCATGTTCCGGCATCCGTTCACACATCAGCCGAACACATCGTTCCTGATCGCACAGGTTTTCCGAATGCATCAGCGGCAGGTAAAAGAACTGCCGCGCCGGTTCGTCGATTTTCAGATCCCAGCGCTTGTCGATGGAGGACTTGGCAACAGCCAGCGCGGCCTTGTCGGTAGAAAAGGCCTTTCCGTCGCCGCGGAACATGTTGCGCGGGAATTGATCGGTCAGGATGATATAGGCCAACGCCCCGCTGGGATATGTCAGCCACAGCGACAAGGCACCTTCCTTGCTGCGCTGCCAGGTCTCCAGAAATCTGTCACGGATGGAGGCATCAAGATCTTCGTCCTGCTTGTACCAGCCGTCCGGGCCCACCTCGTCTAACCAGAAACTCAATACGTCTGCCGGACCCGTCATAGAAAACTCCCTGCTCTACAAATCCGATACAAAAACGTTACAAACGCTTTCCCGTCCATGCAAAGTCACGAATGTTTTCAGCTTGGACATATTGCGCAATGTGCGACTTTCAGGCCGCATCGTCTTCTTTTGCATCTTCAACGGCGATTTCTTGTGCAGCTTCCAAAGCCACCGAGGTGGCGGAAGGTGACATGGTGACATAAGCGCCCGTTTCTTCCACCGGGACCGAGGGGCGCTGCGTCGCGCGATAGAGGCTGTAAACCGCAAGAACCACAAGCAGCGAACCGGCAAAGATCCAAAAGCCCGGCGGGCCCACCGTATCCATGGCCCAGCCCGTGATCAGCGGGCCGGTGATGGCGCCCAGGCCGTTGATGAAGATCAACCCACCTGAGGCCGAGGCCATGTCCTCGTAATCCAGAAAGTCATTGGTATGGGCGATCAGCAGCGAATACAGTGGGTTTGTCGCGCCCCCCATCAGGAAGGCCGCAACCAACAGCAGCGGATAGGCTGCCCCGAAGATGGCCCCGACGACCGCCCCCAAAGCACCCAGAAGGCTGACGATCATGATCAGCAGGCGACGATCCATCCGGTCCGACACCCATCCGATGGGGTATTGCGTGATCAGCGCGCCCACGAAGAACACCGAGATGAAGGTCGAAATCTGCGCGACGCTCAACCCGGCTTGGGTGCCGTAAACGGCCGACATACCGAACTGCGCCGAAAACGCGCCGCCCAGAAGAAACATGCCCACGCAGCCCAGGGGCGATACGCCGAAAAGGCCTTTCAGGCTCATCGGTTTGGTGCTGTCGAAAGCCGGTGTCGGGCTGATCGACAACAGGATGGGCGTGACCGCAATCGACACCAGGATGGACGGGATCACGAACAGCACATAACCCGACGGATCGGCGGCCAGCAGCAGATACTGCGCCACAACGATCCCCAACGTCTGCACCAGCATGTAAAGCGACAAGGCCTGGCCGCGCGTGTCATTCGTGGCCGCGTTGTTCAGCCAGCTTTCCGCGGTCACATAAACGGCGGAAAAGCAGAACCCGATCAGCACGCGCCCCAAGGCCCAGACAATCGGATCGACGACCGTGGGGTACAAGATCATAACTGCCGAGATCAGAGAGGCCAGCGCCGCAAAGACCCGCACGTGACCTACCCGGCGGATCATGCCCGGCGCCATGCGGCTTCCGCCCAGGAACCCGGCGAAATAGGCCGAGATAATCACGGACATCTCAAGCGTGGAAAAGGCCTCGATCTCGCCCCGGATGCCCAGCAATGTGCCCTGCATCCCGTTGCCGACCATCAAGAGCCCCATGCCAAGAAGCAACGCCCACGCGCTTTTGAGGACCTGTATCATATCGTTGGGGCCTTTTTACCTGCGTCTGTATCTACCTGAAACCGTCACAATGGCACGTCGCAACCGGAAACGACACCAAAGTGGCGTTTTCGACCTTCAGCCGCGCGGGGTAGGCACAAGAAGTGAGCTGTCGCCGTAAGAAAAGAAGCGATACTCCGACGCCACCGCGTGGTTATAGATGCGCTTGATCCGATCATGCCCCATGAGCGCGGACACAAGCATCATCAGCGTGGATTTCGGCAGGTGGAAATTCGTCATCAGCGCATCGGTCACTTTGAACTCAAACCCGGGATATATGAAGATATCCGTCTCCCCCTCCCAGGGCGCAATCGCGCCGCCGCGGGCAGCGCTTTCAATCAGGCGCAGCGCGGTGGTGCCCACGGGGATCACCCGTTTGCCCTTTGCCTTGGTCTCGGCAATTTCGCGGGCGGCCTCCTCGCTGACGCGGCCCCATTCGGCGTGCATCTTGTGTTCAGTCACGTCATCGACTTTCACCGGCAGAAAGGTGCCCGCGCCCACATGTAGCGTGACATAGGTAAACTCGACCCCGCGGGCGCGCAGCGCCTCCATCAATGCGTCGTCGAAATGCAGGCTGGCGGTGGGGGCTGCGACGGCGCCGGGATGACGGGCGAAGACAGTCTGGTAATCAGTCTTGTCCTGCGCATCGGCCGCGCGTTTTGACGCGATGTAGGGCGGCAGCGGCATCGCGCCCGCTTCGGCAAGTGCGGCGTCAAAATCCTCTCCGGTCAGGTTGAATTCCAGCAACCCCTGACCGTCGGCCGTATCTTTCAGCATCGCACTCAGATCCGGGGAAAAGACGATCTCCTCTCCGATCTTCAGCTTTTTCAGCGGCTTGATCAGCGCGGTCCAGTCACCGCCCACGCGCGGCTCCAGCAGCGTGACCTCGATCTTCGCCGACACGGGGCCTTGCGCGCTCTTGCGATGGCGCTGGCCGGTCAGGCGTGCTGGGATCACCCGCGTGTCGTTCAGGATCAGCCTGTCACCGGGTTCCAGCATGTCGGGCAGGTCATACACATGCCGGTCAAAAATCTCATCACCCACCGCCTGCAGCATGCGCGCGGACGATCGCGGTTTGGCAGGCCGCGTGGCGATCAGGTGATCGGGAAGGTCAAAGTCAAAATCGCTGAGTTTCATGGCGCGCCACTTAAGCCGCGCAATCGGATTTGACCAGCCCTAGCGATCACCGCCCAGCGGTGCAGTCGGCGCAGGCTCTTTTTCCGGCACCACCGCCCCCTCGCCCGAGCTGCTGGCCACGGGCGGCGGTTGGGTACGAAAGATCTCGCGCAGGAAGCCCGGTGTCAGGCCCGACAGCGGGTTGACCACCACGGCGGGCGATTGCGCGGCGCCCGTCAGAGTATAGGTAAACCCGAAAAGCCCCTCCCCCCGACGCGGGGCCAGAAGCCCCCCGATCTGGTTCAGCAGATAGACCGGGGAAATCACGCCCTGCATATTCAGCCGCTGGCTGGGCACGTCATAGACGCCGTCCATCGTCAGGCCCAGCGACGGCCCCGTTGCCCGGCTCTCATAGACCGTGATCCGCGACGGGCTCAGCCGGAAGCGCGCCTCCACCTCGGAGAAGAAGATGCCCTGACCCGCCAGTTCGTTCAAAAGCCCGACAATCGAGAGGGCGTTCAGAAGAGCTGCCATGGCCGGCGCGTCGCGCACCGATGTATTGGCCACGCTGATCGAACCGTCGAAATTTCCCGGCTCCCCCACAGGGCGCAGGATCATGTCGAAACTGCCGCCAAAGGCCTGCTTCAGGATGCCCGCATCACGAAAAATTCCCCCCGCATCGTCCGAGATGACACGTACCGCGCTGCGCTCCCCATCAGGGACAACGCTGCCCGAAATCCGGGTGCGGCCGTTGATCTGGCCCTGAAAATTCCCCTCCAATCCGCGCAGCAAAGTGAAATCGCCCCGAAAGCCGGTCAGCGCGATCGTGTCCGTCACCTGCAGCTGATCCAATGCTGCGGTCAGCCGGTTGTCCGCGCGACCGTTTCCGCCCGCGCTGCCGGTACCGAACTCGGCACGGCGCAAATCCAGTCGCCCACCCAGTATGGACACATTGGGCGCGCGGTTGGGCCCGCGCCCGTCAAGCTGCGCCCGCACATCCATCCAGTCGCCCCGCCGCACCCGCGAGAATGTCGCCTGCTGAAGCCCGCCCCCTTCTGCCGCCTCGATCCGGCCCGTGGCGCTCAAGCCGGGTGCCTCAAGCTCAAGATTGGGGATGACGGCAGGCGTGACCAGTTGCGTCTGAAGCGACAGACGGCCTGCGGTGCCGGGCGGTTTGCTCCAGCCCAGTTCGGGAAAGCTCAGCCGCAGCCCTCGCAGATCTGATGTCAGCTCCAGCTCCGGCGGCCCGCCTTGCGGCAAGGCGACGGTGACCTGCGCCTCCCCCTCGCCAGTCACGGCCCCTTCAGGCAGGCCGATCTGAAACGCCTCCAGCGTTGCGGGGCTGATTTGCACCGTCCCCCTCAGCGTGCTGCCCGCGCCAGGTTGGCCGAAGACCTGCTGCCAGTTGGCAAAGAAGGGCACCTTGCTCAGCAGGCCCTGACCAGAAATTTCGATCCCCTCGTCCGTGGCCGCGATCGTCAGCGTTGGCGCCTCGACCACATGGTTGGGCACCAGCCGCGCGCTTGTCACATTGCGGGCAAGCCCGTTGGCGAAGAATTCAACCTCTTCGAATTTTAGCCCCTTGCGCAGCGGCAGGGCCAAGGTGCCCTCAAACACCGTAGTGCCACCGGCCACATCCGCCGGCAGACCGGGCTTTTCCATCACCTTCAGCGGCTCGCGATTGAGCAGCGACAAAACGCTCGTGATACTGCCGCGCCCCTGCACCCGCACCACCGCCGGCGCCCCGCGCCGCACCGAGGTATCAGGCACGATGAATGACGTGCCCGCGACATTCACCCCACCGCCCTGATCGGCGTTAATCGTACCGCGGGTGGCGGTGGTCACAAAGCGATTGCCGATCAGGCTGGCATGGCCCGCCGCATCGGAAATGGGCGGCATGGTGGGCATGAACCGCACCTCGGTCCCGTCGTAATCGAAGTCCAGATAGACATTGGGCTTGTCACCTGACGCCACCCGCAGCGCCACGTTCAGATCCGACAATTGCCCGCCTGACAGGTTCTCGGCAATCCAGCTTCGGGTGTTGGGAATGGCGG